>JBGPIK010000054.1:0-22707 GCA_041484845.1 Binatia bacterium | reverse complement strand
CGGTGCTAGCTCACTACGCTGAACGTGACGAACGTATCACCGGCGCCGTACCACAGACCGAAGCAGCGATGAAAAAGTACAACAAGTCGTATGAATATACGATTTACCCAGGGGCACAGCACGCGTTCTTTCACGACCAACGCCCGGATCGCTATCAGCCCGAGGCGGCGAAAGAAGCCTGGAGCCGAACCCTGGCATTCTTCAAGAAGCATCTCCAGAGCTGACGAATAATTCATTTGCCGTAGGGGCGGGTTGTAAATCCTCCCCTACGGAATTCGTGGTCAAACCTCCAATCCGTCCTTCGTCTCCAGCGGTTCCTGCAATTAAGCTATCATCTCACCTGAGATTTCCAGCCGGACGCGCTCAGCATTTTGCCGCTAACGTTTTTTGCTTCGTCAGAGGCGAGATGGACGAAAACCTCGGTTACCGATTCCGGTTTGCTGCCGGAGTAGCCGGTCAATTTGGTGGCGACCACGCCGGGCTCGACGGAGTTGACGCGGATCCCGCTTGATCTCAGTTCCGCCGCTAGAGTTTGCGTGAAGCCTTCCAATCCCCACTTTGACGTCGCGTAGGCGATAAAATTGGGGTAAGCGCCGCGGCCGATCATAGAGGAGACGTTGATGATCGAGCCGCTCTTTTGCTTCATCATGGTGGGCAGCACCGCCTTGGACATCAAGAATGGCCCCCGTAGATTGACGGCCATCGTATAGTCCCACTTCTTAACGTCCAGGTCGGCTGTCGGCACGGGACGCGTCATTACGCCGGCATTATTGACAAGGATATCGATCCGGCCAAACTTCTGAATAACATTCTTGACGAATTCTTTGACGGACTCCTCGATCGAAACGTCGCAAACCCAACCCTCGGCTTCGGCTTCGGTTATCCGAATCTCTTGGGCACTCTGTTCGATTTCGGATTCGGTGCGGGCGCAGATGGCGAGCTTTGCGCCTTCGCGCGCATAAGCCAAGGCGATGGCTTTGCCGATGCCTCGTCCTGCGCCGGTTACAACGGCGACTCTATCTTTCAATTGCATCTTGTCTCCTTTAGATCGAGAAAAGACCGGCCGCCGTTTGCTGACACAAAATAATCAGGAATTGGCAACCAACGAACGAAGGACCATACTGACAAGACTTAAAATGATGGCTCCAAAAAAGGCCGCCCAAAATCCTGAGACGTAAAATCCCGGCACGATGGCAGCCGCCAATTGGAGCATGAGGGCGTTGATTATCAACCAGAAAAGCCCCAATGTCAGGAGCGTGAGGGGCAGAGTCAAAATCTTAAGAACAAAGCCGATTGTCGCATTAACTAGCCCGATGACGATGGGCGCAATAAGGGCGGTTCCCAAGCCGCGGATCTCGATACCGGGGATAAGGTAAGCCACAATAATGAGACTGGCGGCGCTTATTAGCCAGTGGAGGAGAAGGCTTGCCATACATCGATCCTAATTGAAATTCTCGGCAAAGGAAAGCACGATCACTCAATTGCCGTCGGTGCTTGCTACGGGGCGAGTAGAATGTAAAATGAGATAGCTGAAAACGAATAAGGAGGGGCAGTAGCAATGTCCAGACAAGAACTTGAGAGCGTTGCGCAGGCGATGGTGGCAAAGGGAAAGGGAATACTCGCCGCCGATGAAAGTATGGGAACCATCAAGAGACGGTTTGATGGCATCAAGATTGAATCCAGTGAAAGTAACCGGCGGGCCTATCGTGAATTGCTCTTCACGACGAAAGGCGTCGAGGAGGCGATCAGCGGGGTGATTTTGTTCGATGAAACGCTGCGCACGGCGGCAAGCGACGGCACGCCGTTTTCACAGGTTCTTTCCAAGAAAGGTATCATGCCAGGCATTAAGGTGGATAAAGGACCTGTGGATCTTCCAGAATTTTCCGGTGAGGTCGTCACCGAAGGCCTCGACGGGCTGCGCGGCCGAGTGAAAGAGTATAAAGACCTCGGCGCGAAATTTGCCAAGTGGCGGGCGGTAATTACCATAGGTAACGGTATTCCGACCTATACCTGCCTCGAAGCCAATGCACACGCTTTGGCCCGATATGCCGTGCTCTGTCAGGAAGGCGGATTGGTCCCTATCGTCGAGCCGGAAGTATTGCTTGATGGCTCACATACGGTGGAACGTTGCCAGGAGGTGATCGAACAGGCGTTGAAGGTGACGTTTACGGCGCTTTTCTTACAGCGCGTCTATCTCGAAGGAATGATTCTCAAGCCCAGCATGGTCGTTTCGGGAAAGGATTGTCCGCAACAAGCCGGCGTTCAAGAAGTGGCGGAACGGACAATTCGCTGTTTGAAACGGACAGTGCCAGCCGCCGTGCCTGGAATTGCTTTCCTGTCGGGCGGTCAGAGCGCGGAGCGGGCCACCGAGCATCTCAATGCCATGAACGCCATGGGTCCTCATCCGTGGGAGGTGAGTTTTTCTTATGCCCGCGCGCTGCAGGATCCGGCATTGAAAGCCTGGAAAGGCGAGCCTGGAAACGTCGCCGTGGCGCAGAAGATCTTTTATCACCGGGCTAAGTGCAACAGCGCTGCCCGCAGCGGAAAATACTCCAAGCAAATGGAAGCGCAATCGGCATAGCTGGTTTTGGGAATTCATTTGCTTGGTTGACGGTGGACCGCTTGCGATGCTTCAATTAACAGAGGTGTCGCAAGCACATTCTCGGTCGTGTTGTAGTACGGCGGCCGGTCAGCTTATTATGTGCGGAGGTCAGGGGAACCGGCCGCGTAAGAGACCGACCATCAGATCTTTGCTCTCCGGTGTTGCGCGCGCCGACGCTCATAACGGGTCTGTCCGACCTGTAGTTCCTTTCAGACCCTGCCCAATCGGCAGATAAAATCAGCTGAGCTATTTAACGAGGAGATCAATATGGATGTAGAACGGCGACGCGTGAGCCTTAAATGGAAGATCGGGGGAACGTACACGGCTGTGATGCTCATCCTCAGCGTGATTGTGATTGGCGCGACGTACAAGGTGACCCAGGGCATATTGCGAGACCAGGTCGCTAAGCGCGGCTTAGCGATAGCGAACAATTTGAGCGATGCCGCCGCAGGGCATATCGTCGGAAGAAATGTCTTGGCGCTTGGCGCTCTGGCAAGCAAGTACGCGTTTCTCGAGGGCGTGGCCTACGTGTTTATTGAAGACAATAAAGGAGAAGTCGTTGGGCACAGCTTGAGCGTGTTTCCTGAAGAACTGCGGGAAGCGCAGCCCCTGGGTGGGCAGCGCCAAGCTTACCGGCGGACATTATCGCTGCGGGGAAAAATGGTTTATGAAACTGGCTTCCCGATTCTCGACGGACAGGTGGGAAGGGTGCATGTGGGTTTCTGGGAAGACGCGGTGGAAAACGAAGTGCAAAGCGCACTTCTTCGCCTCGTTGTCATATTTTCCATGCTGCCGGTAACGGGCGCTTTGCTCTCTTTTTTGGTGGCCCATTGGTTCGTTCGTCCGATCGTCGATTTAACCCAAGTTGCGGACAAGGTTACCCGTGGCGATCTTGAATTGTCAGTCAGCGCAAAGTGTGTCGGTTTGAGCGACGAAATCGGAGATCTAGCCCGTTCTCTGGAACGCATGCGCTCGAGTCTTAAAGCGGCCATGCTGAGGCTAAACCGCGAAACGGCTTAAGTAAGACTGATGTGGAAAACACGGCGCTTCGAAGCTGCCGTGCGTCATTCGTCTGGCATATTGCGATCGCGTTGTGCGGGCAGAAATTTGCGTGGCCGTCGCGAAATCGACTGAACTCGATCGATAGGAGGAACGGATATGACAGTGGTCTACGATCCTTCGAAACGTCACGAAATCAAAATCTGGGATGTTGAGCTTCGCCGTGATCCGGCGCGCACGCTGATGGCACGCATTTATCAGCCTCAAGGCGAAGGTCCCTTTCCTGCCTTATTAGACTTGCACGGCGGCGCCTGGAATAACCAGGATCGCACGGCCAATGCGCCGATGGACAAACGACTGGCCGCCAGTGGCATTTTGGTCGTAGCCATCGACTTGCGGCTTGCGCCGGAGGCGCCGTATCCGGCTTCGGTTGTGGATGCCAATTACGGTATTCGGTGGCTCAAGGCGAAAGCGCGCGAATGGAACGGCGACCCCGCGACCGTTGGTGCGCTGGGGAGTTCCAGCGGCGGCCATGTCATTGAATTGTGCGCCCTGCGCCCTCATGACGCGCGTTATAACGCGCACCCGTTAGCGCAAGCGCCCGATATCGACGCGACATTGACCTACGTCGCAACGCGCTCTCCGGTCAGCGATCCTTTGGCCCGGTTCCAGCAGGCAGAGAAAATGCAGCGCGCGGAAATGATTCAAAACACCAGGATATACTTCACTCCATGGGAAACGATTTTCGACGGTAATCCACAACAAATCCTTGAACGCGGCGAAGCGGTTTCATTGCCGCCGCTGCTGATTATGCAAGGCGAGTTGGATGACAATGTGCTGCCGGCGATTCAGCAGCGCTTCGCGGGTGCTTTTCGCGCAGCTGGCGGCGAGTGTGAACTGGAGATTTTTCCGGGATGTGAACACATGTGGGTTAAGAACCCAGGGCCGCAAACCGACCGTGCCATTGAGACGGTCAAAGCTTTCATCGCTCGTCAATTGCGCGCGCGCCGCCTCGCGGTGTGAGAACCTCAGTCCTATTATGAGATCAAGTGTATCGGTCCAGACCAACAGGTGATCGATATATCCAGGGTCGGTTGGGTGGGAGGGAGATAAGTCACGTGCCATCGGCCGCTGCGGGTCAATCGCTGACCTATGATTGTTAACCCTAATCCGACATTATCTTGAACCCGCGAAGGCGGTGAGCCCTACAGCCGTGGGCAATAGGACACTGCCTCGAGGGCCACCCCGCAATCCCCTCAGGGTGATGTTCCGTGCGGTCGGGGCCTGCGATCAACCTGTACGCTCAGGTGCCCGCGGCTTCCGGTCTCACCGCCGTCGCTCGCTGCTCTTGGTCCGCGAGTTTTGTCGGATTAGGGTTAACCTTGGGATGGGGAACAACACTCATCCAAGTAAGAAAAACTAGCGCAGCGCCTCAAGCTCGACAGCGCTGGGCACAGGCGTGTCGCACGCCTCCAAGAGATCGGATCCATAGGGGGCCTGGATAAAATTTTAGTTTGACACCGCTTCTTCTTATTCGTATGTTTGGAAATAACAAACCGCAACGTCGTCCAGACACTTAAGTAGCATCGAAAACTTGCAATCGAGGAGGGGCAAACATGGATTATGACCTGTTAGTGCGTCGTGGTCGTGTCGTCGATGGTTCCGGTCTGCCTTCGTTTGTGGCTGATGTCGGAGTGAAAAACGGTAAAATCGTTGAGATCGGCAGGCTCAAAGGGAGTGCAGGCAGAACTATTGATGCTGAAGGTCTGGCGGTTTCGCCGGGTTTCATCGACCATCATACGCATCTCGACGCCCAAATGCTTTGGGACCCTTATGGTACGTGCGAGCCGCAGCATGGCGTAACCACCGTTATCATGGGCAATTGCGGTCTGACGCTCGCGCCGGTGAAAACTGGCGATGAAGACTCGCTGGTGAAAAGTTTCGTGCGTGTTGAAGCGATTCCCCGCTTCGCATTGGAGCAAGGGGTAAAATGGGCGTGGCACAGCTATGGTGAATACCTCGACAATTTCGAAGGCAAGCTGGGCATCAACGTCGGCGGACTGGTGGGGCACATTGCCGTGCGACACAATGCCATGGGTGAAGAGGCGGTGGAGCGAAAGGCCACGGCCAAAGAGGTCCAACAGATGCGCGGCCTCGTCTTGGATGCCATGGAAGGCGGAGCCTTAGGAATGTCGACCAATCGCAATGAACGGCACATGCGCGAAGACGGCAAGCCCGTCTCCAGCCGCTTGGCCGACGACGAAGAACTATTCGCTCTTTGTGATGTATTGGCGGACCGCAACGCCGGAGTCATCGAGACGATTCTGGGACGCAATAAGATCGAGCACTTCGAATTTTATCGCGCTCTGGCGCAACGCACCCAGCGGCCGATCCTATGGCAAAGCCTGCAACATCGATGGGCCGAGCCCAACCTATGGCGCGAACAGCTCGATGCCGTTGAGGCGATTTTCCGCGACGGGTACCAAACCTATGGTTTGTCTCACACGGTGCCGCTAGTTAGACATTTCGACCTCAAGAACTGCCAGGTGTTTGACGAGTTTCCGACCTGGAAGAATTTATTCTTTCTGCCTGAAATGGTGCGCAAACAGGCCTTAGCCGATCCGCAAACGCGGCAAAAGATGAGAAACGACCTGGCCGACCCGCGACCGACGAATTTTCATCGACGCTGGGACATTGTTCGGGTGGAAAAAGTCGTCAAGCCCGAGAATCGGCCATATGTCGGCAAAACCATCGCCGAGATGGCGGCGATGCGCAACCAAGATCCGCTCGATGCCTTCCTTGATCTTGCGCTCGATGAGGACCTCGCGACGGTATTTTGGAATTCGAATAACGGCGGCGACGTGCAAGCGATGGGTGAAATCTTGCGCAGCCCTTATGTGTTGATCGGAACTTCCGACGCCGGCGCGCACGTTCAGTTCGGCGCGGATTTCGGTTACTGCACGGTTCTGCTCGGGATGTGGGTGCGTGAACGACGGGTGATGACTTTGGAGCAAGCGATTTATAAATTGACCTTCCACGTAGCGTCGATATTCGGGCTGCAAGACCGCGGACTCCTGCGTCCCGGTTATGCCGCGGATCTGACCATCTTCGACCCCAAGACAGTCAATTCGTATGAGCCCGAATGGGCCAACGATTATCCCGCCGGCAGCAAGCGGCTGATCCAACGCTCGGAAGGGATTCGCTATACCATCGTCAACGGCAAGGTCATTCTCGAAAACGGGCGTACGAGCGGCGAACTCCCGGGGCACGTATTGCGCGGTCCGCTTTATCGCCGGCAAAAGGCGGCGGCGTAATTTTATGGGGGTAAGTTATATTCCGGTTGCACGGATGGGGGAGGTGGCGGCGGGAGCCATGAAGGAGATCGATCTCGGTGGGCGCCAAGTGTTGCTCGCGAACATTGAAGGCCAGTACTTCGCCTTTTCGCGGCAGTGCCCACACGAAGAGGCGGACCTCAAGACGGGCGCGCTCGAAGGCACGAAAGTTCGCTGCACGAATCACAACTATTGCTTCGACTTGCGCACCGGCGAGTGTGTCTTGCCCAAGGGCGGACCGCCCTTGGCGGTACTGCCGGCGGAACAACGGGACGAGGAGATTTGCATTCGCCTCGAATGGTAACCTTGCTTAGCCGGGTGTGTTCACTTTTAAAAGCTTTTCACAGTGGCTGCCCGAACCTGATATTTCCGGTTCCCGTAGCTACTGCTTGCCTGTAACGAATCCATGCGCAAGCCCCCGTCTCGGCCATCGTTTTGACTGCAACGGCATGGATTGCAAAGTGACACTGCGAAAAGCGCAAATGAAAAAAAATACCTCAACTGCCCTAACCATAAACCGGCAAGCCACGAACAGTCGATGGACGGTCGGCTTAGTCCTATTAGCTTTCGTGGCGCTGGCTTCCCATCTGAATGCCCAAGAAAAAAGTTTCCTGTGGAAGGTTAAATCAGATAAAGGGGCGATTTATATTCTGGGATCCATTCACTATTTGAGGCCGCAGAACTATCCGCTCAAGAAATCGATCCAAGAGGCGTTCGAAAATTCCCGGACGCTCGTGCTGGAAATCGATCCGCAGCGCGGTACTTTGGAGCGGGCGCAACAGGCGATGCTGGAAAAAGCGCTTTATCGGGACGGCACAAGTTTGCAACAAAACATCTCACCGGAAACCTATCAATTGGCGGAGCAGCGGGCCCGGGAACTAGGCATCGATCTTCTTCAGATGAGCCGGTTGAAGCCGTGGTTTGTAGCGTTTTCGCTTACATCGGTAAAGCTACAAAAAATGGGCTTTGATCCGAATTTCGGCCTCGATCGAGTCTTAGCAGATCAAGCCAAGAGTGGCGGCAAGGCGATCCGCGGATTGGAAACTCTGGAGTTTCAAATCGGACTCCTGGACCAGTTTTCACCGCCCGAGCAAGATTCGATGCTGCGCCAGACTCTTAGCGAGCTGGATCTGCTCGACAAAAGCCTAGATCAGGTCGTACAATCTTGGAGTTTGGGAGATGCCCGTGCATTGGAACAGCTAGTGTTGGCAGGCATGAAAGAGTATCCGCAAATTTATGAGAAAATCGTCGTCGACCGAAACCGCCGCTGGCTGCCGGATTTGGTCAAAATGCTTGAGCAAGGGGAGAAAGCCCTCGTGGTGGTGGGAGCGGCTCACCTGGTGGGTAAAAATGGGGTCATCGAATTATTGAAGCGGCGAGGTTATACCACGGAGCAGTTATGATGGAGAAGTATACGCCCAGGAGAAAAACGGTTGTTGTCGCGGATTGGATGAGTGAAGGCGTGCTTGCCGTTGAGAGTTTTGACAGCATTAACATCGCGCGGCAATTGATGGCTAAACACCGCATCAATCAACTACCGGTCGTCGAGGGCGAGAACGTCGTGGGTATTGTCACCGATAGAGATGTTCGCGATGCCTATCCGACGAGTATGATGATCAACCGCGGCGAGGCGATCGATCATTTCGCCGATACGATTACAGTGGAAGAAGTCATGACCCATAACGTGTTCACCGTTCACCCTGAAACTTCTCTCATTGCCGCCGTGGCCTTGCTCAAAAAGCAGCGGATCGGCTCATTGCCGGTGGTGAAGAAGCAGAAACTCGTGGGAATCATTACCCGCAGCGATGTTTTGGCTTTTGTTCTCAGCGAAGCAAACATCAAGGTGGTGGCCGCACCGCGCAGGCGGGCCGCAAGCTTGAAAATCCTGAAAAAAAACAATGTGCGGAAGTTGCGCCGACAGGGAGCAACAAAAGGCTAGCGAAGGTCATCTAACAGCTGGAGATTCGCCATCATGCCATCCTTTGACATCGTAAGTCGCATAGATCTGCAAGAGGTCGATAACGCGGTCAACATTACGAAAAAGGCGATTTTGTCGCGTTACGATTTTCGCGACTCAAAGACCGAGATCGCGCTTGATAAAAAGGACAAAAAGATTCGCGTGACCACGGAAGACGACATGAAACTGCGAGCCGTTCAGGATACGCTCATCGAGAATCTGGTGAAACGAAAAGTGGACACGAAATGTTTGGACGCTAAGGCGAGTCAGATGGCGGCTCAAGGGATGATCCAGCGCGAGATCGCGATCAAAGATGGCGTGGATTCCGACACGGCCCGAAACATTGTTAAAATGATTAAAGTTAAAAAACTCAAAGTGCAAGCGGCAATCCAGGAAAGCCAAGTGCGCGTGACGGCCAAGAAGATCGATGACCTGCAAGAGGTGATTCAAATGCTGCGCGGCGCCAGCTTGCCGATCCCGCTCCAGTTCGTCAACATGCAACGCTAGGCCGGTCCTCGGGGTGAGCCGCGCTGTACTTTAATGGACGCTGGCGGAGGGAAAACAATGAATGAGAAGATCAAGAAAACCGATGAGGAATGGAAAAAAGAACTGACGCCGGAGCAGTATCACGTTTGCCGGGAAAAGGGCACTGAGACTGCGTTTACCGGACAATATTGGGATTGTCACGACAGAGGCGTGTATCGCTGCGCCTGTTGTGGCAACGAGCTTTTTAGCTCCGATAACAAGTTTGATTCGGGGACGGGCTGGCCGAGCTTCTGGGCGCCGTTGGGTGATGAAAAGGTCGAGACCGACGAGGATAACAGTTTTCTAATGCGTCGAACGGAAGTCCTATGCGGCCAATGCGATGCCCATCTGGGTCATCTTTTCGAAGATGGACCGGCGCCAACGCACCTTCGCTATTGCATCAATTCCGCTTCACTCAAGTTCGATAAGAACAAATAAGGCCCCCGGGCGCTATGAGCGAGCAGGCATTTCAGGACCAAGGCTCCGTCGATCACTGCCACGGCTGCGGCGCGAATAATGAAAAGGGTTTACACATCAAGAGCTACTGGGATGGCGATGAAGCCATCGCCACATGGCAAGCGCAGCCACACCATTGCGGCGGCCGCAGGGACTTTGTCAACGGGGGCATCATTGCCACGCTCATCGATTGCCACAGCTTAAACCTTGCCATCGCACACGCTTATCGCTGCGAGCAGCGACCCATCGGGAGCGCCCCCCGCATCGGCTATGTGACCGGGAATTTGAATGTCTCCTATCTGAAACCGACACCGATGACTGAGCCGCTGCATCTTCGCGCGCGCATCATGAAAGTTGATGGCCGCAAAGTATGGGTGCGTTGCACTTTGAGCGCGGGCGGCGAGATCTGCGCGACCGGCGAAGTGTTGGGAATTCGAGTGGAGCGAGGCCGGGAGTAATGGAGTATTAGGGTGTTAGGGGTTGACCATTACTCCGCCACTCCAGTACTCCAACTGTTCCCCGCATCGCTAAGAGGACGCAAGTGCAATACACCACTCTTGGACGAACAGGGTTGAAAGTGAGCGTCGCCGGGCTCGGCTGCGGCGGGCCGAGCCGGCTCGGTTTGCGCAACGATTCCGAATCGGAAAACAACGCTATCGCCCTGGTCAAGCAAGCGATCGATCTCGGCATCAACTTTATCGATACCGCCCAGGCGTACGGAACAGAGACGGTGGTGGGCAAGGCGATCAAAGGCATCCCGCGCGATCGGCTGGTCCTATCGACAAAGAAAACGTTACCCGCACGGGATCATGCGGACCCTGCAGGAGAAGTAATAAAAGGCTTGGAACAGAGTCTCAATCTCATCGGCACGGATTATGTCGATGTTTACCACTTGCACGGTGTCGAGCCCAAGGATTACGGTTTTGCAAAAAACCGGCTTATGCCGGCTATGTTGCAATTGCGCGAGCAGGGGAAAATCCGCTTCATCGGAGTTACCGAGGGGTTCGTGCCGGATCCATCACACCAGATGTTGCAGCAGAGTCTTAAAGATAACGTGTGGGATGTGGTGATGGTTGGATTTAGTTTGCTCAATCCGTCGGCGCGAAAAACCGTCTTCCCATTGACGGCCGAAAACGGCGTGGGAGTGCTCGACATGTTTGCGGTACGCAGGGCGTTAAGCCAGCCGGAGCGGCTGAAAGGAATCGTTTCTGATTTACTTGAGAAGCGTGTCGTCCCCCGTGACGCCGTAAACCCAGACGATCCCCTCGGCTTCGTGTTAAGTGACGGAGGCGCGGCAACGTTACCGGAAGCAGCTTATCGATTTTGCCGTCATGAAGCGGGCGTGGATGTCGTGTTGACCGGGACAGGAAATCCGGCGCATTTGAAGTCGAATATCGATTCCATTCTGAAGCCAGCCCTGCCTAAAGCGGTTCTCCAGAAGCTCGAAGAAATCTTCGGTGACATCGATTACCTTACCGGGAACTGATGCGGCGCTTGACCGGCTCTGGCATGCGATGCCGGCCGCGCGGATTCCAGCGAGCCCGAATTATTCACGTGTGAGAGCCATCGAGGGGCGAGCCCTCCGGAGCGAAGACAATGGGCCTGTGCCTTTGAGCGGCCCTTCGGCTGCGCTCAGGACAGGCCTGCAAACTGAGTTTCTGGAGCGAACGCCTGGGAAAAATGCGAGCGTCGAGCAAGCATCAGCGAAGGCATTGAAACTGCTCGACTCTGTGTCTTCGCTCCTCCAGTCTCACCTCTCGATCGGCACAATTTCCTAGTTTTGCCTCTGACGGTGAATAATGCGGACTAGCTCGATGCGGAGGTCTCGAACAGCTTCGAGTATTGTTCCCAGGATGCGGGCGCGATGCGAGCCACGTCAAGGTCTTCCTCAACATGCGCGATCTGCTTCATGCCGACCAGCGCGGTAATTACGCCGGGAGTGGAACGGACAAATTGCAGCGCGCGCTGAGCGTCGGTCTCCAATCCGGGGAAGGTATCGCTAATGATCGGTGGAAGGTTGCACGTCAATTGACCTTGCAGAACGGATGCGCTGCACATCACCGCGATGCCGAGAACTTGGGCGGCCTGCAACAGCGTCAGCTGTTTTCCGCCGACCTCCTGATTGGTCAGCGACAGCGCCTCGGTCATGCCCAGATTCAGAGGTAGTTGAACAGCCTTAAAGTGATGGTCTTTGCCGCCGGCGCTCGCGGCTAAGTCGACAATCTTCGCGAGGGACAAGTAATCCTTGGCGCTCGGTTCATTGCGAAAGCCATTCCATGTCGCCGCTCCGTACATGCGGATTTTACCCGCCGCGACAGCGCCTTCGAGAGCTTCGAATGCCTGCAGCAAACGTTGGTTGAACTCCTCGCGCGAAAGCTTGCCGAGTTGGGTCTCCGGGTTATGGATGTAATAAATGTCGACGCATTTAAGATTGAGGTTGTCGAGACTGCAGTCGAGTTGGTTGAGGAGATATCTTGGTGTCATGCAGTGGCAGCCGGCGACGATATCCGAAAAGTTTGCGATTTCCGGTTTGACAAAATTTGTTTCGAAATAGGCTCTGACATCCTTAGGCGGAAGGGTGTCGTAGGGGATGAAGCCGCCTTTGGTAGCAACAATGATCTCCTCCCGGCCGAATCCATGGTTGGCCAATTCGGTCATGGCCGTGCCGATGGAACGCTCGCTGCGTTGGCAGCGATAATTGATGGCGCTGTCGATGACATTGCAACCGTACTCGACGGCATGAACCATTGCGTTGTGATAAAGCCGGTCCGTCTCCTCATCGTAATTGCCAAGATACGTGCCAATACCGATCGATGACATCCACAGAGCCTGGAATTCGTGGAAATGCGTCGGTGAAACCCGTTTTTCAAACCGCCTACGGTAGCGCGCGGTTGCTTCTGCAGTCGCGAATCCGGTTTGTTTCATCTTTACCGCTTCGCGAAGATTATTCCGTCCAGCCCTAAAGCGCGGCCGGCGTTCGAGAGTAGAAAGATGATTAAAGAGACGGTAAAGAATTGTTGCGGTGCCGCTATAGCGCCGCCCCGTACCATCCCGTGCCCGAGGTAAGCTCTTTCCTTGAAATTCATCTTGCTCCGTTAAGTAAAGTGGTTATCGTTCATGCCCGCCACGTAGAGTGCGGCGCAAATTAGTGGGTGTTCGGCTGATGATCAAAAGGAGTCCTTGAGCTGACGCACCTTGGCAAACACGGACACCGGATCCAAGCGGAGATTCGCGGAATGGGCTTTCAAATTAGCCTGGATTTCTTTGCTATCCCAGCGCAAAAACGGGTTGGTCTGCTTTTCCTCCTCCAATGTCGACGGTACGGTTGAAACACCGCGCGCCCTCAGTCCCTGCACTTTCTCGAATCTGGACATGAGTTTGCGATTTTTAGGCTCGAGCGTAATTGCGAACCGGAGATTGCTCTCCGTATATTCATGGCCGCAGTAAACTTTCGTCTGATCGGGTAGCTCCATGAGTTTTTCGAGCGATGCGCGCATCTGCTCCGGCGTCCCCTCAAAAAGGCGTCCGCAGCCTGCGGTGAAGAGGGTATCGCCACAAAACAGGTTGCCGTCAAAAAGATAGCCAACGTGTCCGGTCGTGTGGCCGGGAATAAATAAAACCACGCCGCGTAAATCACCGATCTCGATAATGTCGCCCTCATCGACAGCGCGAGTCAAGCCCGGGATTCGCCCCGCGTCGCTCTTGTGGCCATAAACCTCGAGCTTGCCACTCGCCAGAAGTCCCTCGTTGCCTCCGGTATGATCGCGATGATGATGCGTATTGAGTATAGCCTTCAAGGCAACTTTATCCTGCTCAATCCGCCGTAAAACTGGCTCAGCCTCTGACGGATCGATTATGGCCGCCGTGTGGGTTCTTTGGCAGACGATCAAATAGCCGTAGTTGTCGCGAAGCAGCGGAATTTGGACAATTTTCATTCTGAATCCTACAAAACTGTCTTGAAAGTGAACAGACGCGTACTCCACTCCTATAAGAAACTTCAAAATTCTTCAACATTGGACGCGAGGCGTCGACCAACATAAATGCAAAGGATGTCCTTAATTAGCAAAAGATTAACATTATTTGCCGATTTATTCATGCGAGGCAGTTTTCAGTTACCGGCGTTATTATGACGGCATAACTTTCGCTGATCACGGGTTAGTTTGGAGTAATTCCAGAGGGGAAAAAACCTGAATATGAAGCCAATCGAAGTTGTACTGGTGGAAGACAACCCTGGCGACGTTCGTTTGACGAAGGAGGCTCTCAAAGAGGGTAATCTTCTGATTCATTTAAGCGTCGTGAACGATGGCGAAGAGGCTATGGCATTTCTGCGCCGGGAGGGTCCATACTTGCAGGCGCCCACCCCGGATTTGATTCTGCTCGATCTTAACCTGCCGAAAAAAGATGGCCGCGAGGTTCTCAAAGAGGTCAAGGCCGACGCCGATTTGATGCGCATCCCCGTGGTGATTCTCACGACCTCGGAGGCCGACGCGGATATCATCGCCACCTACGGCCTCCATGCCAATTGTTACATCACTAAGCCGGTGGATATGGACCAGTTCATCAAGATCGTAAAGCTGCTCGAGGAATTCTGGTTCACCATTGTTAAATTGCCCTCGGCCAGCAACGCCGCCTGACGTGCGGGGTCGGAGGAGGGTGTGATGAGCGGCCAGGTTAAACTGCGTATACGGCTGCTGGTGTTGATTATGACCTTCGTGGCGATGGGTTAGCGCCGAAGAGTATTTTGAAGAGGTACTGATGCAAGTAACAAGAACAAATTTTCACCTTGGCGTACTCGTTGCGCTCGTCGTTGGTCTTTACTCGTCGCGTCCGCTGTTCGCTGAGTCTCTCAAGATCGGTGGCACCGGCGGTGCGTTGGGGGTCATGCAAGTGTTCGGTCATGATTTTAAGAAGGAAAATCCCAAGGCAGCGGAAGTAGCGATCGTGCCGGGGTTGGGTAGCGGTGGCGGGAAAAAGGCCTTGATGGGCGGAGCACTGGATATCGCGGTGACGAGCAGGCCGGGTCAAGAGCTGGAAAAGCTGGACGGCGCGGTTGTTTACCTCTATGGACGGGCGCCATTCGTTTTCGCCGCGTCCAAAAAAGTTCGGGCTTCCGATCTGAAGACCCGAGACCTCATTGATATATACAACGGCAAGAAGATTTCTTGGCCTGATGGCGAGCGGCTGCGCTTAATATTGAGGCCTGAAACGGATTCCGATACCGAGCTCTTGAAAAGCATCTCTCCGGCCATGGCGGAGGCCGTCAAGAGCGCGTTGGTGCGCGCGGGCATGAATATCGCCGTGACCGATGAGGACAGCGCTGATGCGATCGAATCGACGCCCGGCGGTTTTGGCACCAGCATCCTACCGTTGATCCTTTCCGAGAAGCGTTCGATGAAGGTCCTGGCCATCAACGGTGTGATTCCCAGTCCGAAAACGATTGGTGACGGAACTTATCCCTGGTTCAAGAGCTTTTACCTAATCACCAAAGGTGAGCCGACGGGGCCAGCGCGGCAGCTCATCGACTTCGTCTTGTCGCCGCGGGGATGCGCGCTGTTGTTGAAATTGGGTCACTCGGCGCCCGAAGTTCGACTGGGGCAATAAACGTGCAGAACCTCGATACCAGAGTTATCCGGATTATTAACTGGTTCGCCGCGGCGATCGCCATTGTCATCGCCGTCTCCTCGCCGCTGGTCTATTTCTATGCCTCATATGTTTCCTTCGAAGGAGTCTTAGATGCGGAGGCGGAGATCAATGGCCGCATCGCCTCCGAGGTCATCAACGCCAATCCCACCCTGTGGCGATTTCAGACGCCCAAGCTAGAGGAGTTTCTCAAGCGTCGTTCGCGGCGAGGACACGCCGAGGTGCGGCGCGTCGTCGACAACGATGGAAAAATCATTGCCGAGAGTTCTGAGACCTTATCCCGTCCGATCATCATTCGGTCCGCTGATCTTTTGGACGCCGGGGTTAAAGTGGCTCGGATCGACATTGCCCGCTCGCTGCAGCCCTTGTTGGTTCAGACCTTTGCTGTCATGTCGCTTGGAACGTTGCTCGGGATGATTGTTTTTTATGCGCTGCGCGTCCTACCGCGACGAGCACTGAGCCGCGCAATTGCTGAAAACGCCAGGCTCGTCGAAGAGCTGCAGCGGCGGTCGGAAGAACTCAAGCGTTCCAACCAAGAGTTGGAACAGTTCGCTTACGTAGCTTCGCATGATCTCCAGGAGCCTTTACGCATGATCACCGGCTACACCAACCTCTTGGCCAAACGTTACCAAGACAAGCTGGGTCAAGACGCCCATGAGTTTATCGCATTCGCGGTGGATGGCGCCAAACGAATGCATGTCCTGATTAACGATTTGCTTAGCTATTCACGAGTCGGGACCCGGGAAAAAGTCTTCGCGCCGACGAATTGTGAGGTAGCACTAGACAGGGTTTTGGTCGGCTTGCAGGTGGCGATCCAGGAGAGCGGCGCCAAACTGACCCATGATCCGCTACCGACGATCATGGGCGACGAATCGCAGATCAGCCAACTGCTGCAAAACCTCGTCGCCAACGCGCTCAAGTATCGTGACGGCAAAGCCCCGCAGATTCATATCGGCTGCGCGCGAGACGGGACGCGATGGAAATTCTCGGTTAAAGACAATGGGATCGGCATCGACCCCAAATATGCGGATAAGATTTTTGTGATCTTCCAGCGTTTGCACACCAAGCAGGAGTATCCGGGCACAGGGATCGGTTTGGCCGTTTGCAAAAAAATCGTCGACCGGCATGGCGGAAGAATCTGGGTGGAGTCGGAGCTGGGCAAGGGCGCGACGTTTTACTTCACGATGCCGAATGAGCCTCAGGGGGTAGTCCAGTAGTGTCCCGCAATATCTTAATACAAGGGTTGGCTTGGGCGTCAGGGGGCAACCCCCTCGGGATAGAGAATTGATATGAGCACCAAGCCGATCACAATATTGATGGTCGAGGACAATCCTGGGGATGCCCGGTTGTTGCGGGAGTTCTTGGCGGATGCGCCGGGCTTCGATTTTGAAATGATGCACTGCGTAAAGCTCGGTGACGCGCTGAACCAGCTCGCCGAACTTTGCTTCGATATCATTTTGCTTGATCTATCTCTGCCCGATGCGCAGGGTCTCGACACTGTTTCCCGCGTGCATGAGCGCGCCCCCGGACCGGCCATCGTCGTGTTGACGGGTCTCAACGACTCGGAGATGGGCATCCAGTCCTTACGGGCGGGTGCGCAGGATTACCTGGTCAAAGGGCAAGTCGATACGGATCTTCTCGTTCGCGCCATGAGATACGCCATCGAGCGTAAACGAGGAGAAGACAAGGTCCATCGCCAACTTCAAAGAGTCAGCGCTCTGCGTGAAATTGGCGGCGCCCTGGGATCATCACTGGATCTGACGAACGTCTTGAATGTGCTGGTTGAAAACATCGCGCTCCTGTTCCCTGATCTCGCTGTGTCGGTACAGTTGTTGAACGGTAAAAATCGCCGTCTTGAAAGCGTGGTTTTCAGGAAGCTCGAAGAGGCGGTGCTCACAGGAGAACCACAAGGCACGGGACAAGGCATTGCCCATCACGTGTTGCAGGCCGATGGCCCGGTGGTGATCGCAGATATACTGGCTAGCCCCCATCTGAGGGATGCCGGCTTTGTTCGGAGAAATGGGCTGGTGTCGTGTCTTGGGATTCCACTGCTGATCAAGGGCGCAGCATTGGGAGTTGTCCTGTTCTACTCCAGGGATAAACACGAGTTCAGCCGAGAGGAGATCGATTTTCTGGCCACGGTCGCGGGTCAAGCGGCCATCGCCATCAATAATTCCCAGGTCTATGAGGAGACGGCCAAACTGGCGGAAGATCTAACGCGATCGAACAAGGTCAAAGATGAATTTCTCAGCGTCGTGTCACATGAGCTGCGCACCCCAGTCAACGTGATTCGCGGTTACGCGGAAATGGTTAAGCAGGGAATCTTTGGAGAGATCAATGCCGAGCAAGCCCAGGCCAATCAGCGGATCGTTGCGCAGTCAGATCATCTCTTGGGCATGTTAACCAACGTTCTTGAGGCGGCGCGAATCGATGCGGAACGGGTGGGGTTTACACGAGATGAAATTAATCCTGCCCAAATCCTCGATGAACTCAAGGCCGTTTATGAAAACCGCACCGGCAAAGAACCGGCTCTCGTGTGGAACTATCCAGCTACTCTGCCGTACATGAAAAGCGATAGGGGAAAATTGCAACAGGTCTTTCGAAACCTCATCGACAACGCCATCAAGTTTACTGAAAAAGGATCGGTGACGGTCGCGGCGCGTTATCTCCAGGAAGAACAGGGCGTCGAATTTAATATTGAAGATACGGGTGTAGGAATCGAACCAGAGTTTCTTCCCGTCATCTTTGAAAAATTCCGCCAGGCTGATAGCTCGAACACGCGCGCCCACGAGGGGATGGGGATCGGGCTCTATATCGTCAAGGAGTTCGTGACCATGCTCGGGGGGCAGGTGGAGGTCAGGAGCCATGTCGGCAAGGGCTCTACCTTTACCGTCAAATTACCTTGTGATGGAAGGGAGTCTCGATCGATTTCCCAAACTCGCGAACTGTGATCTGGAGTCTTATTCCGATCGTACCTAGAGAGAGTCGACGATGATGCAGCGAATTGTACCTATAATAAGCCAAGGGCCAGCGGGCCGTCACGTCCTAGGCATGCTGAGCTTGCTTTTCCTTGCCTGCTCATTAGCGAGGAGCGTCGGCGCTCAAACGGCGCCCGTGGATCTGACGAAGCTTTCGATTGAGGAGTTAATGAATGTCACCATCGAGAGTGTGTCGAAGTTTGAGCAAAAGCTTTCCGAAGCGCCGGCGTCGGTGACGATCGTGACGAGCGACGACATCAAGAAGTTCGGATACCGCACCCTCGCCGATATTTTGCGCAGCGTTGGGGGATTGTATGTCCGATATGATCGAAATTATTCTTATCTGGGCTTTCGAGGACTCGGCCGGCTGGGCGACTACAATACTCGCTTCCTGCTTCTGGTTGACGGTCACCGGATGAACGACGATATCTTCGGTCAGGCTCTTATCGGTAATGAATTTAACATCGACGTGGATTTGATTGATCGGGTAGAAGTTATTCGCGGCGCGAGCTCGTCCCTTTACGGCACCAGCGCATTCCTGGGCATTGTCAACGTAAAAACCAAAACCGGAGAGAGTCTGAAAGGCTTTGAGGTCTCCGGTGAAGGCGGTCACTTCAGCACTTACAAAGGGCGGGTCGGTTACGGCAACAAGTTTGACAACGGCCTGGAGCTGCTCGTCTCTGGCGGCCGTTACGGTAGCCACGGCGACGACCGGCTTTTCTATAAAGAATATAACTCGCCGGCGACAAACTTCGGTATCGCCAGGAATGCCGACGACGAGAATGCCGGAGACGTCTTTGCGAGGTTATCATTCCGAGACTTCTCTCTGGAAGGCAGCTTTATCAAACGTGTTAAAGAAATCCCAACGGGCGCTTACAGCACCGTGTTTAACAACGACAGTACGAAGACGGCCGATAACAGAGCATTCTTAGCGTTCACATATGAGCGCGCATTCGCCAATCAGCTCGGATTCAAGGGCCGCCTTTTCTACGATTACTACAAGCAAATCGGCGACTACGTCACCGATTATGCCGTTCCAGGCGACCCGCCTTTTATTGTCAAAAACATTGATGACCTTCGGAGTCAGGCCGTCGGCGGCGAGTGGCAGTTGTCCAAGACCTTGTTCGGCGGCCACAAGTTCATTCTTGGCGCCGAATATAAGGACGTCTTTCAGCAAGACCTGCGCAACTATGACATTGCCGTTTATCTCAACAAGAAAACGCAGAGCCACAACTGGGCGATCTATGTACAGGATGAATTCGAGCTGTTCAAAGACTTCCGGGTCAACGCCGGTGTCCGTTATGATCGGTACAGTAGCTTCGGTGGTACCGTCAATCCTCGAGTTGGTCTTGTCTACCATCCGTTTGAAAAAACGACATTTAAACTTCTTTACGGTCAAGCTTTCCGCGCGCCAGCGGTTTACGACCTTTATTACAATGACGGTGGAGAAACACAGAAAGCGCCGACGAAGCTCGATCCGGAAACCATCCGTAGCGTAGAATTCAGCGCCCAACAATACCTGGGTTTTAATCTGTGGGGGAGCGCCCGCGTTTACTATAACCGCATCGAGAATTTGATTGCATTATTGACGGATCCTGCCGATGGCCTGCTGGTCTTTCAGAACATCAAAGGCGCCGATCAAAGAGGCTTGGAATTAGAGTTGGAAGGAAAATGGCAAAACGGTGTGCGCAGCCGGTTGAGCTACGCATTGCAGCAAACCAAAGATCTGGACACCCATAAGATTTTTTTCAATTCTCCCACTCACCTCGTCAAATTTAACGGCGTGGCGCCGCTCTGGAGCGACAAGCTCTATCTCGGGATGGAAGAGCAGTTCACCAGCTTGAGGAAGACGATTTTAGGAAATCCCGCTCGCCCCTATTTTATAACCAATGTGACACTCTTCAGCAAGAAAATTCTCAATGGTCTCGAGGCGTCCGCCAGCATCTACAATTTGTTCAATAAAAAATACAGCGACCCTGCGGGCCCCGAACACATCCAGGACAAAATTCAGCAGGACGGAAGAGGGTTTGGGCTAAAGCTGACCTATCGGTTCTAGCGAAGTTCAAGCGTGTCTTTTGGCGTTACAAATTACAGCGGGTTTGAAGCAAGAAGTGAAGTCTACAAGGAAAATAGCAGCGGTGCTCGGCCAGTGGGCATCCGATACGATCATCGGGCTCGTGATGGTTTTCCTTGCCCTGTTGTGGATCGAGGAAGGGTCTGGCCTCAATGCGGCGGCGCCCACGGAGTATCAGCTCAAGGCAGTTTTTTTGATGAATTTTGCCAAGTTTGTCGAGTGGCCGGTGACGGCGTTCCATTCCGCGCAGAGCCCGGTCACGATTTGCGTGCTGGGCGAGGATCCTTTCGGCCACGACCTCGACGATATCGTGCGAGCCCAGCTGGCAGGTGACAGGACGCTGGCCGTGAAGCGCCTCACGCAACTTCAACGGGAGGAAAGCTGTCATATCTTATTTGTCAGCTCTTCGGAGAGGGGGCGCACGGAGTCGGTTCTCGGAGTGCTCAAGAGCGCGCCGATGCTGACGGTGGGTGAGGGCGACGATTTCGCGGCTGCCGGAGGCATGATCGGTCTTCTCATCGAAGAGAACAAAGTTCGATTCGACGTTAACTTGGATGCGGCCGAGCGCGGCGGACTGAAGATCAGCTCGAAGCTGCTGAAACTCGCGAGAAACGTTCGCGAGAGAAGGAAATCCTAGTTTGCATGGGTTCAAAGACATATCGATCAAGCGCAAGCTGACCGGGATCGTTATCGTGACTTCGACGGCAGCGCTGCTTCTGGCGGGCGCCGCGTCGTTCATTTACGAACTGGTGACGTTCCCGAAAAACTTGTCGCAGCACCTCGCGTCTCTGGCAGGTGTGGTGGGAAACAACAGCGCCGCCACGATCGTCTTTAGTGACGATAAGACGGCAGCCGAGACATTGTCGGCGCTTCAAGCCACGCCGGACATTGTCATGGCGCAGGTCTACCGAAAGGACGGTACCGTCCTGGCAACCTATGTTCGCAAGGGCGCTCAGACGGCGACATTGGCGGTGCCGAAAGGCTTTTTCGGTGAAAATTTTGCGCCGGGCTATGTGGAAGTGTTTCGTCCGATTTCGTTGGGCGCGGAACAAGTGGGCGGGATCGGGCTTAGATCGGATCTGAGAGAACGAGAGGAGCGCCTGTGGGCTTACGGACAGGCCGGGCTTGTCGTCTTTTGTTTGTCCTTGCTGGTCGCGTTGGGCGTGGCCGCGATACTTCAGCGCGTCGTATCATTGCCGATTTTAAACCTAGCGCGCATCGCTCGGGGTATTTCCGAAGAGCATGACTATTCGAAGCGCGCCGTCAAGGACACGGAGGATGAAATCGGTTCGCTGGTCGACAGTTTCAACAACATGTTAACTCAAATCGAAGCCCGCGATAGCGCTTTGATCCACGCGCAAGGCGAACTCGAACAACGCGTCCGTGACTTACAGACGGAAGTTGCCGAACGGCAGCGAGCCGAAAAAGGATTGGCTGAAAAGACCGCCGAATTGCAGCGATCCAACGCGGAGCTGGAGCAGTTCGCGTACGTTGCATCTCATGATCTTCAGGAGCCGTTGCGTATGATTACGGGCTACACGCAACTTCTGGCGAAACGGTACCATGACAAGCTCGATGAAACCGCCGCTGAGTTTATCGGCTATGCAGTGGATGGCGCCAAACGGATGCAAGGGCTAATTAGGGATTTATTGACCTATTCTCGAGTGGGAACCCGAGGGAAGCCCTTTGCTTGGGCGCAGTGCGATAAGATTCTGGGGGACACGATAGTCAGTTTGAAGGTGGCCATTGAAGAAAGCGGCGCTACAATTACCCACGATCCATTGCCAACGGTCCTATGTGATGAAGGCCAACTAGGGCAGTTGTTTCAAAACCTGCTTGGAAATGGCATCAAATATCGTAATAGCACAGCGCCCCGGATCTATGTGTCTTGCAGGCGAGAGGGGCCGAACTGGTTATTTTCGGTTAAAGATAATGGGATTGGCGTAGATCCACGCTACGCGGAACGCATTTTTATCATTTTTCAGCGCCTGCATACGCGAGACCAGTACCCCGGGACTGGCATAGGATTGGCGGTCTGTAAAAAAATCGTCGAGCGGCACAGCGGTAAGATCTGGCTCGAATCCCAGCTCGGGCAAGGAGCCACGTTTTATTTCACGATTCCGGCAACCCAAAACGCGGAGGGG
>JBGPIK010000053.1:0-23233 GCA_041484845.1 Binatia bacterium | reverse complement strand
CCGCGCGGCGCTGGTCGAGGCGATCGCCGAGAAGTGCTGGAAACCTTTTGTTGCGCGCGCCGATCGCCAGCAGCCAAGCGGTCCTTCGCGTCACGGGCGCACGGTGAACTGGCGCAAAAACAAAGCCCAACAGCGAGGGTATCGCACGTTGAGCACCGTCCAGCAGTGGATCAGCGAGATCGCCTATCAGCCCTTTGGGGTCCCATTTCCGTGTCGGCTGATCGTGCGGCGGATTTTGATTGAAGAGAGCGATGGCCAGGGGGCGCTCTTTAAGCATTTCCGCTACCGGTTGGTGCTGAGCGATCTGCCACGCTCGTACAGTCCCCGACAGATTATCGATCTGAGCTATCAGCGCTGCGACCAGGAGAACGTCATCGAGCAGTTCGGTCACGGGATCGCCGGGTGGCGCATGCCGGTAGCAGAGTTTTTGGGTAACTCGGCTTGGCTCGAAATTGCCCGGCTGGCCTGGAATCTGGGCAAGTGGATTGCCCAGATCGCCTTGCCCAGCGAGGTGGTGCGCTGGGAGTGGAAACGCTTTCGCCGTCACTTTGTTTACATCGCTGCCAAGGTATTAAAGATGGGGCGCAGTTTGGTGGTGCGGCTGGCGGGATCGCATCGGTTTTTGTCCGACATCCTCAGCGCTCATGCTCGGCTGCAGACTTAAGAGACTGCGAAAAAATCGTCAAAGGTCATCTCCGGCGCCTTTCGCGCAGGCAGAGTTGCGTCCAAAATCAGCCCTCAACCTCAGCCCATCATACTCTCGCGCCCAAACGCCGCCCTTTTGCAATACAAACACGTTCCAGTGAGTACTTACGAACCGCCAAGGAGTCGCCTGGATCCTACCGGCGAGTACTCTGTTCCCTTGGCGCTTATTTGAGGTCTAGTGCATATACTTATGCAACGAATGATAGCGTCCCCACTCTTTTTTTAGACCGTCAGCACAGCGAGATAGAAAGGTGATGGGGTTAGAAAACCTCATCGGTCACCTCGGCATGTTTAAGGATGAAAGCCAAGGTGGCGGTGCATAAGGAACGCTGGCAGGGCGCGCGGAGAATTGAAAAGGCGGTTGTTATGAGCTAAAAGCGGCCCCCTTCTCCCGTGGGTTTTCAAGCTTAAGCGGCCATAGAGACCCAGATTGACTGAATATCGTCGATATTGTACAAGTAAGTGTACAAATTTGACGGAGCTAACAAAATGAAGCAACTTTCTTTAAGTGAGGCGCGAGCTAAGCTTAGCAGCTTAGTGGCAGCGGTTGACAAAGGAAAAGGCCCGGTCGCCATAGCGCAACGATCCAAGGTGAAGGCCGTATTGGTCGATGCCGAGTGGCACAGTAGAGTGGAAGAAGAACTTGCGCATTATCGGCGCACGGTGAAACAGACCCCTCTTAAGCTGACAGGCAGCATGAAGCTTGTTGGAGATCTCGACCAAGCGTTGAACGAGTTAAAGCAAGAAAGAGAAAAGTCGTTTGAAAGAGTTATCTTAGCCCTCAAGTGATTTACGTCACGGACACCCATCCTCTGATCTTTCTAGCAACCGACAGAAAACGGCGGCTGGGTAAACAAGCGCGGCGGATTTTCCAAGGCGCGGAGAGAGGGCAACACTCGATCATCGTCCCGATCCTCGTTCTTGAAGAGACCGCCCGTTTGGTGGAAAAAAGAATCGTCAGGCTTACTGTTCCCTTTCGCCGTTGGGCCGAGGAGTTGGATCGCGCTCCGAACTTTCAGATTCAATCGTATACTATCGAGATTCTGCTCGAAGCTGTCGCGCTTCACGCAATCCGCGACCCTGCAGACCGGATGATTGTCGCGACCGCTCGTCATCTTGGCCATCCCCTTATCACGGCAGATGAAGTCATTGATGAAGGCAAATGGGTGGAGACGGTTTGGGATTAGTCAAATAGCAGGGGCCACCCATTCGCTCTTAGCTCTTATACGGTTGTGGCCAATGGAACATCCGCAAAACTGGATTGAATTCGCGCGGAACAGCGCTTCTTCACACATCCAAATAGCGTTCCCACTCTTTTTTTAGACCGTCAGCACACCGAGATAGAAAGGTGATGGGGCGAGAAAACCCCATCGGTTACCTCCTCATGTCTAAGGATGAAAGCCAACGTGGCGGTGCATAAGGAACGCTGGCAGGGCGCGGAGAATTGAAGAGGCGGTTGTTATAAGCTAAAAGCGGACTCGACCCCTTTTCCCATTCCTCTATTACGTGGCTCGAACTGTCTGAACCCGAAATTTATGCAACGTTAAGGTGAACTCGCGTCCGAGATGGTCAATCTAAAAGTAGATATTATTGTCACGCAGGGCACTCCCGCTGCCCAAGCTGCTAAGAACGCAACGAGCACGATTCCCATTGTTATGGCGACAACGGGTGATGCTGGGGGGTCCGGTCTTGTTCCCAGCCTGGCGCGACCCGGCGGCAATGTCACCGGGCTGTCCTTTCTGGGCACAGACGTAATCGGCAAACGGTTGGAACTATTCAAGGAAGCCGTCCCAACAATAACCCGTGTTGCTTTCCTTGCAAATCCGGGCAATTCGACAGAGATGATCAGTTTAAAAAACCTGCAATCGATCGCGCCGAAATTGGGCTTGACAGTGAAACTTCTTGGGATGAAAGGTCCGGAGGATTTTGAGAAGGCATTTGCCGCAGTGGTTCAAGACCGCATCAATGCGGCTATGGTTCCGCCAAACTCATCCTACATTCCGTATCGACAGCAGATCATCCCGCTAGCAGCAAAGCACCGGCTGCCGGTGATGTACGGCTGGCGTGATTTTCCGGAGGCTGGCGGATTGATGTCCTATGGAGTAAGCCTTGCGGATCTATTCCGCCGTTCTGCCACTTACGTTCATTAGATTCTGAAGGGCGCTAAACCCGCTGACCTGCCGGTAGAACAGCCGACGAAGTTCGAGCTGGTGATCAATCTGAAAACCGCTAAGCAGATCGGCCTAACGATTCCGCCCAACGTGCTGGTGCGGGCGGATAAGGTGATCAGGTAACCACGCGGCGATGCTAGGATTGAACTGCATTCTCCGCCGATTCAATATCGCTGAGTACGGGCAAGCGATAATCTCGCCGTCCCGTCCCCTTCAGACGCTCGGGGGCAGACAGATGGCCGCCCCGCCTAGGATGCCTTTCACTCGCTTGTGGACGCATGACATTGGTGCCGGATATCGTCAGTAGTGCCTTCGCTATCTGTTGTCTCTTCGGTCGTCGTTCCTCTGCTGTTGCTGATCTTGTCTGTCATAATGCCCCCGCGGGTACTGCTTTTTGATTCTTTCGTGCTCGGTGTGCGGGTCATGATCCGATTCGAACCTTACTCTCTGACGGTCGTTCAAAGTAAATCGTGGAGGAGGTTGAGGCCCATTTCTCCACTCGTCGCGGTCACGCCAGTAATACCTCTGATCTCTTGGGTAATAATAGACTTCTTGATCAGGGTAGTAATAGTACGTTTGCCGACTACCCGGGCCGCGATAGCCCGCGAGCTGTCGCTGCACCTGCGGGTGATTGTGCAGAAATTGTCTCAAGGTGTCGTGCTCACTCAGATAGCGGGGGTTACTCGCAAGCGATGGATCACGCTCCAGATCCGCAGCGATTCTTGTATGGTTGCGCAAGAAACGATGATATTCTTGCATCTCCTGACCGTATGAATCGGCCCAAGACACTCTAGCGCTGCCCAGAGTTAGCGATGCTACCGCAATCACCAGGAATAAGATGGAATTGAAGCTGTCGAGTTTTAGTGACTTAACCATATGATCTCCTCCTCTGCTTATTAGACGCAGAAGTCTAAACGTACCCTTATAGACTTAGACGTCGCGGCCTTACAAAAGCTAACAACCAAAGCCGGCTCGCTGATAAGTATTTGGGAAACATTCGAAAAGGTGCCAAGCCTGCCGATCTCCCGGTGGAGCAGCCGACGAAATTTGAGCTGATCATCATTCTAAAGACAGCCAAGTAGATCGGACTCACGAACCCGCCGAATGTGTTGGCAAGAGCGGACAGGGTGATCAAGTGATCACGCGGCGATCCCAGGATTGAACTGTATTCTCCGACGACCCAATCCTGCGAGATTTGCCTGAGGCGGACCAGTCAGCGGGTCTGGGTTTCTTTTCTAGGGGAATCGGCGGGGATGGTCAGGCACGACTGTCTTGACAATCTTTCTATCCGCTTTTTGCCGTCGCTTTGATGGTGTTTCGAAAGCAAATTGCCGCGACCATTCGTTATGCGCTAAGCAATCGCCGCGCTAAGAGGGTTTGAAAGTCGCGGCGGCCGTCCGCGATCAAGTAGATGTAGACCCGTTTGCCGATGACGCGGTAGATGATCCGGTACGGCTTATAAAACCTCTGGCGGTACTCGCGACTGCCGAGGGCGGAGATCTCTTTGGGATAGGAACCGCGTTCCGGATGAGTAGCAAGGCTCTCGATCACCTTTTCAATGCCGTCGAGTAGGTCCTCGGCTTTTCCAGGGGCGTCATGTTCGGCAACGTAGCTGTAAATGTCTTAGAGATCGCGGTTCGCGTCATCGGTCAGCAGCACTTCGAAGCGCATCAGTCGCGCGCCTTGGATTCCCTAAGCCGCTTGATAGCGGCGTGAGCCGGTATAACCTTGCCTTCCTCAATCTGGCGGTTGCCTAAGGCGAGAATCTTCAGTAGCGCCATCGTTTCCTGCGTTTGCTCGTACGAGGCGATATCTTGAATGACAGCCTTGGCCACGCCGTTCCGGGTAATGACAAGCGGCTCCCGGTGTTTGGCGAGGTGGCGCAGGATTTCGGCGGTATTGGCCTTTAAATCACTGATGGGTTTGATTTGGTCGGAGTATTTCATTTGAGACTCCTGGATCAACACCACACTTAGTCTTGCATCGGTCCTTTTGCAATGAGGACCTTGTGTGATGTAGTTGCACGTAGGGAGTTTAGGATCGGCCTGAAGTTGTAATTAAGTACGAACGGGCGGCACGAAACGCTGCGAGTTACAAGAAATGATCTGGCGGTGGATGGCCCTGTTGTGCTACGGATCGATTGGACCATGTTAACTTAGCGCCGACTGTGTTTACGGACCCGGCCGGCAAGTCCGGAGGCATGACAATTTTCTGAAGGAGGATGGATATGGTGAAAAAGAAAGAATACAGCTGTGTGCTCGTCGAAACCGACGGCGAAGGAATCACTTGGATTACCTTTAATCGGCCGGAGAAGCGCAACGCTATGAATCCGACGCTCCACATTGAGATGGAGCAGATCCTGTTCGAGCTTGAGACCGACGAAGCAACCAAGGTGATCGTGCTCACGGGTGCCGGCAACAGTTGGAGTGCCGGCATGGATCTCAAGCAATATTTTCGCGAGACGGATAAGGATCCGGTGGCGCGCTTCCGGGCGGTTACGGCCAACCGCCATTGGACAGACATGCTGACCTGGTCACGTAAGCCGACCATCGCCATGGTTAACGGCTATTGTTTCGGTGGGGCCTTTACCCCGCTCGCAGCTTGCGACATTGTGATCGCGGCGGAAAATGCGACGTTCGGGTTGTCGGAGGTCAACTGGGGCATACTTCCCGGAGGCAACGTGAGCAAGGTCTTCTCCGACATGGTCTCGTTCCGAAACGCCATGTTCTACGCTATGACCGGGCGCACCATCGACGGGCGCAAGGCGGCCGAGATGGGCATCGCCACGCTGACCGTACCACCGGATAAGCTGCGCGAGGAGACGGTTGTGATCGCGCGCGAATTGATCGCGAAAAGCCCGACCGTTCTGGCCTTCACCAAACAAGGGATCCGTGCGGTGCGGGACATGAACATGGCCCAGGCCTTCGAGTACCTGGCAGCGAAGGGCATGGCGCTGCGTGTCGCCGATCCGGAACAGACGCGGGCACGGGGCATGCGCGAGTTCCTGGACGAAAAAAAATTCCGCCCGGGGCTAGAACCGGTGAAACGATCTTAAGTTTGCATCGAAACGACTGAAGCAGGAACGGATATTTCACCACGAAGGGCGGAAGAGCACGAGATACTTTTACGGACAAGCGTTTTCTCACCACGAAGGCCCAGCGCGGCAGAGCCGCAACCAAAAGAGAGAAGCCAATCTCTACCACGAAGGTCACGAAGTTTAAGAAAAGGTTTGTAAGAAAATACTCCGAAACCTTCGTGTTCTTCGTGCCTTCGTGGTGAGCGAATCTTTTGCCGAATGGTATTTCGCGCTCTTTGATCGAAAATCTTCGCTAAACTCGACCGGAGGGTAGGCCCATGAGAGCAATCTTTACGTTTATTCCGATCATCGCGGGACTGCTCGCTTACGCGGCCACGTCCTGCGTTCTCTTGGCCCAGACAAAAGATCTAAAAGAACTCAGGACCTCCTATCCTTTCGGGGGTTCGAGCAGTTATTTCTGGGCGGCTTACCGATCAGGTGCTTTTGAAAGACATGGTCTAAAACTGAACCCGGTGTTGATTCCGGGAGGCGTCACCGCGCTTCAGTCGCTCATGGCGAAAGAGCTGTTCATTCAATTGACCGCCGGCCCCGCCGCCATCCGCGCGTGGGCGCGGGGCGCCAAAGAGATTACGTTTATTGGCGCCGTAGGTAATCGGCTGGACTATGTTATCGTTGCGATTCCCTCGGTGCATAGCGCCAATGATCTGAGAGGGAAAAGGATCGCGGTAAGTCAACTCGGAGCGAGCCCTGATTTCATCGCCCGGCTAGGACTTCGGCGGTTGGGACTGAATCCTGAAAAAGACGTTACCGTTGTCCCCATCGGATCACCCGGAGAAAGATGGGCGTCCCTAGCTGCCGGTCAGGTACAGGCGTCGCTTTTCCAAACCCCGTTTACGCTGCGGGCGCGCAAGGCCGGGTATGTGACGCTGCTCGATTTTGCCACGCAAGATTTTCCCTACATCATCTCCGGTGTCCTGACCACACGCTCCTATATCCGCTCGGACCGAGAAACCGTGATGAACTTCATGCGCGGGCTGGCGGACGGTATGGACTTTTATCGCGATGAAAAGAATCGCGATAAGGTGACTCGCTTTCTTGGTGAATACTATCGGTCGAACGCGGTCGAAGAGTTGGAAGAAACCGTCAAAGTATACAGCCGGGTTACACCGGGCCTGCCGGTGGTAACCGCAAAATCCATTGAGAATGTCATTGCCGACGATAAAGACCTCTCTGCCATGGGTCTCAAAGGAGCCGAAATGCTCGATCTGTCGTTCTTACAGAGGCTGGAGGAAGAGCGACGGTCCGGCGGTCAACGATAACATCGACGTTTGGACCCGATTGCCGAGTTTGGCTCTTCCGGGTTTACTGTGACGGAGTATTCACCACCGAAGCCCAGCGCGGCTGAGCCGCAGCCAAAAAGGAGTGAGGAGATCCCCCTCTTACATCTCCCCCGGTTCGCGGGGGAGAGAAGAGAGGGGGCACGCTATTGGTCTAAATAGCGTTTCTTCAAATAATGACGGTCAAACATTTGCGCAAGCCGTGAGAACTTTCAACTACAGCACAGAGTCCGCAGAGTTCGGAGTATTTGTTAATCAAAAACTCTTTACTCCGCGCCCATTGCAGTTCGGCGGGCTCACCACGTCCTGAGCCGGTCGAAGGACGCGCCTCCGCGGTGCAATCTCCGAGTTTCAAATCACGTGCGCTTGTCTCAGTTTCTCGCCGATGTCTGCCGCTAAGAGCTTTTTGTCCACCTTGGTGTCGGAGACCATAGGGAGCGCGGGTAGCATCTCTAGTCGTTCAGGAATCTTGTAGACAGCGAGTTTTCGCGAACGCAGAAATGAAACGATTTCTTCGAAACCTATTCCATCACTGGTCCGCGGGACCACGTAGGCGCAAACTTTCTGGCCCATGACCGGGTCAGGCATTCCCACAACTGCGGCTTGCTTTACCTGCGGATGCGCAAGAAGGTGGTTTTCGATTTCGCTCGGTTGGATATTTTGCCCGCCGCGAATTATGATTTCATCCTTGCGTCCGAATAGCATCAGGTTGCCCCCAGCGTCCCACTGCCCCAAATCACCCAGCCGGAGCCAGCCGTCCGCGGACCATGCGGTCCGGGTCCTTGCCATGTCTTGAAAGTAGCCGGAAGCACAGGTCGGGCCGCGTCCGTGTAACTCTCCGACTTCGCCGGAGCCGGCAGGTTCTCCGTTTTCCTTTACGAGGCGGACTTCAGTGCCAACATGCGGTTTTCCAACCGTGCCGTAACGCACCTCCGGAGGATCCGTTGGAGAAGTGAAAACCACACCGCCCCAATCCACGGCGCCATAAGTGTTCACCACCGTGGCTCCCAATCTTGCTTCCGTTTCGCGCGCCAAATCGGGTGCTAAAGGCGCCCCCACGCTGAGCCAGAAACGAACCGAGGAGAGATTATAACAACCGGCACGGAAATGGCGCACCAAAAGCGCAAGCTGTGCCGGACCCAGGCAGGCCAATGTTACCTTCTCCCTCTCGATAAGTTTGAAAGTAGCTTCGGCGTCGAAAGGTTCGAGGAAAACACTTTTGGCGCCCACCTGAGGCGCGGCAAAGTAGACCGGTATATTGGGCCCGCCCGCGGCCGGTGAGAGCGCGGCCAGGACGTCAGCGCGGGTAAGGCTCAGGATTTCGATGTAGCTTTTGCCGTAGAGGAGCCGCGCTGCGGCCGTATACACGGCAAATTTGGGCGGTCCGCTGCTACCGGTCGTCGCGTTGATCATTGAAACCTCGTCTGATTGAAAGCGCCGACTCACCAACAGCCGGGTATCTATTTCATCCGAGGAATCGCGACAGATTTCCTCCACGGAAACCGTGCCGCGTCGCGATTCTTTCCCGACAACAAAAATGTGGCGTAATTGAGAGAAATGTTTTTTCAGCTCTTCGGCCATCGCGACATAGTCAAAGGCGCGATACGTGCATGGAATCACCAGGGCTCGCGCCCCGGTAGAGCGTAAGCAACATTCTAATTCGTTTTGCCGCAAGGTGCGCGCCAGCGGCAAAGAGAGAATGCCGGCTTTTTCGCACGCAACGCGAATGAGTGGAAGCTCCAGCCAATTGGGCAGCTGAACGAGAAGAACCTCGCCGCGCCCGAGTCCCGCGCGGAACAGCGCGAGCGCAAACCGGTCCGTCCAAGCCTTGCACTCGCTCCAGGAGAGGCTTCGATGGCCGTCGGTGACGGCGGCGCGCTCAGGATCGAGAGAGGCATGACGATCCCAATGGGCGGAGAGCGAGCCCGCATTATTCACGCTTAGAGGAGAAACCATGACACTGTGTCGATCCAGAGGTGAGCCTGGAAGAGCGAGGCACCAAGTCGAACAGGTTCAATGCCGTGTTCGGTGCGAGGCTCGGCGCTTGCCTTTTTGTCAGGAGTTCGCTCCAGAAACTCAGTTTGCAGGCCTGTCCTGAGCAAAGTCGAAGGGCCGCTCCAAGGCACAGGCCCATTGCCTCGTTCTGGAGGGCTCGCCTCTGGATCGCTTTCATGCGTAAATAATCCGGGCGAGGTCCGGTCCCAAAGGCAGCGACTCAGATACTCACCAACGATTTCCGCGCTGAGTCGAGTGGGCAACATGGTGGCAAATCTCTGTGGCGCTATTTTGCTTGGCGCATGGCGGCAAAGACATCTTGCCACGGCTGGCCGGCGACATAGGGCGGCAACTCCTCGAGAATTTTTATGGCCCAGGGCTGAGGGTAAAGATAACCGGTTTCAGAGCGGACCCAAAGGGTATGGCCATCCGCAAGCTTACTCGCAGTTTTAGCCAGTTCCGCGCGCACCAGCTTGGTGTCGTACTTGCGCGGTCCCGGCGTCAAGTCCTTGATGAATAATAGCTGTCGTCCCTCACTCAACTGGCTCAGCCTGCGCACGAACGTGACGTACTCTTGGCTCATGACTTTCCTCCCAAACCGTCGCGTTCCCAATTCGCCAGAACTTTTTGCTTTACCGCATCGGGATACGTGGTAGCAAAAGCGGACTTCGTAGGAATGGCATCCTCCTCCCAATCTTCCGGCCACGTGGAGTCGAATACCGCCGATGCCCCTTTCAGTCTGCGACGCTCGTCGGCGCTGAAGCACGGCGTCAGGGCGTTTGCCCGGCCTTCGTAATGTTCCACGGCAATGCCCTTGGCGGGATGGCACTTGGTGGCAAACGCATGGAGCACCTGCCCCATATCGAATGCGTCGACGTCTTTGTCCACCACGATGACCTTCGATACCATCACGCGGCGCGCCGTGAAATAATCGAGCACCTGCCGTGCGACTTGGCCGCCCCCCCGCTCGACGCTGACGACAATCAAGTGGGTCACTCCCTCGGGAGGGACGTAAACTTCTTTCACGGGAATCCCGCGCCGTTTAAGACCCCGTTTCATGGCGATGGCCGCAGTGAGAGAGGCGGCGATGGAACTGTCGTCGGGGGGAATTCCCAGCGTGCTCAAACTGATAATAGGATTTGATCGGTGCGTAATCGCGGTGATCTGAACCAATACCCCTTCCGCCATCGTGCCGCTGCGATAACCGGGGTATTCTCCGAAGGGACCTTCGTGAGCGATGCGGTCGGCAAGCACCTCTCCCTCGATGACGATTTCCGCGTGGGCGGGAACCATAAGATCCTGGCTCTTGCACCGGATCAGCTCCACCGCGGATTCCCTGAGGCCGCCGGCATAATCGACCTCGTCCAATCCCGGTTTGTAGGGATCCGTGGCGACCATATGGCAGAGCGGCTCGCAGCCGATGACGATCGCGACCGGCATCGACTGCTTGCGCGGCAGGTATTTGCTTTTCATCATCATCGCCAGTTGGCTCGTGGCTTGCGGCCAGCCCGCCAGCATGTTGTGCGTGTGGGTCATGAAGCGATACATGCCCCAGTTAGTCCAGCCGCTCTCGGGATCCTTGGTGATCACGATATCCCATGTCCCAATATAACGACCGCCGTCGCCGTCGTGCACCATGGGAGCGGGCAGCTTATAGACATCGACGTCAGAGCCCGCCATGACGTTTTCCTGGCAGGGCGCCGAGGTGACAATCTTCGGTTTAATGCTATTTTCACGCCTCTCTTCATAAACGGCGTAGAGCTTACGAACAGGCGTGTCCGGAGGTAAGCCCAACGCAATGGCCACGCGCGACCATGTGGCTACGGGCCCGTTAAGAATGGCGTACCCTGAAGGATAATCTTTGATCTTTTCAAACAAGAGCGCGGGGCCGGATTGCTCGAAGTTGCGCCGGCTGATGGCGCCCACCTCCATGTCCCAATCGACTTCGCGCTTTATGCGAACGAGCTCGCCCGAACCCTCTAAGGTCGCAATGAAATGGCGCAGATCAGTGAATCCCATGCAATTTCTCCTCTGTCTTTTCCTTCGTAAAGTTCGGCTACGTAACCGCAATCCTCGAACACTTAAAGCTTCGGCAAGCGGTCGAGAGCCTGTGACGGGATAAAATCTTCCAGTCTGGTTTTGCTCAGTGCCTCTTTGGGGACTTCCACACGTGCCGCAAAGGGTCTCTGTATCGGCCGAGTCGCGTCGATGATCATCTTGGCCGTCATGATATCATCGGTCTGGGATGGGTCGAGCGTATTGCCCTTGGCATTTTTTATAATATCCACGTCTTGGTCGGCCTGGACTCGGGTGGCCACGGCCCAGACGACTTGTTCCTCGTCGTACACGTCGATGTCAGCGTCTACGACCACGACGTGCTTTACGAAATCGCAGCCGGCCAAAGCAGCGAGTGCCGCTTGCTTGGTTTCGCCATCGATTTTCTTATCGACCGAGATGTAACAATTGAAGCGGCAGCAACCCGAGATGGGGAAATGAACCGCCTGGACCGTCGGGACAATGCCGCGAATCAGGTTAAACAGGCTCCCTTCTTTGGGAATTCCGCCAAGTACCCAATTGTCGCGGTGGCCGACAAAGATGTGCTGAAAAATCGCGTCGCGCCGATGCGTGATGGCCGTGACCTCGATCACAGGCCGCAGCCGTTGCGGGCCGTAATAGCCGGTGAATTCGCCAAAAGGCGCTTCCACCTCCGAGACGTTGGGAAGCACATGTCCCTCGATGATAATCTCGGCATCAGCAGGCACCATGAAATCGCTTCCCCAAGTTTCAGAGGGGACGAGACGGAGCGGCGCACCCATAATGGCGCCGATGCGCTCGTAATCGTTGACCCCGAAAGGAGAGACATTCAGCGCCCCAAGATAGAAAGCGGGGTGATGACTCACCACGATCGCTACCGGAGTGGCTCGGTTTTTCTCCTCGTTTTTGCGGTGGATCTGCCAGTTGTGGCGAGGCGACATGTGAATGCCAAGCCGCCTCGGTCCCTTAATCATGTTGCGCAAGAAAGCTACGTTGTAGAAACCCTGGTCGGGGTCCTTCATGACCGGAGTCATATCGATATACGGACCCGGATCCATGGCGTGGTGACGCACGACCGGAAACTCGTAGAGATCCGCGTCATCGCCGCGTTTGATGACCTCTTTAACCGGGGCTTCAGCGCTCGACACGATTACCGGAGCAATCAGTTTTTCCTCCCGTCTCGCGTACTCTAAACTCAGCGCAAGTCCTGCTTCCTCGGGATTCATACCCAGCGCCAAAGCGCAGCGCCGGCGAGAGGCAAAGAAGTTGCTTAAGAGCGGAAATTTAGACGGCTCACCATGGAGGTTGAGCGGCTTTTCAAACAGCAGACCGGGAAACTGTTTCCTGTTTTCCAGATGCTGAAGCAGAGCCGTGACTTCGTATGCCGCGGGCGCTACGGGTTTTTCGACGCGCACAAGACCATGTTGAGGTTCACTTTCGAGCTGCTGGAGGAATGGGCGGAGATTTTTTGTCATAAAGTCCTTCGAACTGCCTGTCGCCCATCTTTAGCCCCTCAGGGCATACACGGTCAAGACGTGTGTTCAACCGTGCCTGCCGGCTATCTGGGTGAAGTCGCGCGGCATCTAAGCAACTATCCTGCTCTTTGCTCTTTGTATTTTCCTCCCTGCTCCATGCTTAAGTCATGGGCTGCAATTCCTGCAGCAGCGTCGGTAGCAGTTCCGAGACGGTGGGATGGATGTGCATCGCGCGGCTGACGGTCGTGTATGGCGCTTTGGCGTACATCATGTCGAGCAGCGAGTGAATCACTTCGTCGCCGGTGACGCCTAGAATTGCCGCGCCGAGGATCTCCTTAGTCTTCGCATCGACGATGACCTTCATGAATCCTTGGGTCTCTCCCTTTTCCACCGCGCGACTGACGCGCGTCATCGGTCGAGTGGCAACCAGCGCTTTGCGTCCGGATTCTCTGACTTGGGCTTCGGTCATGCCGGCACGGCCGAGCGGCGGATCGATAAAAAGCGCGTAAGTCATAATGCGCTCCGAGACTTTGCGCGGATCGCCATCGAGAAGATTTGCGGCGACGATTTCGTAATCATTATAGGATGTGTGGGTGAACGCGCCTTTGCGATTGCAGTCGCCCAGAGCCCAGATGCCGGAAACGTTGGTGCGCAACTGATCGTCCACCTCAATATAACCGGCGCTATCGGTTTCCACGCCGGCCTTGTCCAATCCCAAGTCATCGGTGTTCGGCACGCGGCCGACGGCAAGCAACAGATGAGACCCAGTGACCTCTCGGCTTGCCTCGGCGCAGTCCAGGATAACGACGATGCGGTCGCCTTCTTTGCGCACCGACATACATTCCGCGTTCAACCGGATCTGGATGCCTTCCCTTTCTAAAATTTCCTGGATCGCCTGCGAGACTTCCGGGTCCTCCCGCGCGATCACGCGCGGGCCTTTCTCGACGACCGTGACGTCGGCGCCGAAGCGGCGATACATCTGGGCGAACTCCAGACCGACGTAGCTCCCGCCGATGATGACCAGATGCAGCGGCAAAAAATCCACATCCATCATGCTCGAATTGGTGAGATAGCACACCTGATCCAGTCCCGGCATGGGCGGCACGAGCGCCCGCGCGCCCACGTTGATGAATATTTTATCCGCCTCCAGCAGCTCGTCGTCGACGCGCACCGTTCGCGGACTCTCGAAGCGCGCATGGCCGTGATAGACCCTGCCATTGGACAATCCACGCATCCAGCTCTCCACGCTTTGCATCGAGCGGCCGGAAATTTCGTCTTTGCGCGCTTTGACACGTTTCATATCGACGTTAATTTGTCCGGTGATCGCGACGCCATACTCCCCGGCGCGCCGCGCCAGATGCGCAGCGTAGGCGCTGGCCACCAAGGTCTTGGTGGGGATGCAGCCGGTGTTGACGCAAGTGCCGCCGAAAAGTTTGCGCTCGATGACCGCCACTTTCATCCCGGCCGCCGAGAGGCGCGAGGCCAGGGGAGGTCCGGCCTGGCCGGTGCCGATAATAATCGCGTCGAATCGTACCGTCATAAGTTTTCGCTCCTTTCGTTGGTCTTCGATGTGGAGCTTCGGCGGTGTTTTTGTGTTAGCTGACTAAATTTTATTTCATTCCAGACTCAGATGAAGCGCAGGGAGAACTACGAGGCCCTGCCGCTGGCGAGGCCGGGCCCGTGAATTCTAAGATCGTCGGCAGGGTGTTCAATCAGCGCGCGTACAATTTTTTAAAGAATCCCTCTTGTTCCAGCTCCCGAACCAGACTCTCGTCAAAGAACTGCTCGGGTTTGGCCTTGGCGGCTTCCGGGCGAGTCCTCGCCCGCTCTTCCAAAACAAGTTTGAACATCTCCCGGTCGAGATTAGGAATGCGCTCGATGACATCGATTCCGAACTGCCAGCTCGCTTCGAGGCTCTCGGCATCATCGGTGTGAAGAAAATGCGCGATCGCTTTCTTGCTGGCCTCTTTGTCCCGATGAAGCATCGCCACTCCCTCGCTATAGCCGGAGATAAAGTTCTTCACCGTTTGGCGCCGCGCGGCAAGGAATTGTTTCCGTACGACAATGCCGACATGGGGAAAACTCAGACCGATGGTTTTGGGCGGGATCTGGATTCGGGCGCCCGCCTTCAGCGTCTTTTGCAACGCCGGCGGCGTCATGGGGGCGGCAAAAATCCGTCGCGTTTCAATCGCCGCGGCGAGCTCTGGCTGGCCACCGAGCTGCAGCAACGGAACATCCTTATCGGGATCCAAACCCGCCTTGCGCAAAATATAGCGCATGGTGAAATCGGTCGACGAGCCGAAACGGGTGATGCCCACCGCTTTTCCGCGCAGATCTTGAATCGACTTGATCTCGGGTTGGACGACAATATAGAAGGCGGGCATGTTCACCATTCCCGCTACAGCAACCAGGTCTGCGCCACCGAAATCGGCATCGACAACACCGCTGCCGCCCGCCGTAGCGATCTGGTTCTCGCCGGCCATCATGGTTTGAATGACCTGGGCGGCACCGGCGGTGTAACTAAGATTTACATCCAGGCCGTACTTGTGAAACAGCCCAGCGTCCTGGGCCACGTAGAGAGCGGCATGGTCTCCCGCCAGCGAGGCATAAATGCCGTTAACGCGCTCAAGTGACGACTGCGCAAAGGCGCCGGCATGAAACGAAAGTGAACAGAAAGTCAAAAACAAAATTGTGCGTAAGCCATTTTTAATTTGCATGACTAACTCCTTTTCGTTTCTTTCACGGTATCGTCATGGCATCTTCTTGCGATCCTGCGCCCGGCAAACGAACAACGGCTTTTACCGCACGCGCCATGATCGCGTCAAGAGCAAATCAAGGGTCAAAAGGAATTAACCTTAATCCGACATTTTTTTGAACCGGCTCGGGGGCAGTGATCCCTACAGCCGTGGGCAATGGGACAGTGCCTTGAGGGCCCGCCGGCAAGCCACCTATGGTGATGTTCCAGACAGCCGGGGACTTCACGCAACCTGCATGCTCAGTGCCCACAGCTTCCGGTCCCTGTCTCACCGCCCTCGCTAACCGGTAATATACTGTGAGTTTTTATGGGATTAGGGTTAAGTTGCGAACTCAGCTTTCGCTGATGAGGGGAGTTCCCGCTTGCCGAGGCGGACGGCGCCGCAAGGTTGATCCATTCACTCGTCCCATTCCGCGCTGACCTGAACAAAATATTCCCTGGGATCGAATAGCGCCGGGAGGCGGCCTTGAAAATCCGCAAAGCTGGTCGCTGGAATATCGGACGGCGTCAAATAAATCGGATTGCCCGGCAGTTGCGCGCCGGACTGATTTCGAATCGAATAAACAATGCGGACGTTGCGCGCCGGTTTGAGCCCGCGGTTAAAAACTCTGCCCACAAGATAAAGTTCGGCGCTCGATCCTTGGCGCAGGGAATGCGACACAACCATCACGTTCGCTTCGGGAGCAGGCTTGTCCTGAAACTCGTAGCGAAATTGCGCGCCGGCGGCCGAAGCTAGAGCGACGGAAGAAAAACACAGCGCTACGAGAAGTTTTTTAACGGCTCACCTCACCGGTTACAGATTGACCGCTACTCGTCGCAAAATTAGCAACAGCATCCTTTGCTAATCCCTCAATCCTCAAGCGAGGCACAGGTCATGACCAGCCGTAAAATCGTTTTGCGTTTTCACCCAACAGTTTCGCTTTTGATTCGTCCGACAGGTCCTTGCGGCCGCGGATGGTGGAAACGACGTAAGGAAAGATTCCGTCCCAGTGGGGATAATCGGAAGCGAAAAGGATTTTGTCATCGCCGATGCGCTCGATCACGTACGAAAGCGTCTCCTCTTCCGGCTCCATGGCGAAGAACCAATTGCCGCGTTTGACATACTCGCTGGGCTTCTTTTTACAAAGCGGCGCTTCGACCTTGCCCCGCTTTTCCCATTCCTCATCCATTCGTTCCATCCAATAGGGAATCCAGCCCACACCGCATTCGAGGAAAGCGACGCGCAGCTTGGGAAACCGCTCCGCGACCCCACCGTAAATCAAGCCGGCGAACTGGATGAAAGTTTCCACGGGCCGGCCGATGGTATGCATAAATAAAAAACTATCGAAGCGTTTCTCTCCGGCAGGTCCTTCGCGACGATTGTGCACGCAGAGCGGCACGTTGAGCCGCTGGAGCTCTTCGTAAATAGTCCAGAACGTTTGTGAGCCCAAATGTTCCTTCATTCCCTGGGTAGCGACCGCGATCGCCACCAAGCCGAGTTCACTGACCGCGCGCTGCGCTTCCCGTACCGCCGCGGCCGGATCCTGAAACGGCAGCAGCGCGACTGCCCTGAGCCGCGGCGATTCCTGGCACACGTCCGCGACAAAATCATTGTAAGCGCGCGCGTAGGCGACCGCATAATCGCGCTCTATCAAACCATTGACGGCAAAGCTGCTGGTGGGAAACAGGACTGAAACATCGATGCCTTCTTTATCCATATCTTTGAGCCGAGTCGGGATGTCGTTTCCTTCCAAGCCGCCGAGAAGGCCGCCCATCGAAGTGTCCATGCCATCGGAAGGCAGAAGGGCGCCGGCGCGCACGGAATAGGGCTGCGGTAAGTATTTCCGGACATCGGAGTTTTTCTCGACAATATGACCATCGGCATCGATCGTATTCATCGCGACCTCCTTGGGTTGAGTAAACCGAGATTAATTGCGCCCGCCATGAGTGTCAATCGCAAAAAACCTTTTCTCGCCCGGCATGAAACTTCTCAGCTGGCCGCGCTGAAACATGATTTCAGCTTTCTCCGCCGAGAGCTTTTTGTCTAGCGATCGTGTAGTATCTCGTCTACTTTCCCAGCGACGGTATTCATCCCGGTCTTTGCCATGCAGCGCGCCGCTGTTTACTGTTTCTAGCTGGCAATTCATCCAGGGGGGCTATAAACTGCATTTCCAGATCATCGTGTGAAAGCGCCCTTAGCAAGGGAAAACGCGCGGCGTTTGTTTGTGCGTTCGTCTGACAATGCAACTCAACGAAAAAGTCGCTTTGATCACGGGGGGCGGCCGGGGCATCGGCAGAGCGATCGCGATCGGCTTCGCCCGCGCGGGAGCCGATATCATCGTCGTCTCCAGAACCGTTGGCGAAGTCGAGGAGACCGCTCGCGAAGCGAAAAGATTCGGGCGAGAGGCGATGGCGATTCGGGCCGACGTTTCCCAAGCAGCCGACGTGCAGCGGGTCGCGGACGCTATTGCGGACCGCTTCGGGCGTCTGGATGTTCTGGTCAATAATGCGGCGCTCAGGATGAACCACCTGGGCAAAAAAGACAGCTATACCATTCCGTTTAGTGAGCTCACGATCGAAGACTGGGATAGCGCGATTGCCGTCAACCTGCGCGGTCCGTTTCTATGCATCAAAAAATTCTTACCGCTCATGCTCAGTGGCAGCGGCAGTATCGTTAACATTTCCGCCGGCGGCGGCCGGAAAGGCATGGCGGGAAGATCCGTTTACTGTGCTTCAAAATTCGGGTTGGAAGGTTTGACGCAGTCTCTGGCCATAGAGTTCACAGCCTTCAATATCGCGGTGAACTCGCTATCGCCCGGCCGGCACTCGATTCTCACCGACGCGGTGAAAAGAGATCGACTGAGAGCATACCCGAACACAATCTACATGAAACCCGAGATGATGGTGCCGCCGGCGCTGTTCCTGGCGTTGCAGGACGGCAGCGGGACCACCGGCAAGCACATCGAAGCGCTGGAGTGGCTGATGCAAAACGGGCACGGCGGACAAGACGATTGGCGTGTGAGGCTTTAACGTTCGATCCACGGGAGGGAGGCAAAGGTGGCGATAAAAATTTATAAAGAGAAAATGGCGTACCTCGATAAGGCTCTCGAAGAGCTGCCGAAGAAATCAGACCCGAAAGATTACCGGTCAACGCCCAACGTGACCATCACCTGGGTGGAAAACTGTTCGGGAAAAACCAAGATCCGCGATCAAGAACTGATCTCCGACGAGAACGACCACAGCACGGGTTTCAGCAAAGGAGTAAGTCCGGGCCATACGTTCCTGGCGGGATTTGGTTTCAGTCATTTTACTCAGTGGGGGCGCGCCGCAGGCGTGCTCGACCTCGAGATCGATGCGCTCGAGGAGCACGTGCGCGGTTGGTTCGATCGCCGCGGCGAATACCTTTACGATTTAGGCTATGAGCACAAAGGCTTTGAAGAAATTACCTTTGAAGTGAAAATCCAAAGCAAAGAAAGTCCTGACAAAATCCGGGAATTCATCAAGTGGGCGGACCGTTCGCCACCCCACGCAACGTTGCGGCGCGCTGTCCGCTTGATCGGCATATTTCATTTAAACGGCAAGCGTCTGACGACCGCGGTCTATCACCCGGACCGGACCGAGTGGCGCTGAAAAACGGGTGAAATGCTCGTAGAGGTCAAGCGCGCACAGGTAAAACACCGCTGGGTTATTTTTTAGCGTTTCAGCGCGCGTCTTGTGGATGGCCTTTCGCTATCGCATCGCCGGAGGTGTTATGAATTTTCCACGAGGATTTTCGATTGCCGGTGGCCTGCTAGCGCTTTTATATGTCTTTTCGTCGAGCACTGCCTTAAGCCAGGAAAAGCTCAAACTCTCGCACAGCGCTCTGGAGAGCAGCAACGCCGTCTGGTACGTCGCGCAAGATCGCGGTTTTTATAAAAAGAACGGCTTAGATGTAGACTTGCTCTTTATACCCAGCACGACCACCAGCGTGTCGAGTCTGGTCGCCGGGGACGTTCAGGTGGCGAATGCGTCGGGGGGAGGTGTGGCCAGTGCCGACGTAGCAGGGGCCGATCTCATGATGGTCGCTTGCTATCTCAATTCCCTCCCCTACGAGCTGGTCGTGCACGAATCCGTCAAGTCAGCAGACGATCTGAGAGGGAAAAATATCGGCATCAGCCGGCTCGGCAGCGCCTCTGACGTCGTGGCGCGCGCCCTGATCAAAGGATTGGGCTTGGAACCGGATAAACAAGTTCCGATCATGCAGGTCGGCGGCCCGGCAGAGAGAGCGGCGGCGTTCCGCGCGGGCAGAATCGCCGGGTTCCCCTCGCCTCCGGGGATGGTTCATCTCGCGAAAGGAATGCCGTTAAGAATCCTCATCAGCACGATGGATTTTCAGAAACGATTTGATTTCCCCTACATTTGTGCCACCACAACGAAAAACTATCTTTCGCGCCAAAGGGAGACCGTCAAGAAAGTCTTGATGGCGCATATCGAAGCGACACAATTTTTCAAGACGCGCAAGGAAGAGAGTAAAAAGATCATCGCCAAGTACAGTAGAATAACCAACGAGGCATATCTTGAGGACGCCTATACCGCGAGCGCGAAACTCTATGACCGGGTGCCGCTGGTAACCCGAGCCGGCGTGGAAACGCAAATCAAGGAAGCCGTCAGCCGCAAGCCCGGCGCGCAGCTTCACTTCGAAGACATGGTGGATGAAAGCATCGTGCGCGAATTGGAAAAAAGCGGATTCATCGACAAAGTCTATAAGCAGTGAAATGTCACGCGCGGAGTTGGGTTCAAGCCGCGTCACACAGAGCTTCAGCTTCATCTGTAATTCGCCCCGAAGCTCTTACCCGCGCGAGAAAGAACTTACGCAAACCTGCGCGCGATGGGCTACAAGTTAGTTTTTGCGACGAACGGCAAAATTTCCCGAGTCGAAAGGATAACTATAACGGGAAAGAGTTTGAAAACGGCGATTTGGAAAACCGGTTGAGAAACCCTGACATACGGGCGGAAGCAAGATAGGAGATATCGCAACAATCCGTAACATTACGGTTGAGGAGGCCCCATGCAAGAAAGCGTTTGTTCCAACAGGCTCGTGTGTTGGGTGATTTTTGTTTTGTTTTTTGCCGCCTCTCAGTTGAATCCCGCGCGCGCGGACGAGAAAATGCTCGTGGCCTATGGTGGTCAAAGCGAGAGCGTCGGGAACATGTGGGTGGGAATTGAGAAAGGCTTGTTCAAAAAGTACGGCGTTGATGTCCAAATGCTCCAGGTCCGCTCTGGGCCGGTTATTATGGCGACGCTAGCATCTGCGAGCGTGAATTTGATTTGGACCGCACCCTCCAGCGTCTTGAGTGCTGTATCCGGAGGACTAAAGCTTAGCTGCGTTGCGAGTTCGACCAATAACCTGCCGCGGGAATTGATCGTGCAGAAAGAAATCAAGTCTTTCAATGACCTTCGCGGTAAGGTTTTTGGGGTCCAGAGTATCGGCGGCGGCCTTTGGCTGCAGACGATGGTCGTTCTAGAGAAACTCGGCGTCGACCCAGATGGGTACCAGTTGAAAATGAGAGTCATCGGAGACATACCCACGGTTACTCAGGCTCTTCTTTCCGGAAATATCGATGCTGCCGTATTGCCTTACAGCTTCGGCGATATGGCAAAAAGAGCGGGGTTGCACTCCCTGGGGGGAGAACTGGTGGTTCCATTGCAATCGAACGTGCTGTGTTCCTCAAGAGATCTCATAGGCAAGTCGCCGGAACTCGTTGCCCATCTAATTCAGGGGATGATCGAAGCGGTCGTATTAATTCACGATCCGAATCAGAAAGAGAACGTCAAGGAGATTCTCAAGAAAAACCTCCGCTTTTCTAAACAGGAAGACGCGGAAGCGTCTTATAGACTCTTGAGTATTATGAATACCCTCGATGTGTTGCCTAACGTCGAGTCCTGGAGAATGATCCAAAGGATCGTCTCACGCGTCAACGCAAAGGTCGGTCAGGTGAACCTGGAGGAAGTGCTTAACGCAAAATTAGTCCAAACCCTCGAAGACAACGGGTTTATCGCTGAGATGAGAAAAAAAACGGGACAGTAATCGTGCCGTCACAAAACTGTGTCAATCCCTGTGGGTCGATTCTCCGCAGCTTGCTGCGTTAAGTAAATTGCCTATCCGAAGTCCGTCATTCCCGCATGCTTTAAGTGGGAATCCAGGCGGGTTCGGAACTGGACCCCCGATAAGAACATTCGGGGGTGACGCCTTTAAGGCAAATCTCATCGTCGAGTTCTGATACCCCGCAGCTTGCTGCGGGGTTATTCATTGGCTGCCGATCTTGACACGTGTCGCGCGGGTTGTCAGCGAATAGCAGAAGGCTACTTAATCAAACCCGCTTCACTTTCCGTATTGCCGATCCATCTGTTCAAAAAAACCCGCGCTATCAAGCTCCTTAATGAAGCGCGCCTCTACGAAGCCTTCCGGAGTCGCGGCGGGACTCTCCGGTCTCGTGCGCGACAGAAGATAAATCATCGACTTCACCACTCGTGCGTAAGGGAACGGCTTGGTCGAGAGTCGCTCTTTGTTTTGTTGGTAAATCGCGTTCAGGACCTCGGCGTCGTGAGTCGCTACGTATTTTTGTAATACAGCGACACCCAACTCGGGTTTGGCCTTAAATAAATAAGTGCCTTCGATCCAGGCTTTGAGAAACTTGAGCGTGATGTCCGGATTTTTGAGCACATAAGAGTGTCGCGCTAGGATACTCGAGCCCGCCACCTCGATGGGCAGCTTGGAAAAATCGATCACTTCTCTAAAACCCATTTTCGTAGCCGTTAAACGCTGAACGCCGGATATGATGGCCGCATCGATCCGCCCGGTTTGAAGCGCATTCAGACGGCCGCCCTCGTCTCCAACCGGTAAAATCGTCACATCCTTTTCGGATATCCCGTTTAAGCGCAAGCCTTCGCGCATCAGAATATCGGTCAGCGCTCCTGGTGTGCTTATGCCCAGGACTTTGCCGCGGAGTTGCTCAACGCTGGTGATGTTCTTGTGCGCAACAACAGCAAGCTCGAGCTGGTTCATCGACGAGGCAATCAGCGCCGTGTCGGCGCCCCGTTGATAGGCTTCGAGGGCGGGCATGCCGGAATGATTGACGAATTGAAGGCTGCCGCCCAGAAGGGACATGATGCTGCGCGGCCCGCCCGGAATGTAAACGAGACTGAGATCCAAGCCGTGCTTTTCGAAAAGCCGCGCCTCTTTAGCGACCCAAATCGGCGCCATGGTGCCGGAGATTGCGCCATAGCTCGCGCTTATTTTCTCCAGCGTCGCCGCCCAGACGGGTAGCGCTACTGTTGCGCATGAAAGCCAGAAGGTCCAGAGCAGCGCCCGTTGAAAGAAACATCTTTTCATTTTGCCCCTCGCTTTCCGACTTCGAGAGAGTATGCAACCCATTCAGAGACAGCGCTTGTTGGCGCAATTTAGCGTCCTATTCCGAAACTTTAAGATAGGCCTTACGTTGCCGATGCCGTGCCCGCCGCCGATGACAATCACGATATTTCCATCGAGCAATCCCATGAGAAAGATTCCTCTTCAAATAGTCATCGTCGCCGGCTCGTGAGTTAAGAGGAGAGAGGGTCGACCTTTAACAAAAAATGGCAGCACCCGTCAACATGACCAGCCTACCCATAACTCCGCTCTAAGGCGGTTTCCACGAGGGAAGAGCCCTCGCCCGTTGGGCGAATCATCTTACCTATGGTGAGAGGCCCTTAGAGCGGAGTTATGG
>JBGPIK010000052.1:0-23763 GCA_041484845.1 Binatia bacterium | reverse complement strand
TGCTCACGCAATATCCCCGAGCCCACAAATGCAGCCCCCTGAAATTGCGCTTGCAACCTGCTTGTGCTGAATCCAATCCCGCACACGGCAGAGCCTTTGTTTTTCTCACCGCCATAGGCGGTGGCTTAGCGGTTTGAGTTAACCGCTCGAGTTCTGCCAAAAGCGCAAGTTCTATATCGGCGTGCTTCGATCGGAGCACATAGAGAAGCGCCTTGCGCAGGTGTTATACGTGCCCAGGTTTTAGCATCCCTCGCCCAAACTGTAATATTCACGTGTGGCGTGCTCGTGATGGTGCTTGCGACTGGGACACTTCCACGTTTCGAGAATTCCCGAAACGTCGAAATGAGCAGCGGCATGATCGTGGACCTGATCGCGGACTGCAACTTTGACGTTTTGAGAATTCTCGAAACGTCAAAATGAGAGCAGTTTACGGATTCCTGCGATTTGGCGGGAGAAATACTTCAGCGGCTGCAGGCGACAGCAGAGTTGCAACGGTCGGATCAACCGTTCGCGGATCGGATTATAATTTTCCCGGATAATTCGCCGGCGGCTTTTCGCCGTGGGCAATGGCGGCAGCCGCCCGCGCCAATGCAACCGGGTTGGGCCGGTCCGAGGCGTTGGCGCGCACGTAGCCCCACCGGACGTTACCGGCCAACTACGGATTCCGTAAAGCTACCCTCGCTCATCCGCGATTCTTTCTCGCCTGAATTCGCGTTCGGTAGAGTTTTTCAGTGAACCCACCTTCGTGCAGAAATTGCTGCTCAAGCTGGCGCAGTTGTTGGTCGAGGAGATAGTTGGTCTGGTTGATCAAACAAACGAGCGTGTTTGCGGCAACTTCAGGTGGAGATTATTCAATATAGGGCCTGTAGGTCGTATAGGACCTATTTTCCGCGTACACCAGCTTCCTCGCCGCCTGCGCTGTCGGATGGTCTTTCCCCCAAAGTCCCAGTTTCCGCTGCCGCAAAAAATCTTCATAGTCCAGCAGTAGCTCCTCGAGACTGGCCCGCGCGACGTTAACCAATTTGAGTTCGGTTTTCTTGGAAGTGCCCGACGCCATGCTACCTTCGGCGATGTTCTGCTTACCGCTACGCGCGGCCTGCACCATTTGGTCATGGGTTCGGGAACGACGGTCCACGAACCGGTCGCAAAATCTGACCGTCGCGTCGTAGACGATCGCCGCGTTCTGATACGACTTCAGTTCACGGTATCCGCCGTGCGGCGGGATCAAACCTGGGCTTGGCTTCTGCTGATTATCAGACATCTCGTCACGTCATCTGCTATTCAGTAGTAGGCATATCCGTTCCAACCGTCCGTTTCGAAGAATTCTTCGAAAGTCCTCCGAGTCGCCCATATGCGGAACTGAGCACCTCGTTTAGATTTCACACGGTAACCCACTGAAATTACGCCATTTAAATTGCTGGTTTTTCAGAGTCAGATTACCAAGCCCTGCGGAAACTGCAGCGCGCTACCGTGGTGTACAGGTTTCGTGGTCGTGATTCGTGCTCGCTTCTGAAAGAAGTTTCATCTCTAAATTAGGTGGCATTCTAAGCGAATCGGCGGCTTTCTTACAAGTCATTGGCGAAGTGACGTGTTCGTGGGTCAGAGAAAAACCGTAGTCGTGATCGGAAAACTGCCGTGATCCTACTCGCGCCTGGGACGCTTCCATGTTTCGAGAATTCTCGAAAAGTCGAAATGAGCAGAGGCAAGATCGTGGACCCGATGGCGCGCTGCAACTTTCACGTTTTGAGAATTATCAAAACGTCATAATGAGAGCCGTTTGCCGATTCACGCGATTTGGCGGTGGAATCGCATCGACGGTTGCAGCCGAGAGCACAGTCGCAACGATCGAATCAACCGTTGGCAGACCGTTTAAACCTTTCCCGGATAATCCGTCGGTGGCTTTTCGCCGCGCGCTACGGCGACCGCGGCTTTGGCCAGCGCCACCGGGCTTGGCCGATCCGAGGCGCTCGCGCTCACGTAGGCCCAGCAAACCTTCCCGCCGCGATCAACGACGTACGTGATCGGCTCGGCGATCAGGCCGGCCCAGTGGCCTTCATTTTCGGCGCCGACGGCGCGAATCAATTGCGCATCCGGATCTATCAACAAACGCAGCGGATAAGGATCGAGCGTGATATGCGGCCGGTCTTCCTGGCAGTCGCGAGTAACGCGCTCGCGCAATTTGCGACCCTCGTCCGCGGGTTGGACGCTGATGCCAAAAATTTGGACCTGTTCGCCGACGTATCTCTCGGCTTCGTAGGCAAAGGCCGTCACCTGGGCCCGACACCAAGGTCACCAGCGGCCGCGGTAAAAGAAAACCACGGTCGCCGGCGCTTGCGTGAACACTCCCGGAAATTGGACCGTCGCGCCGTCAATGTCTTTGAGATTCGCGCCAGGAAAATTGTCGCCGATCTGTAATTTGGCCATTTTTGTATCCTAATCGGTAGAGGCGAGTTTAAAACCGGCCCCTACCGTGTAACGATGCAACAAACCCCATGATGCGTGCCCGATCTAATCATGAATCTCGATCTCGCGATCGTTATGCATCCATTTGCCGATGACGGACAGCCGCTTGCGCATGGAATTAACCGTGTGGCAGCCTTTGTCCGTCAGTTGTGCGACGCGGATCACTCTCTCGAGGGGCGCCGGGCTTTCGACATTGAAGCTGTAAGTCAGCGCCTGAGCCGCGGTGGTAAAATCATTGAGCCGCAACTTGGTGCGTAAGTCGTAGGTCATGCGCAGATCCATCACTGCATTCTCCAGCGGCACTTCCAAACGCGCCGCGAAACGCGCCATTTGGCTGAACATGCAAAAGCCGATGGAGGCGATAAAGTACTGCAGCGGCGAGGGGCGATTTCCCGCCCGCTTTCTGAAGTTCGCTTCGTCACAAAGGACGGTGTAATCCCCGGCGCGCTCGATCTTGACCAGATCTTCGTTCAGCCGGATAATCGCCCGCTGCTGCAGGAAATAGCCATCCGTGCCGTCCGCAGCGCGCTCCCGCTCTTCTTCGTACACGACGCGAAATTTTCCGAGATCAATGGTTCCCGGAGCCGCCGCCATGCATCACTTCGCGCCGTGGAGCGCTTGGTAAACTTTTTCCGCCGTAATCGGCAGGCTCTTGATTCTCACGCCGCAAGCATCTTCCACGGCGTTGGCAATGGCCGCCGCCGTGGGAATGTTGGCGGTTTCGCCGATGGCCATGCTGTCGTAGGGACCCGCGCCTCTGGACCGTTCGGTCACCGAGCTTTTGAAGGATGGAACGTCTCTTATCGTGGGGATCTTATATTCGCCGAAATGGGTCGTCGAAACCTTGCCGTCGTTGATGATCAATTCCTCCATCAGCGCATAACCGATACCCGTCATACTGCCGCCTTCGATCTGCCCCTGGTGCATCAGCGGATTGAGCACGGTGCCGGTGTTGTGCGTCGAGGTGAATTTCTTGAGCTGGACCTGTCCGGTCTCGCGATCGACTTCGACTTCCGCGACTTGAACGCACATCGAAGCATCGTGAACTTTCGAATTGTCGTTGTAAGAGGCTTCCACAACTAGTGGACCACCGTTTGCCTTCACCAGATCCGCATAGGTCAGTCGCCGCTCCATTTTCGCGTGCAGCGCTGCTCCTTTGGCCAGTGTAATCTGATCCGGAGTTGTGCCCATTTGTTCAGCGGCGACCTTCTTGATTTCTGCCACCGCCTTCATCGCCGCCTGGTAGCCCGCGTTGCCATAAACTCGCGTCGCGCGACTGCCGCCCACGCCGGTGTCTTTCGTCCCTTGATCGGTATCCAGAGACTGGACCTTGATCTGGTTCAAGGGAATCTTCAGTTCTTCTGCCACGATCTCACACAGCACCGTATAGGTCCCGGCGCCTTGATCCAACATCGCTGAAGCGATCGTTATCAGTCCTTGCTCATCTAATTTTATTTCCACGGTCCCGACGCCCCCGTTGGTCGTCCACTGGACCAATGCCACACCCCGCCCCACATTCTTAGGCTTGGCCTTGTTATAGCCGGACTCATCGAGTGCCTGTTTAAGAGTTTCCTCGGTTTTAATGTAGCCGATCTCTTCGCCGACGGGATCGATATCGCCATCATGCATCAAGTTCTTGCGCCTGAACTTGATCGGGTCCATTCCGAGCTGCTTCGCCACCAGATCCATCTGGCTCTCATTGGCGAAAAATCCCTGGGGATCTCCCGGCGAGCGCATATGGCCGCAAGGAATCTTATTCGTGTAAACCATGTGCTCTTCGATAAAGACGTGCGGCATGATGTAGGGGCCGGCCGACAAATGGGGACCGTTCAATAACGCATTGGGTTTGAACGCGCCGTAGGCGCCGCTGTCGAAAATAAAGTTCATGTGGTGCGCGACAATCGTGCCGTCTTTTTTCACGCCGGTTTTGACGTGGATGATCGAAGCATGGCGGGGATTGCCAGCCATGAATTCTTCTTCGTAATCCATCACCAGTTTCACCGGCCGCCCGGCCTTTTTCGACATCAGATAAACGACAGCAAGATCCATGAAATCGCCTTTGCCGCCGAAGTCCCCGCCGATGTAACACGGTTTAAAAACAAGTATTTCTTGAGGAATCTTAAGCGCATTGGCCACCTGCTCGCGCACCCCGTAGGGCACCTTGCTACAGGACCAAAATTCCGCAGAGCCGTCGGGAGCCGTGTTGACCACACACGAATGGGGTTCGATGTAGCTCTGATGCACCGAGGACGTAGTGAAGGTGTTCTCGACGATAAGTTCGGCCTGGCGAAACCCGGTTTCGAGGTCGCCTTTACCCCAGGTAAAGTATATGAAATCGTTAGTCGGCTCCTTTAGAGGCTTGGGGAGCCCTTTGTAAGTCGTCACGTCAGGATGGAGCAGCCGTGCTCCAGGGCTCATGGATTCAACCGGATCTAGAACCGGCTTCATCTCTTCATAATCGACTTCAATAAGATTCAGAGCCTCTTCGGCAATGAGCTCGTCATCCGCTGCGACCGCGGCCACTTTCTCGCCGATGAAGCGCACCACGCCGTCCGCGAGAATCGGCATGTCGTAAAGCCGCCGCCCGATTTTTAAGCTCGGGCAATCCTCGCCCGTCACGATCGCGCGCACGCCCGGCAGCGCCGCCGCCTTGCTCGTGTCGATGCGTTTAATTTTGCCGGACGCAATCGGGCTGCGTAGCAGTTTTCCCCAGCACATTCCCGGCAGCGTCACGTCAACGGCATAAACCGCCTTGCCGCTGACCTTAAGCTCCCCTTCGACTCTGGGCGTTGAATTGCCTACGAACTGTTTCAATGATGCCATTGGGCGACCTCCCGGCGTCTTTAATATTCGATGATTTTAGGTTAGTGACTCCGCTTCGACGCTGACGGGCGAATTCGCCGGATTCGAAGCACAGTCTAGAACTGCCTCCCTAGTCCCACTACAATGGGCAACCGGGAGGAACATCTGAGTTTCACAACAAACCACAGGACAACCGGAAACGATCCAAATCAGCGGGGACTCTAAGGATCTTGCGATAAGATCAACTCGCGCTGATGCCGTTCCAGAGCTCTCCGACTGCTTTATTCGCTGGCGTTCGTCCTCGGATTATTTTCAAAGTCAGACTAGCGAAGCAGGGGCAGAGTGTCAAATGCAGAACACTGGATCACTCGCAACGCCTTTGCGAACTGAATAGGCTGCTAAACCGTTGCGCGCCCTGACGAGATGAAAGTCTACTGAAGAGACACGAAAAGTTACTAACTGAGCCACCCTACGGTTTTATGGCTATTCCCAGCATCTCTATGATTCGGGGTTTTAGCGGGTCTTCCATTTGATGGATAGTATCGGTATCGATTAGCTCAATGAAGGCCGGCACGCCGGAAAGGTTGCATGTGGCCACCACCAGATCGTCCGCCGGCCGGAATGACGGAACACACGAGCTGATGACCACGAGCGGGAGGTCCCCTAACCCGGGGCAATTCTCCACTTGGATATCGTAGCGCAGGTCCTTCAACAACCGCACGACGCCAGGGAACCTATCGAGCGTAGCCTGCATGGCCAGAGCGGCGACGACAAACTCCCGCATGTCGTCCTGCCTGCGGTCTCCTTTTCCGGCAACTGCAAGTTTGATTTGGGAAAGAGAGTAGGGTGATTTATAGGTCAGCACCGTCTTAACAGGCGACGTTACCGTAATGCTCTTGGTCTCGTTGCCGCTCTTGGCTTCGTGGGTATACTCCCAAGGGCAAAGCTCAAGCCGGCCATCTAAGTCAGCGACCGCGTTGTCCCCTAAATCGGCCGATAACGAAAATGGCCTGCTGCAGATTTCATTGTATTTCTCGCACAATTTCCTAACGGCAGTCTCCGCCCCAGGAATCTCTTCCCGCATGGGAGATCTAATGTACTTTCCAAACACTCGAACGGGCGCCAACAGAGGGCGGATGGTTTCCAAGTAATCTTTAAGCCGCTCCAGTAAGAACTTTGACAGCTTCTCGGTTTTTTCGCGGAGCTCCGCGACCTGTTCAAGTCGCAATGCCTCTCGGAAATCATCCTGTACCATAGAGTTGGGCATCTATCACAATTTGTGGGTCAAGAAAAGCGTATTTGAACCTGAAGACACTTGCCTAAGACGACTGATCGGCGGCCAGCGGTGAGCCGTCGATAATCCCGTTGTGTTCCTCAAATCCTGAGCGAGAGTGTCTTTAACGATGCAGCAGCAAAAGATCCACAGCGATACACGGGGTCGAAACACGTCGGGATCAAGCAGATCTCGGACGATTTGGCCGGCGTCAACGCCGCTCTTGAGCACTCCATTGCGATTGTGTTGTTCTGTTAGAATCCGGATAAGCAGCTATCGCGATTATCCGGATTCCGAAGAAATGGGCGATATTAGAAGTCGTGATCGAGTTGTTGCTGTCGCTGAGTTTGATAGTCAGTCATCCGTCCGCACGGTCCCGCACTACCGAGAACGCACTGAAGTTAATTCCTTGGTAACAGGTTGATCCGACGTTCTAAGCACCGTGTCCAGCTCGCGCATTAATTCATTTGAAGCCGCTTCCCTTACGCCCGCCGGGAATTTCATAGTTTCGCCGCATTCATAAACAACCTTCTTATTTTCTTCACGCCAGCTGCACTGATAAATTTTACTTGAAAACATTCCGCCGTCAGTGAGTGAATAAGCCAGGAAAGAGGAAGAAAAGTTTTCGGGTTTTCTGTACAGGCCGGTTATCGACATCAACATAAGCTCATTGGGAGACTCCGATTTCCACACGACCAGCCGCGAAGGACCGCTCGCCAGGATTATTCTGTCCTTCGAACCCAGTGTGTCTTTGGCTTTATTGTAGAGATCGGATAAATCGCTCCCACGGGCTTCCGTAGCTAAGAAACAGCCTAAAACAAGAGCCATCAGAACCGCCAGACCGGCACCGCTAATTGCTTTCATAACTCCTCCCCGTTGAAGAACTCCGCGAATGCAGACTGACCCCCCATGAGCCATTCTAAATCGCGTTGGCAGGAGGATAACGCAATTCGGGTGCCGGTCATTAATTTCAATTCTTGGCGAGATTGTCCATATCTGTCCATAACATCGCCACACAAAAACCGACAGATTGTCAATACGCGAGCCGCCCGGCTCACTTTCCGTCATGTGGAAAATCGTGCGGAGATAGACGACGGAAGCTAATAATGGACGTTGCTGATTAACCCAGGAAAATCGTAGCGCACGGTTGACATCTAAGATTTAGATCGGATACGTTCCGGTCAATCAATGTCATTCGTGACCAGAAAACGATCTGCCAAGGTCTAAAGGAGTCCTCCAATGGCCACACGTTTCACGGGTGGAAGCGTCGACGTTAAACTCGCCAGCGTGATGAAGGAAAGTCGTCCGGTTGCCGACTCGGATACTCCATTCTGCATCGCGGTAATCGGCGACTTCAGTGGTCGGGGTAATCGCGGAGTAGAACCTCGCGGAGTCTTGAGAAACCGTCGTACTTACCGGATCGACAGGGACAATTTTTCCGAGGTGATGGCGCAACTTAAAGTCGACCTTTACCTTCCCATCTTCGGAAAAAACACCCCGCTTGTCACTCTCCACATGGCCGATCTCGATGATTTTCACCCGGACCGGCTTTTTGACAACCTGGAAATCTTCACTCCGTTTAAAGAGATCCGCCACGGCTTGAAAGACCCTGCCGCATTTGCCGCAGTCGAGAAACAATTAGCCCCATCCACCCATCCTTCCGGACCGCCCACGTCTCAGCGAACGCCCGAGCAAACCGGCAATCTGCTCGACCAGATTATCGAAACAACGGAAGATAAATCTCCCCAGAGTCAATCCCGACCGCCGTCGGATGTGGATGAGTTTGTAAGGCAAGTCGTCAAGCCGCATCTCGAGCCGAAGCCGAATCCCATGCAGGCCGATCTCATGGCCAAAACGGATGCCGCGATCGGCGAACTGATGCGAAAAATTTTGCACGACACTGATTTTCAAGCCATGGAAGCCGCTTGGCGCGGGCTTTATTTCCTCGTCTCGCAACTAGAGACAAACGAGAACCTCAAATTGTTTTTAATCGATATATCAAAGGCGGAATTGGCAGCCGACCTGCTTGCGCCGGACGAGATTGCCTTCACAGGACTCTACAAGCTGCTTGTGAAACAAACGGCGGAGACGGGAGATGAAGAGCCGTGGGCGGTTCTAGCCGGGAACTTTACATTTGATCAAACACGCGAAGATGCGGAAGTCCTCGGCCGCATGGCCAAGTTAGCGCACGCGACGGGCGCGCCATTCATTGCTGCAGCCCATTCACGGTTCTTGGGTTGCGAATCCTTAGCCGCGGCACCAGACCCGGATGACTGGTCCCCGCCACCGGATGACGAAGGCCTCAGGCTCTGCGAAACTGTGAGAAAAATTCCTGAAGCGTCGTTTCTCGGTCTCGCTTTGCCCCGGTTTCTTCTCCGTCTACCGTACGGCAAAGATACCGATCCAGTCGAGCGCCTTGACTTCGAGGAGATGGCAGCTATACCTGCGCACGAAGAATACTTATGGGGCAACCCTTGTTACGCTTGCATTTATCTCTTGGCGCAGGCCTTCGCCCAACAGGGTTGGAACTTCCGCCCCGGCGTTGTGCAAGATATCCACGGCTTGCCTCTCCACATCTATAAAGACCACGGCGAATCCCGCGCAAAACCCTGCGCTGAAGCAATCCTCACCGTGCGCGCGGCTGAGGCGATACTGAATCAAGGCCTCATGCCGCTGCTGTCGTTCATTCATCAAGACGTCCTACGACTCGCCCGATTTCAGTCCTGGGCCAACCCACCGACAGAGCTTCTTGGACGATGGAGATAGATTCAAAGAACACGTGGGCAACGGCGGCGCGGTTTACTCGGGTTACAATGATTTACTCGTACGGCCACCAAACTCCCATCTTCTTGTAAAACTGCTTCAAGTCCTGGAGGTTCATTATGTAAAAGTTGCCGTCAGCCGTCGCTACCAAAAACTTTTCATTGGCCCCGGGATATAATCCCATACTTCGGACTTGCCCGCCCATCTCTATGATCGTGTTGTCGTCAAATTTGCCTTTTAGTTTTTCCTTCAATACCGAATCAACGCGCATTTCGTAGCTGCTGCCATCACCTTTCTTTTTCCAGTACCGGTCTTGAGCTCCAAACCCCGAAGCCTGCTCCATCATCGGGTCGTCCCAAATTTTTTTGCCGAGCTTGATATTCATATCCCGTGGGTGATCTGCGCTTTTTAAAAATCCGCCACTGTCTGTCTCTTTGAAAACACCCATTGGATCGATGTCAGAGTAAAACTTGTTGCCCTGTGGGTCCATCAGGTACACCAAACCATCGTTGACGCCCGTCTTTTGCAGCCTGTAGCCCTTGGCCATGAGTAGTTTCACCGTTGACTGTTCTTCCGGTTTTAATGTTTCCAATTTCTCCGGCAACATGACCAGGCCTTCATGCGCTCCCACAGCCTGGGATTTAAATTTCACATCCATTGGCTTTGGACGATAACCCGGTTGCCCTTCATATTTGACGGCAGCCCGTTTTCGCCCTCTGTAAATCCTGACCTTCTTCTCGCTTTGGCAAATCTGGCCCAACCGGCTGAGCACATTACGATCCCAACCGGCTTCATACGCGGCGACATTAACAGTCATCGCTTGCCCTGCTAACCAGCTATTGAGTTCGGGATTTTTCATAAAGTCCCTCTAGGGTAAGAAACTTCCCCTGATCCAAAGCTCGACTTCCCAGGACAATCGATCAATAAACCGACATCGGAATTTTGGATTCGTCGATTTGCCGTCCATCCGGCATAAACAAAAATGTCCTTCCCGTCCACGCGCCGCGGTCGGCGCTATCTATCATCCAGTTAACTGTGACCTGCTGCAGACTATCGGCGGCGCGGACGGGTGCTCCCGCGAGTAACGCCAGCTGGCGCAGGAGTCGAGGCCCATCGCCGGAGAGCCGCTCGCCTTTGATGGTGCCGAGATCCGGACCCGTATCTGCCGCCGCACACCCAAAGATTACCAGTAGCCCGCCACTCGTGAATTTACCTCTCAACCGCGCGAAGGGGGCGACCGTATCCAGGCTGAGATTATCGCGCCCGAACTCCAACCCATAGCCGCCGTAAATCTTGGAAAAGTTCGGCGACGGCCGACTGATGTTCAACTGATTGCGTAATGGTACCGACATGTTAAACCCTGGCGCACGATTACCCTCCATGAGCACGCCAAAGCCATGCATAATTAAGGTTAGTCTCGACAACTGATTGGCCCCGAGATTGCGCAAGATTGCGGCAACTGCATCGGCCACTGTCATGCGGTCAGTCACTATAACATCGGTGGGCTCCCGATTGGCCAACTTGGACGCCACCCGTGTATCAAGGGCCCGAATCTGAATCGCTGCCATATTCACCTCACTCTGTTAAATGATAAAAGATAAGATGTGTTGAAATAACACCTCTGGAAGTCACGTTGCCTCGTGGCAGTCTATAACGACTTTGCCCCGTGCGAGGTTGAGGCGATGGCGAGTTTGCCGGATCGCAATGCCCAGCGCGCTGTAATGCAGCCGTTCCACAACACCAATACCTCGCAGACCCATCGAACGGCGCCGATCAGTAAGTAGCTCGCCACGTATCCCGAATTCCGACTTTGAAACTCTTCGGTTTCTGTTCCAACAAACTCCTCGACCTCGCGTAATACCACTTCAGGCCTCATTATCGCAACACTCAATGTCGTGATTGGCGGCGCGCCTGCCTTTCGGGTCAACAAGCGCTTGGCTCTCCATTCTTCCGGCCACATGACGCTCGGCCGACCCCCGCATGACCCACAGGCGATCTCTCTCCAGTTCACCATCGAGTAAAGCACAACAAATCGATTTAACGGGAATATTAAGATCCAAGAGCGGATTTGATCGTTTTGTGCGGATCTCCGAAAGCACTCTCGAAAAGGCAATTGCTCCAATGGACGTTGTCTTCGGTTGCAAATAGCAAGACGTGAATCGTTTATTGGGTTGAGATAGGCGAAAATAGCGCTTGGTCTCAATCATCATGGCAACGTGGGTAAAGAGGATCACCCTTGCCTTTTTGCATTTTGTGTATAAAAGATCGGGATAGGTCTTTCGCGTCACACCAATAAAACAGTTGGAGGATTACACTATGCCTCGACAACCGGTGTCCGATGCGGATCTTGCTCGCTTGGGCAGATTTCAAGGCACGATCGAACGAAACGCTAACTTTCGTCAGCAGGCCTCGAATCATAACCTTGGCCGCAATGTGAGAGTTGTCAAGCTGCTCGCCTACGTGGGCTTACTGCGCCAAGCGGGTAAGCCCCTTGCCGGCCCGATCAAATGCGTGGCGGCCGTAAGGCAAAATTTTTCTTCGAGTCAATCCGGCACGCACATGGGCTTACCGACAGGACCGATGCAAGCCGCGCACTTTCTGCCCGGTCAGGTTACTATAAATGGTCGGCCAGTCTGGGATTACAGCAATGATCCCGGCACTCGCGGACGAATTGAGTTTCTGTTTGCGGAAGTAGAACACCTTCCTGCCGTCTTTAATCAGGCGGATACGGCAGCCGAGAACAAAGGCCAACAAGGAGGACTGTGCTCGGCACTGACGGTCGCATGCCACACGATGGTAAACGCTACGGGAATCGCCACCGCAAATCCAATAGCGACATTGCGGGTTCCGTTAGGCATTTTGGAGAAGGCGTACGAAGAGTGGCACAAAAACGCGATTGCCGGCCTGCAAAACGCTCTCACGAGCAAACAAAGCAGCGAGTCGCTCCCGCCTCTCGTTGGCAACCCATACGAAGGTTATACGGCCGAATCGATCGAAGCTCGGTCAACGGCAACGCCGTCGGTGTGGAATCGTGAATTTTCCGCCGACGTGTTGGCGTATTATCTCGAAGATCAACGGCAGCGAAACTGGCCTTGGGTAATGAGCGGATGCCAATCAGCCGTTCGAGAAGTGGAATCAGGATTTAAACCTTAAGAATAGCCGGCCCGCTACTGAGGTCGAGAGCGGACGCGCCGATAATGAATCCAATAGCTCGGCGGAATAGTGTCGAGGCCAGAGTTTAACTCTAGCGCCAGTAAACCATCGCCGGTAACTCGCACGAAAAAGTCGTTTTTGACGGAGACGAGAACGGAGTCGCGGATTTCGGTTCGATACACCGCAGTACGTTCCCTTAGCTCTGGCTCATTGTACCTGCGCCAGATCGTCCATTGCTTACCTGTTCGGGACACGGTCAATCCAAGCTGAGAGCCTCCTTGCTCAGACCTGTACTCGCCTTCGATGCTGTTATCCGGCGCGCGTAACCGCAGTGAAGTAATATCTATCAAATCCGTGCCATCGAGTACCGACTGTACGTCCGGCACCGCCACTCCCGATTGGGCTAGCGGGCTCTCGCCGGCGGATAATGCGGTGCCCGGATTCGACTGTTTTTCACATGCGACGCTGCACAAAAGACACAAAAAAAGTAACACATGATATTGGGTAGAAGATCGGTTCATGTGGTCGGTGACAATACTCAAGCAACACACATCCTGTTCGTAAAATCGTAACTTGCCGGCAAGGGCAAGCGAATGAAGCAGCGGATAATTGGAAAAACTCGATCTTTTTGTCGCACTGTCGTTCCCTCGCGGCTACCCTCTTCATTAGTGTTGCCTTCAATGGTTGTTACCGAATCTTGTCTGGCGACATCAACGATCCCAATGTGAGAGAAAGTAAAAACCACGATGTCTCCCTTATGCGGATAGTTTTGCCGATCGGTCGGCGGAAAAATCAGACAATTCTGGGCGGGCGCCCAGCGCGTGCGGAAATTGGTCACCGATGCGGTTCTTGGGGGAGTCACGGCGTTGTAATTTGGGCTTTGCGCAATCAACCGTTGGACACACATGCTGACAAATGCGCAACACCAGGGATACCCGTCTGTTTGACCACCCGGGGCAAGTCCATCGGCCTCGAAGATTTGTCGCATGCGTGGATCATTTCCCATGCGGTTTCCATTAGCTTCAGTCGCGCCGATGTACGGTCGCGCTATATCTGCAAGAGGCTCCTGCGGACCGGTTACATACTGAAAACGTTGCACGCCAGGGAGTGCATTGCCGGCTGCGGAATTGAGGGCGGCCAACGTTCGGCCGTTTGGATCGACTCGCCCATCGGGCCTCGGAATTCTTACGACACTGCGCTGAAAACTTTCAATGGCGGCAATTGTTCTTGAGTCGACGAAACCATTAACACTGAGCGCGGGCGTAGGCGCTATGGACTGAATATGACGGTTGATCAGAGTTTGCACGGTAATAACGTCCTCACGCCGGTTCGTCGCGCCTCTGCCGACGGATGCGCGTATATTCGCCATTGCATTTACCTCCTTCTGCAGAAACCGCTACAGTAGATTTCGACCTACTCCTGGTAGTTTTTCTCTGATAGACTGAGCCTATTCCTTAGATAAAGATAGTGGTTTACCTCCAACGCCTGCATAGGCTAACCGGTGATAATTTTCAACACCTGCTCTCACTCACGACGAAAACTTGCATCCTCCTGTAACCGTTTGTCCGCCCGTCTTAATGCGTGACTCGGCGTCGATAACTCCTTCACCCCAAGAAATCCCGCCAGTTCTCCTAAGCTCACATCGCCATGCCGTCTCGACAGATAACAAACGACCTCTCGCGCCCGTTGCACTTCCTCACGTCGCCTGGAGCGCGTAAGGTCCTCCTCCGGCACTCCACTCACCTTACAAACCGCCTGTACAATTCGTTTGAACGGATAGACGCGCTCTACGTTCGAATGCTTTTGTGCTCTCTTTCTTGCCGTCTCCTCAAACTCCTCATCCCCTATAAACGCTTGCTTTCGTACCGGTAACTCTCCCGATATCTTGTTTGCCGCTATCCCTCCCTCGACAAAATCGCGATATTGTTCCAGTTGCTTTGTGCTTCTTCCGGCAAAATAGTTCAATATCTTCTGAGTCTTGAGACCTCTTATCCCCTTCCCCGTAAGATACGCACCCTAGCTGCTCCAGCGATATTGACCCGGCCGCTAGAAGACTTCTCCTGGGGGGTAATTTGGACCGTGACTACCAGCAAGAAGAGGTCCTGTTGATGACATGAACAATCTGAGAATTGCCGGTAAAAGGCTTGCCCGCAAAACCTTACACCAATGGAACCAATGGCGTGGGAATTGGCTCCATCCAGAGATCGGGACCGCCGTCTTTTTCCTTGATAAGAATCCATTTGAGCCAGTTTATGTCGTCCCTCACAGGATAGTCCTCCCGCATATGGCTCAACCGGCTCTCTCGTCGCATTCTGGACGCTCTGAAAATCATTTCTGAGGTATCGATCATGCAGTCGGTCTCGTTGAGGCGGACGAATCCATGCACGTGCGGCGCTCTGGCGTTCCGTGATTTTTCTTCCAGCGCCCGCAGCTCATCAAGGGCCGCGCTAAGACTACTTTCGTTTTTGAGAATTGACACGTCATAACGAAAAATTATTTTTTGCAGATCGCGCAACAGTTCATCATCGCTGATATTGGCTCCGCTCTCGAAACGGCCTTGCACGTCCTGCTTTAAAAGCTTTATGTAGCTCTCATTGACGCTCGGAGTTTTCATGGTCTTCGCGTATTCAGCGGCGCTCCGGCCGGCGATCCAACCGGTGCCATTGCACGCGCCGATGTGAAATCCGGCAAAGTGGGTCGCACAACTGGCCTGCGCGAGTCCTGCGGCGAAAAGTCCGGGCACGTTGGTATAGCAGGAGGGATCGGTTTTAATAGCCATTTTGGTCATTTGAAAGAGCGGGTAATATTCAGACTTGCCGAACATGTCGATCCTAACTCGGTCCTCCAGCTTTGTGTAAAAATAATCCATCCAAGCGACGGCACTATGAAGGTAATCACTCCTCTTTTCTTCCGGAATGAGAGACATATCCAAATAGACCGGAGTTTTTCCAGCTCTTTTTTCCATCACCATCGCTTTGCTGATCGCCTGTACGTCAGCGCGGTCCTGCCAGGTGGGCTCGTATTTTTCCATAAAACTCTCGCCCGACGCGTTGACGAACTTCGCCCCATCCTGGATAGCAAAGGTGATGCCCTCGAAATAATACTGCGGGTTACCTGGCCTGAGATAGCCGAATTCGGCGTTGGTTAGAGTTGCGCCGGCTCGATAGGCAAGCGCCGTACCCGTGCCGGTCAAATCGCGGACGAAACCCGCGCGAAAGGTGACACTATTGGTTGCAATGACCGTTGCCTTTGCCCGAACAATGTAGAATTCACCTGTTCGCCCATCGATCCCCACCGCTCCTGTGACCTTGCCATCTTCGCTCAAGAGTTCGGTGATAAAGATCCGCTCGACAATTTGTACGCCTTGCTCTTCCAGCGCCCTTCGAAGCACCCAACAGTATTCCAAGCCGCCGCCAACAGGTTTGAGCACCTGGACGACACGGAGCCCGCGGGTCGGCCGGCGTATGAATGTTCCGTTCTCCTTAGGAAATTTGAGACCAAACTTCTCCATCTCCAGAAGCTGCATGTGCGAAAGTGAAAGTATTTCCCGAATAAGCTCCTGCTCCGCGATCCATTCATTACCCTCCACGATGTCGCGGAGGCATGCATCGGGATCATCTTCCGGCGTCATCACGACCATCCATGCGTTGGAAAACGCCGTATGCCCCGTCCTCCCGACCATGTGTGCGTCCAGAAGCGTAATTCGGTTAGAGGGCAAATGACGGCGCGCGCTGAGAGCCGTCCACAGCCCCCCAGCCCCACCTCCGATAACCAGCACATCGGTATCGATCACTTTTCCTATATTTTCCAGCATGTGATTCCAACCTCTACCAGGGAAGTGGTCTGCGTCTCACGATCGGATGCACATCGATGCACTGAACGGGGCAAAAAATCTCGCAATTAAAGCAGGTCACGCAATGCTCGTTGAATTTGATCACGGGAATCAGCCTCCCGTCATGTTGCTCCATGTGAATCACATCGGCCGGACATACCGGATCGCACAGCCCGCAGCTCGTGCATTTTTGCAGATCGATATTCGTAATCATGCTTGTTTTATTTAAGTTTGAGAAGCCGTGCTGCCGTTTCGCCTAATATGCCGTCTTTGACTTCTGGCTTGAGATCGAGACCCCTTACCGCCGCAATGTACTCCCGAAGAGCCGCCATCCCTTTCCCGGTGTCTGTGCTTACACCCGTAAAATCCTGAGGGTAGTCGGATGCAAAAACCAAGCGATCCGGCCTGATGCCGAGCAGGGCGCACTGTAAAGCCGTAAGACCGCCCTCAAAACCGGCAAGATCAAAAAAGAGCATATCGAAATATTCCTCGAAAGGCCGCTTGAGAGTGCCGAACCGGTAACCTTTCGCGACAAGCCGGTCCTTCACGGCGGCAATACCGCCACCGAAATGACCGATAATGAACTTAAGGTTGGGAAATCGATCCAGGATGCCTCCCGCAATAATCCGCGTAGCGGCCACCGAAAGATCTACCTCTCTCCCTAATATGCGCGGCAGATCGTAATCTTTAAGGGACTCATACCCTATGGGCACCATTGCCGGGTGAACGAAAATCGGCACGTCCAGCTCGCTGACCTTAGCGTAGTAACTGTATAGCAGGGGTGAATCGAGCGAATGCCCTTTGACCTGAGAGGTTATGGTGACACCCCGTAACCCCAATTGTTTAATGGCGCGGTCGAGTTCACTCAACGCTTCCTTCTCATCGAGCGCCGGCACCTGTGCGAGGCCTACGAAGCGACCAGGAAATCGCTTCTGTAGCTCGGCAAGCGTGTCATTGATGAACCTGCAGTCTTCCAGCGGAGCATCCCATCCCAACAGACACGACAGAACGGAAACATCGATCCCGGCCTCATCCATATCTCGCAACTGCGCATCGGCATCATACAGCTTGGAGTGCATCGTCAGACGCGGTGTCCCGCCGTCTTTGGCAAATGTCGCCTTTTCTGAATAGAGTCCTCTTTTTCGAGCCAGTTCCGCCGGGACAAAGTGGCGTTGAAAATCAACAATCATTTTTTCTCCTTTTTACGAGCTAAGGCCGGTAAAGTCGCGCGATGAAACCATTCTCCTCGAGTTCCTTGACCCAGCGCGTGTCGACAAACTCCCTGAAGTTCGCCTGGCGCGCTTTGTCGTCCTCCAGCGATAGCTCAGCAAGCCGTTGTTTCACTGCTTCCTCGCTGGGAAAGGGAACGGCTGGGAGGTACTTCAGCGCAAAGATTCGGTAAGTTTCTGCGAGTATTTCAGGGTCGTCGACATGAGTGTACTTCTGCAGGATTTTGATCGTCGCCGGCTGATCAGTCTTGATTTTGTGAATCGATTCGACAATCGACCGGACCAGTCGCCGCATAATGTCGGGATACTTACGTGTAAATTCTCCTTTGGCAATAAACGTATTCATCTGAAACGGAATCTTTAAAGTTCCAACATCTAAAAACTCTTTCATGCCCAGCTTTTTGGCTTTGATGTTGTTGGGCGGCGAGAGGATTCCGGCCGCAATCGCCCCGCTCTGGAGACCGAGCAACACTTGAGGCATCCCGCCCATTTGCAGCACAGTTGTATCGTTCGGTTGAATGCCGAAGTGCTTAAGACCGGCGACAAGCGCCGCATACGAGGAAGTGCCAAAGCGGGTAGCGCCCACTTTTTTTCCTTTGAGCTCCGCCGCGGTCGCGATCTCCGGTCGAGCCATCAGTGAAAAAACCAGAGTCGACGTCATATCGGCAAAGGAAATCAGGTCGAGCCCCTGAAGCCGTCCTCTTACTACACCATCGCCCGAAGCCAGGATGACCTGAACATCTCCTCCCGCCAGCGCCGCAGCCGCCGTTGATCCACCCGGAATATAAATCAGCTGCGCATCCAACCCGTTTTTTTTGAATATACCCGTCTCTAGACCGACCCAGGGAGTCAACATAGCCCCGCTTATAGCGGAGTAAGCTATCCTCAGTCGCTCCTGAGCGTGTGATGCTTGAGTGCATACCAATAGCTGGACGGCGACAAAGAATACCAGGAGGCCGCGAGTTCTGCGCATTAGCAATTTAGCGTGTGCTGCCATCGGGGCACCTCTTATCTTCGTATGTAGCTGGCGTCGATGAGATCTTCTGCGCGAATGCCTTTCCTTTCTTCGGTCGATAACTCCTCATTGATAATTGTCCGAATCCCTTCCGTGTTGAGGGCGCCATTGCCGGGCACGTACTTGCGGTACGTTTCGTAGACGTCCTGAAGCGCCTCCGCATCCTTGAGCTTGAGATATTTTTGCAGGACTTGAAGCCCTTTGGGTCGGTCTTGCTTGAACACAGCGACGCTCTGCAAGTAAGCCTTCATGAAGGACGCGACGAGCGACTTATTTTGCCGTACAAACGTCCGCGTCGTGGCAAGAGATAAGAACTGATAGTCTATGCCGGTATCAGGTAAATCGACCAAAGTCTTGAACCCGAGCTTTTTAAGGATCGTCGGACCCGGGGGCTCAATAACCGTCGCGAACGCGCTGCCTTTCTCCAAAGCCGAGATCGTGGAAGGAACGTCGCCCACCTGAACCAGGGGCACGTCTTTCATGGGTTCCAATTTCGCCCTTCTGAGGAACCATCGTGTAAGGAAATCAACCGAACCTCCGAAACGTGTGATAGCGACCTGTTTTCCTCTGAGGTCTTCCGGTTTGCTGATACTGGGGTGGACCATGACCGAAAAAGTGGGATTATTGACGACTCCACCAATGAGCACCAAGTCCTTGGCTCCTCGGCCGTAAGCACGCACGATGGCCGTCGTTCCTAGAACCGCAATTTGAATCTCACTGGAAAGTAGTCCTGCCGTAACCGTGCTGGCGCCCTGAACGTAAACGAGCTCCATGTCGATGCCCTGTTGTTCCAGCGTACGGGACTCTTTCAGCATCCAAATAGGAACTTGTGAACCCGCTATAGCTGCATAGGCCGTCCGCAGCTTTCCTGACTCAGTTCGTCCGTCCGACGAAGCGCCGAGAATAAGGACTATGGGCAGGAAAAGAATAGCCGTTTTGATCAGGACGCCGCGGCGAAGTGATTGAAAATGTGCCAGCAAATGCTCTTTCATGTCTACCTGCCCTCAACTCAACCCGCCGTTGATTAGTCGCGGCGAAGCCAAAGATGCCGAGCACTTCGGCATCTCTCCTCGCGAGATATTTTGCCCCCAATGGTGCGGGTCGCTCCGATTTGAATCACTTTTGATCGTTCCGTAAAATGACGACGGTTCTTTCTTGTGTAGCCGCTGAAAACTCGGCAGTTTAACCGAAAGCTAGCGCGCCACCATTGAGAAAGAGCCTAAAACCACCAAACAACGACTCATCGGTCCCCTTTTGCGCATCGCTCTCAACTCCTCCAGCATTGGGTCATCCGACATTTACACTGACGAGCCTGCATCGTGAGAATGTGCCCGGGTCATTTGTCAATTTTCACGGTCTCGACAAAATAGCGTTAGAAGAACTGCCTTGCTCTTTCTCAAGTGTGATTGAAAGGCTTCGACCGTTCTTGTTGAATCGCGATTTTGTAACGCTCGAACAACTGCCAAGAAGTCCGATAACAGCTCTTCGATTCTGCCGGGCGGAAACGATGCGTAATATCGAGAAACCTCGATCTGATCTTTCATAGTGTCGAGGATCGACCTAATCCGATCATTATGGGTGACTCGAATAAGTGTCTGACGCAGCGTTTCCCACGCGTTTCTCAGATCTGTGTGGCCTAATCCTTTGTTGCGGCGTCGCAGATCCTTTGCCAGACGAGCAAGCATCTCAAGGTCCAGTTCGGATAGTTGAGTCGTAGCTTGACCCGCAACGTAACCTTCTATGGCCTCTCGAACCTCGAAGATTTCTCGAATGTCCTTTGAGCTCATGACGCGAACGAATGCTCCCTTGTGCGGGACAATCCTCACAAGTCCATCGTGGTTGAGCTTCTTCAGAGCCTCTCGGATGGGAGTGCGACTCACTTTAAAATCCTTGGACAGCTTTTCTTCAAGCAGTGGTTCTCCTGGCTTCAGACGACTGGAGACGATGTCTTGCTTAATGCGATTGTAAACGTCATTTCCTAAGGATGATTCTCTAGCGCTCATACGAGTCTCGCTCGACCACCAATTGCAGCACCCATGTGGATCCTACTCGCCATCTGTATACAAGCTAAAATACAATTACAAGAACAAGTCCGATCAATCGGAGGCTGAGGGCGCAAATCCTCGTTAGATGAGAAACCGATACCTTTCCGCTGCAGCGTTGGCTTATGCCAAGTTCACACTGTCGGCAACTTTTTCTGCTTGTCGAACAACCGCAAATCTTCTTGCGTCAATTCAACTTGAAGTAACCTTTCGGCCAAATCGTTCGATACCAAGGTCCCTATTCTTCCCGTGAGCAAGTACCTGAACCACTGCCCGAAACGCCAGTCGTTGGCCAAAGCCAGGTGGCTTCAAAAGCAAACCTCCGAGCTTTTGTCGGTGGAATATCTAGTCGCAGTGAAACCGCTAAGCGTAACGGCCACACGATCACACTCAACGTGCTGAACATCCAGCATCTACTGCGCGGATTTTTGCCTTGTTATTTCACAAGCAGCGGCACGAGTTTGGCCGCATCGTCGTAGGTTTCCAGCCGGTCTACCGTCTCAATCAGCTTCTCAATGCGCTCTTCCGCTAACACGGCCCGGGCCATTTTGCGAAATTTAGTTCGCAGCACGTCGCGGCTGACCATGTTAAGCGGCGAACCGGGGGGATAAGCTTCGAACGCTTTGAAGGTCTTGCCATTAGTGAGCTTCACTTCCATCGTCGTGTTGTAGTTCTGGTCTTTTTTCGCATTGGGATCAGCGTAGCTCTTCACTTTTTTAGCCAAAGCGAGCACCTTCGGATCGGTCCACAGTTGCGGGTCCATGTAAAAACTCAGATCGTTGTCGTTTTTCAACAAGCGGAGCGCCAGCGAGAACGGCAGACTAAATTGCGCGCTGGCCGTATCGCGCGGTTCGTAAATGGCGCCCCCATGCGAAAGCGACGTCTCGGAGATCCCGACGCGTATCTCATCGATGTCGTCCGCGCCGAAGCGGTGTTCTGCAATCATCTTCGTCAGCGTAAAGATGACACCCTGCACGGTGGCGACACAGGGGTAAATCTTGAACCAGACACGCATGATCTTGAAGTCTCTGCCGAGATCCCTCGTGATTTCCTCCGGCTCCACCTGATCGGCGAAGACTTTCAAGAAACCACGCTTACCTTCGATCATCGTCGGCGGCCCAGTAAGGCCCAACTGTGCGAGCATCGCCGCTTGAATGCCCCCGCGCGCGGCGATACCGGCAATCACCCGTTTAACCTCTCCGCCGGTCTGATCGTATTCCATCGTGCCACTGGAATGCATACCGGCAATTCCAAAGGCATGTAGTATTTGTCCGTCATTCAAGCGCAACAGTCTTGCCGCCGTTGTCATCGCACCGAAAGGAGCGCCGATCCCGTGACTATGAAACCCTCGCTTACCGGATGAAGGCCGAACCGCCGCCAGCAAGCGATACATCACGTCGCAACCGACCACCACCGCGGCAAGGAAGTCTTTGCCGCTGCTGCGCTGCTTTTCGCAAAGCGCGAGGGCGACCGGCACCGTCGCAGCACTAGGATGACCGCCGGCGCCAAAGCCGACATCATCGAGTTCGCAGCCTTGCCCGAAGGTTGCGTTGACGAATGCGGCGTCCAGCGCCGGTGCTTTGGTGCCGTAGTTGACGATGGTGCTTTCGGTGCGCCCGCCCATATCAGCGACATAGCGATAGGCAATCTTGTTCCATTCCAAGGTCGAGCCGATCAACTCGACGCCGACCTGGTCGAGAATACAGTCCTTCGCCTTTTCGATCGCCGCGGGGGGGATATCTTCATAGCGCACCTTGGCTGTATGGACCGCGAGTCTTTCGGTAAGGCCAGTTGCCATTTTCGTTTCTCCTCTACACTGCAAAAATTTCGCCGCGACCGTTCATGCCGACTTGGCTTTAGCCAACAAATGCGGCACGACCTCGAACATATCGGCGACAGCACCGCAGTGCGCCACGCCAAATATCGGCGCATCGGGATCGCTGTTGACGGCAATAATTTGTTGCGCCTGGTTCATGCCGGCGAGATGCTGCGCCGAGCCGGAAATGCCGAACGCCAGATAAACCTTCGGCCGCACGGTTACGCCGGACAATCCAACCTGATGATCGTTAGTGAACCAGCCGGCGTCGACCAACGGACGAGACGCCGCGATCACGCCGCCGAGCGCTTGCGCCAATTGGCGAAAGACATCGATTTGGCTCGGGTCACGGATGCCGCGCCCAATCGCTACCACCAGATCGGCTTTGCTAATATCCTCGACCCGTTCCGGCTTAGTTGTCGCAAGGACTTTGATCGATCCGAGGTGATCGACAGGGCAACTCAACCGAACAACTTCGCTATCATGATTGCTCGATGTTTTCGGGGCTTTGGATTCTCTCGACAGGGTCACGACCAAGGGTTCTGCGCCGGACACTTCCACTGTCGCTAAAAACTTTCCACCGAACATTGCCCGCCGTATCAAAAAGCCCTGCTCCGCCCTCTCGATGGAATGACAGTTGGTGACGACGGTGGCACCCCATTGCGCACCGATAAACGCCGCCATTTCAATACCGATGAAGGAATGTGTCGCCAAAACCACTCGCGGCGAATGTTCGCGGAGGAGATCACCGGTTAAGTGGCGATAAAGCGATGGGTTGTAATTGGCCAGCTGCGGATCGTCGCCTAGTAAAATTCGTGCAACGCCTAAATCGGATAGAGTCTTAACCGCGCCGTCGACACGGTGGCCGAGCAATAGAGCAGTCAAACGGCACTGTTTCGCCGTTGCGAGCGCTTCGCCCCAGGAGATCAAGTCCGCTGTGGCCGGATCCAGCTCTCGGCCATCCTGTTCAGCCAGAACTAGGATGTCGGCATTCATCACAGTGAATCTCTCACTTTAGACAGAATCGCATCGGCGATGTTTGCCGCGTTACCCGAGAACCACTGTATTCCGCCGCTGGACTTGCGCGGTTCGATTCCGATCCACTTCATCTTGCACTTTGACATGACGTCACTTTCTGCAAGCCCCAGGTCAGTCAGAGTCCAACACGGGAGCGGCCGGCGCCGGACTTGCACCAGCTTGGCTGCCGGCGGATAGCTCAGGGGATCATTGCCGGGCTGGACCGCCAAGAGCGTCGGCATCGCAAGCTCCAACGTCTGCTGTCGGCCGCCGCCCAACTCGCGATCGACAACGATCGCATGTGAGCGGACCTCGGCGATCCGAGTCACCGCATAAGCGAAAGGTAGGGTCAATTGCG
>JBGPIK010000051.1:0-23914 GCA_041484845.1 Binatia bacterium | reverse complement strand
CGCATTTCTCACAGTGCGAGGAAACGGATGACACTGTGTCGATCGAGAGGCGAGATCGGAAGAGCGAGGCATAGAGGCGAACAGTTTCAATGCCGTGTTCGGTGCTCGGTTCGCCGCTTGCGCTTTGCCATGGGCGTTCGCTCCAGCAATTCGGTTTGCGGGCTGCTCCAAGGCACAGGCTCATTGCCTCGGTCTGGAGAGCTCGCCTCTCGATTGACTTTGATGTGAGAAATGCGGGCTAACAGGTGTGTGGCCCTCTGTCCGGAACCAGGTATTCGACGCCATACCAAAGTGGTGCATCAAGGAGACCGCCGGGATGCTTTTGAAAAAATATCTGCGAGGAGAGAAAAATTCACGTCGATCTTAACGGTGGTGGAAAAAAGTTTCGGAGCATTGAGCCTGCGACAAACACTTTTGAGAGGGGGGCGACGCTATGACGAACGAGTGCTTATCGAGTGTCGAGGAAAAGCGACTCCAGGAATGCGAGCGCAAAATCCACGAGCGCGGGGAGTGTCGCGGCTCTCCGTGGTGCCGATACTGTAATGACGAGCAGGAAAAGGAAGAGAAGTGAGTGTGTGCCCAGTTGGCCTAGAAGCACAAGGCGCTGAGATTCTTATCCCGCTTTTATTATATTGAGAGACCAAGCACCGCGATCATCGAAGACGGCTTCCTCGAAAAGGGTATCGTAGAAGACTTCGACCATGCGCACGTTCCCTCGTAGCCTGGCGATAGTAAGAGAAGTCCAGATATCGTCCCACGGCGTGAGTTTCATCGAGGTGAATTGAGTTCTCGTGCGCAGCGCTTCCAGTTGAGTCAGAGTTCTGTTGTACTCAACAGACTGTCGGCTTTGCACGCTTTCATCTCTGAAGTCCGTGCTATCGTTGCGCGGTTGCGTCATGACACTCCTTCACCGGTTGTTCTAGATCGCTCGAAAAAGAAGCAATCATGATGCCATTTTCGATTCTCGTTTAAATTTAGGCGGTTAGTTATAGCGCCCTCGGCTCGAATCTGTAAGATCAATTTACAGTTGTTTGGGGCAATATTTTTGAGCGGAGATCCAGTTGAAAAAAACGCGGATCGAGTAAAGACTTACGACCGTTTTAGATGCTTGGATTGGAGGCGGTGAAAATGTAAATAGAATTAACATGCATTTAACACGCGCTGCCGAGCAAATATAATCGTTGACGGCCAAAAACGAATTCGAAAACGGATTTGTAGAAAAACGCGAGACTCTATGGTAGCTTCGATGCGTTCATAAAAATTGATGATTAGATCGGAGAGGTGACCGAGCGGTTGAAGGTGCACGACTGGAAATCGTGTGTACCCCTAATAAGGGTACCGGGGGTTCGAATCCCCCCCTCTCCGCCATTGCAACCTTCTTGATTCGTTCGGCTTTTTCTCCTGACGGCTTTTGGGTCACCACTTTGGTCACCACTTTGGAGGCCGCCAAGGCTCTGGCGCCGAAATTTTCCGCGTTGCCGATGTATTTCCCGTAGCGCCGGTAGATCATATATTCGCTTGTGCCGACCGTCTCGGCGATCTTTTTAACGTTCTCCCCATGCGTGAGCATGACCGAGATGTAGGTGTGGCGCGTGTGATAAAAATCGCGATGGCGGATGTTGAGCGCCGTCAGCGCGCCTTGAAACTGTCGGCTGCCGAAATTGTCATGGTCGATCGGCCGGCCCTTGCGGCCCGTGAAAATGAATTCGTCCGGCTGGACTCTGAGCGGCTTGATTGCCTTCACGTATGCCAAGACCGGCGGCAAAAGAGTTATCACCCGGGCGCTTGCCGCCGTCTTAGTTGCTCCCTCTTCGCCTTCCGTGAGCGAACTCGATATCGATAGCCTGCCTGTCCTCAAATCCAGGTCGCGCCAGCGCCGCGCGGCTAGCTCCGAGGGCCTCGCGCCGGTCCAAAACAAGGCGAAAATAAAAGCGACTTCGGCCGGCCACTTCGGCCAGAAGCGATTTTGAAAATAGTTAAGGATCGCGTCGCGCTCGCGCTCATCGAACGGATCGGGCTCCGGCGCCGGTATCCTTCCCCACCAGCGCTGCGGCAGATCATCGAACGGAGTCCTATCGATCACGCCTTCCGCTTTGGCGTCGCGGAACAGTGCGCGTAGGCTCGCGTTAAGGACGTTGGTCACGGTCTTCAAGCTGAGGTTCTTGGACTCGACCAGGTGCACCTTGGCGTCGCGTATGTCGCCCAGTCCGTAGGCGCGCATCGGTCTCTCGCCGCACAACGGGAGAATGTGGACTTTGAAGTGAGACTCGTATTTGCGAGCCCGGCTTTTCTTGACGAACGGCGGTATCTTGTCGGTTTTCCAGCGCTCATAATATGCCTTAATCGTCCATGTCTGCGGATCCGTCTCGACACGCTTTTGCTCCACCTCGCGCCTGAGCCGATTGCCTTGCGGAAAATGCTTGACGTAGTCGAAAGTGCCCGCCCTCATCTCATGGCGGATCAGCGTCGCACGTGCCTCGACGAGACGGCGGCTCTCCGGATCGTCCCTGAGCTCGGTTCCTTCCCAAGTCCGGATTCCTTCCCAATTGACGCGGAAAAAAAGACTGCCGTGGCGGCTGACCCCGACCGTGCACCCTCCGCGGTGTCTTGCTTTCCCTTCGCTCATCGCTTTTCTCTATATGCCCGCGCGCCCTTCATCGTCAAATCTTGCGTTTCCCTTCGTCCGAACGAATCGTAAAAACGCCAGCCTTTCCTTAGCCGACGCTTTGCGCCAGTTCTGTTTAAGCCGATTGAGAGGCGCGTTTGCATCTTCAATCATGCCGCAAGCAATCGCCGCGCGCGTCACGGAACCGTGCTTGCCTTCGAGATAAGCTTTCCATTCCTTGCGGATCTTCGGATCGGTCGATTCGGCGAGACGGGCGGCAAGGCCGGCCGGGGATGCGCCGCCTTTCGAACGTTTCGACCCGTTCAATCCGTAAGTACTTACGGATTGATTTTTTATCTTCCCACTTCGCCGATCTCCGCCCCTGGGCTTGACCGCGCCGTACCCCTTCACCAGCTCCTCGATCAGGTCATTAAGCGGGCCGCGATCGCCCTGGGGCACGCGCATACGGCACTTCTCCAGGTGGTAGATGATATCCCCGGCGTCCATGTATTGGCTGGTCCCAAGCCCGCAGCCCGGCGGCGGCGGTGTCATCAGCCATCGGTAGAACGAGATGAATGGTTTGCCGGTCTCCGGATCGGTATCCCGCTGGTGAGACTTAGAGCGAAAGGCGATTAACAAACGGTCCGGCAAAGTGAGAATCATTTCCTGTTGAGCAGAAAAAAAGGCCTTACTGATCAAAGTTTTTAAATTCATGTCCACGATTTTGTCACCTCCGGTTTGTTCGAGCGCGGGCGTACTCGATGACCTCTGTCAGTTTTTCGATGGACAACAAACGAGGATCGGTTCTAACTTGTTTCCAACTCGTCCCAGGAAAGAATTTCCGGTTGATATGATTCCAAGCTACGGCGTAGGGCTGGTCGTGTTGCCGGAACAACTTGGAAAATCGCAGAATCTCTATGGGAACAGTATCGACCAGTTGCGCCCAATTTGCTGCAGTCGCCACAGCCTTGAGACGAGATGCCGCGGCGGACTGAGGCGCCGGGGAACCGGCGCCGTTGACCTCCGCATCGAGCTGAAGAAGCAAGCCGCCTTTTCCCACGTCGATGTGGCGAACGTCTTCTTTTTTTTCGCGAATATTCAACATCCTGGCTGTGTATGGATCGGCTACGTCAATTCCGTGAACGATGTGCTGATCGTGAAGCCCGTCTAGTTCGACAAAAATCTCAGGTCCTGGCCCCCAATCACAACAGATGCAAGGCCGTTCTCCGCAGTAGAAGCAGGGACACCGGCAGGGTCGACTCATTCCGCATCTCTTGCAGGGGCATTTGCATGGCAGGCGACCACAGGCCGGGCATGGATCGCTTTTTTTAGGCACGACGTTTTTTTCTTCGATCGCGATGGCGCGCGCGAATTCACACATCCCCTGAATCGGAGGCATGATCACCAAGGCCGGTTCTTCGTCGTCTTCGGCCCGGCGGCGGATGAAACGCCCTATGATCTGGTTGAACTGAAGCCTGGTGTTCGATAGGTCGCGGAGAATAAGGCCCACGCGCAAACGCGGGATGTCGCATCCCTCGCTGATCCGATTGACGGCTACGATAAACTCGCTATCCGATTCGCGAAATTCGGCGATTCGTTCCGGGGGGTGGCCGTTGAGCACGAGCATCGCTTGCTTACCCGTGATTTCTTCGATTCGTCGATGAATTTCTTCAGCTTTGCGATTTTGTTCGGTCAATTCGACCGACTCATCGTAGACATCGTCGCTAGGATCTTTCTCATAATCCTGGAATCCGGGCGGGCAGACAACCAAGCAACCGGCATCGCGGTACTTCGTCCGCCTGAAAGCGAGTTCCGTGCTGGCGCGGCGAATCATGGTCTCGACGAACCAGCCTTTTGGATCAAACATCGCTAGCTTTACTTCGCGCGGTATCTCTTCGATATATTCATCAACGGGCCGCTCGTCGATCACTGTGCCTTCCGCATCTTTCATTCGAGCGGTCACGTTCGGAATCCAAAACGAGACTGGCCGCACAACGCCGTCGCCGATGGCTTCAGCATAGTTGTAGGAAAAATCGGGTTCGGCGCGGCCCTGACTGAACTGGTCGAAAATCGCCCGGCGATCTGTGCGGTACCAGGTGCCGGAAAAGTAGGCCGCCAAAGCTGTCGCGTCGTTTATTCGACTTAAGCCTGCAGACCAGGAGGTTCCGAGATCCGGGACATGATGGATCTCGTCGTAAAACACGGCAATCTTTTTACCTGAACGCGCCCAATCGACGAGTTGTCTTTGAACGCTCTCCTGTCGCAGATATTGATATGTAAAGACCGCCGCTATCCCTACCACGCCCGCGGGCGTTTGTTCAGCCTGCGGAGTCCATGAGACCGGCAGTCGCCCACCGGACGTGATGCGCTCAATTGCGTAAATGCCACGGCGTTCGAGAGCGCCGATGATCCCGAAGGATTCTCTGGCTCTGCCGGCATGCGCTCCTATGATAGAAATGTTTGGCGCTACGATGGCGATAAATTCAAAACCAAATTCTTCGGACCAGTCGCCCAGGATCAGCTCGCGAGCAAATTCGGCCATCATTGTGGATTTGCCGGAAGCCACGCACGCCTCGATTTTGAAAATTCTCTTTTCTCCCGTCCGCTCCAACGCGACCAACCTCTCGTAAAAAGCTTCCTTGCACCGTTTTTGCCAATCACGCAGTTGTTGCCGTTTCGTCGGTGCCTCCTGTTCAAATCCATTGAAATTGAGGTGGCAGCCGTCGCATAGGGCCATCCCGTTATCGATCTCCGTCAGGCCGCCTTTGCCCCAGGCGATAACATGATGCACGTGGAATCCGGTTTGCAGATGTGCCCGACACTTCCAGCATCTGCCGTTTTGGCGTTCGACGATTTGCCGCGCTTGGCTCTCGGTGAATAGTCGCCTTGGGTCAACCATGATAAAATTGCCTCAAATCTTGTAGCCCCGTGCCATTGGGATCGTCCCGGCGCCGACCGCGTGTTTGAGTGGTGCCGCTGCCTGTTTTTCTTCCTCGTTTGAGGCGTCGTTCGTTCCCTCCAACCAGGCGACCAAAGCCTCTGCTTTGAATCTCACACCGATTCCCGGTTGCCGCACGTAGTGCACGCCCTTTTTGAAGATCTTCTCGAAGATCTTGTTTCTCACCGTGCGCTCGCTCAAGCGCAGGAGCTCAGCGGTCTCTTTTACAGTCAGATACCTTGATAACATGTCATTTATTTTCGAATTGTTGCCATTTGATTGGCGTTTCCCGCTTCGCCCCGTTCGTCGCTCTCTTTTTCTTTCTCATCTTTCGCATCCAATCCCTTGCATACTGCCTGCGACAGTCTCTGCAATGAGTCTGATATTCAAAAAAGTGTGATGCAAAGACCGCCGCCCGCACGAGCGCCATATACTCACGATTGTCTTTCCGTTTTTGCGCTTTTTGCTGTTCAATCTTCGCCGTGCTTATCACCGCAATATCTCCCCAATCCTGTCGAGGTCCGATGGCCGCCACAGATATGTCTCCACGTAAATGCAGTCGGAAAACGCATCGAGCCATTCTTGCTGCTTCGGCTTGACCTGGCCGGTCTCTGTTTTCAGCTCCGCCGCGATCATTCGCCCGCGCCTGATCATAAGCAGGTCGGGAAAGCCTTCATTGGACCCCGTCGAGCGCCGCGTATGATAATGCTTCCAGCCCAAAAGATCGGCGAGCTGCTCGACCTGGCCCTCTAAGTCCACTTCGCGCGGAACCGCAAATTTGGTGCGTGCCTTGGCTTTCATTTCAACGCCCGCGCTTTCTTTAGTCCCAGTCTTTCCAGACTGCGAACCTTTCGTCCCCGGAACCTGTTACACTCCAGGCAGATCGTCACGAACTTACCCGGCCTGCCAGTGCGCGGATATTTTTTGCTGTAGCGGGATTTCGGGTGTCCCCGTTTGCATTCCCCGGTCATAGGTTTCAAACCGCGGCAGCGCAGGGCCTCGCCGATTTGTTTCTCAATCTCCATTTGACATCGGCGCCTTCATGGTTCGACTCCTTTTTTTCGGTCACGATAATCACAAACACTCCTGAAAAATTTTCCGCCCACGCTGCCGGGCGCGCGAGATCTGCCAATAATTCACCTTGTACTTGCGCAGGATCTCCGACGGCGTGGTTCCCTGCCCGCTTTCGATCAGCGCGGCGAGCGCCGAGAGATTCGCGCGCCTGCCGCGTTTGGGTTGTTCCTCATGCAATCGGCGCAAGCACTCGTGAACCATCGCAAGACGCTCCGTATCGAAAGACGCCAGCCAACCGATTATCTCCAGCTGGTGCGCGACTGCCTCATAGTCCACTTGCATCGTCAGGCGCCGCGGCTTCTGTCCGCGCTTGCAGCCCCACAGCCAATGGGCGATCTCATCCATCATCGCGTTGTGGATGTCGCGCTTGAGATAGCGCGCCGGGTGATCCGGATGCCTCAACACGTATTCCCACGCGCTTTGCTGCAAATCCTGTTCAATACTTCGGTCTTGATGCATGGCAAATTTCCGGCGCATCCTCACTGCGGCGCTACGGATGATCTCCTCTAAATTCACGCGGTTTTGGATACTCCTTCCATTCACGCCCATCGAGGCATGAACCGGCAATCTTCTTGCCGACGCGCCACATGAGCACGTCCAATGAATTATCATTTCGAAGCAGTGTCGGATGGCTGATTCTTGAACGTCGATTTGGGCGTTCGTCGATCCACTCCCCCCATTGCTTAAAGAAAAACGGCACGTCGGCAGCCTGGCACTGATCGCGCAGGGAGCGAAACCAATCCGGATGCGATGGGCGCGCCCTGGGCCCCGACTCTCCGCCGGCGATGACCCAATCGATTTTGGGGTGTCGATTGAAAAAATGATCATCATCCCTGTCGGTCAACGCATTGAAGGTGAACTCGCCGCCATGTTGGCCGAATTCTTCCACGATTACTTCCCGCGGCGCTGGAAGACGAATCAGGTTGACCGGGCCAAGCAGGGGCTCGGCGCTGATGAAGCGCACGGCAGCTGGGGTTTGAAGCAAAATCGGGATTCGTTCGTCGGCGGTTTCCTGATCCTCGATTGAGACTCCGAGTTGGACATTGGGGAGCGGAGGAAAGGGCAGCCCAAACGCGTTGGGTGTCCAGTCGGTAAACCAGTCGAGCATCCGTTGTGGCCGCTTGGTGAGAATCTGAAATGTGTGGCGAGTGGCATGACTCATCGTTTCAAAAACGTTATGAACAAATTGGTTCGGCACATCCTCGTGGAAAAGATCGCTCATCGAGTTGACGAAGATCCGCCGCGGGCGCTTCCATCGCAACGGTCGAGTGAGCCGATCAGGATAAACTTGCACGTCGGTGAAAGGCCGCGGCTTGCCGCCCTCGCGCTTGACCCGCGCGCCTTCCAGTTTCGGCCAGAGCCTCTCGGCGTAACAGTGTTGGCAACCGGGACTCACTCTGCGGCAACCTCCCACCGGATTCCAAACGTCCGTGCACCATTCAATCGAAGTTTTGCCCATGACGCGCATCCTCTCTATTGTGATGGCACTTGGAACAGACGGGCTCCACGTCGAGTTGGTTATCGCCATCATATCCGTGTGCATGATCGTACTCGTGGCGATAGTTGCCACCAAAAACACCATCCGCGCAGTCAAAACACGGCAAATCATCGGGATGAGGAATCAGCCCTTGCTCAACAAGATAGTTGATTCTCCGGCGCGCCTGTTTCTTGTCGCCATCCCGCGTGGAAACCATGAAACCGCGCCGACCAGGAGGCGCTTTTTTGATATATCGGTCGCGAGAGACTGCATTTTTGCAGTCTCGACAAACGTAAGAAATTCCGTCCCGTCGGCTCCGGTCTTTGAAAAACGCCTCGCGCGGCACAGATCTTTCGCAGCGTGAGCAGGTGCGTCTCCAGGTCGCCTCGGTCCACTCTATTTTGGATTTGTCGCCCATGCCGTCACGCGGTTATGATCGATCCTCTGTTTGTCTTCTGAGCGCGGCCCTCAGCGCCGCGGCCTGAATGATATTCGCCATTTGGTCGAGGCCGATATCGGCCAGGATGATCCTCGCGCCGGCAACGAAGACCTCGTGGCCCCTGACTAAAGCGTCAAAGTCATCCTCGGTCAAAACGATACGCGGCGCGGGCTTGTGCATCCGTGTATGTTTAGACATTGGGGCCATCAGACGAATTTCCACTGCGCGCTTTCTGTCTCAGGTTGGCCTCGAAGCGCTCTACCAGATCGCATTTTGTGCTGGTCTGCCAACTGCCGGGAATTTCTTTGAGTTCGATGATGCCCAGATCCGCCAGCCAGATCTCCGAGGCTTTTCTTTTTCCCGACTGGACGTCGGGATGCAAACTATTTTGGCGCAAGATGCCTAAAACGACTCGGATCTCGGCCGCGCGATCGTACTGGTGATCTTTGCCGGGCAAACATTCTTCAAGATGAGCTTCCAGCGTGCCTCTGCCGGCTTCTGCAGCCTCGACGTGATGGCGCAATGCCCGAAACCGATCGGCCGGCCACTTGACCGCGCAGCGCGCCGAAAACAACGGTGCCTCCCGCTCGCTAAGTTTTTTCGCCATTGTCTCTGTACCTCCCTTCGAAGACGCGAACGCAGTTCTCGACTTTCGTCCCTTTGCCTTTACTTAAAAGCCAATCAAAATCGCCCTGAAAATGTTCATGATCCGGGCTTGGCTTGAGACCACGAAGGAGTTGCGACCGTTTGGTCTCGGCCATCACGGAGCGCCAGAACTCGAACTCGGGAAGTTTCTTTAGGTACTCCGTCGCCTTTGCGATCCGCTCGGGGGAAACGATTTCGACGGCGGGGAGTTCGTCCGCGGCTTCGTGATTATAAAGCGCGACCAGCGCCGCCGCCGAAGGCCAGCCGTATTTCTCTCCGGCGATCTCGACGATGCACTTATCCACAGGTGGCGTTTGGAGGACCCCTCCGGATGAGTGCCTATCTGAGACCTCCGCCGCGGGCTCCCCCTCCGGCGGTTCACGGGTGGTTAATAAGTCTTCGGATGGTTTATTTGATCGTACGTCAAGCGTGACGCTTGATCGTAGATCAAGTAGCGCTTGATCGTACGTCAAGCGTACCCCTCTATTTGACGGGTCACCCCCCCCTCTAGATGACGGGTGCGCTTGATCGTACGTCAAGCGCTCCAACAACAGCTTGTAGTTGTTTCGGGAAATCGGCCCCATATCTGGGATGGGGATTTTGATGATTTTGAGAATTCCGCGCATAGGACCGGACTTATCCACAGCCGGCACGGTCTCCAAAAACTTCAGAACTCGGCTCACCGTCTCGACACTCATCCCGGTTTTCATTGCGATGCGTTTTTGTCCCGGCCAGCAGTTCTCGCCGAGATCGTCGGCGTGGTCAGCCAGACACAGAAGGACTAGCTTTTGCGACACCGAAACGCCGCGCTGATCCCAGGCCCATTTACTCGCTTCTACGCTCATAAATCGTCCGCTCCCCTTCAATGACAAACTACTGCAATATTTTGAGCCCGTGCTTTTCGACCTGGTGTTTTACCAAATCCTCTTTGCTCTTGAACGCCAGGCGGTCGCACGGCCAGCACTCCAGATTTCGCGATTTGGCGAATCTCTCACCTTTAGTCTTGTTCGCGGCCCCTGTTTTTAGACCTTTGGTCTTTCGCGTATGACCGGATAAATGGCCGCCGAGTTTTTTGCCGTCATCAAAAAGCAAGCCGCATTTTGGGCACACATGATTTTCATTTCTCATTGAATTGTTTGACTCGATATTTGCGTGCTTCTCTTGCGGGAGGCGGTTTTGCTGCGCCAGGTCGAGTCTGACTGCATCCGCAAGAACGATTTCCAGAAGAGTATCCGAACAGACGCCAATAGATATCCGGGCGCCGTCGGCGAGCGTCAGGTTCACCGTCTCGCCGGCGAACAGATGACGGACGTCTTCCGTTTCGAGCCTGATCGCGTGATCGAGAATCATGTTTCATCTCCATTTTCCTTTTTTTCCGTGCCATGGCGGTTTAGCGATCGCTCCAGGAAAGTTCCCCTCGGCCACTTCCAGATTGCCGTCGGCAGTTCGCCGCCGCGGTACGGTCCACCGTTCACGCGTGATTGAGAGAAGATGCGCGACCAAAAACGTTCGGGCTTGGAAACGTCCAAATAGCGAAGACGATCGTGGCGCCGTCGTCGGATCTTTAGAATTTCAATCCCGAGCGCGAGGCCGATCAGGATGCCGGCTCCCGCGCTGGCAATCGCGAATGATAGAAACTTCATGTTTCGAACCTCTTCAATTATTAGCCAGCAAAAATCCGCACAACTGAACGAGATCCGAGGGCGACCGTCCGACTGACTGCCACAACGCTTCGGGAGCATTTTCTCCCGCCGTGTCGACGATCACTTCTCCGTCCTTGCTGCGCGCGTGATCGAGCAGCCAATCCGCCGAGCGCATCCAGGGCCATGTTCGGTCATCTGCCTCCGCGCGCCTAAGCGCCGCGATAAATCGAGCCGTTGTGAATCTGATTTTGCCCATGGACGCAGCTCCTTCAGAATGGGTTGTCATCCTCTTCTATCGGCGGCTTCGCGGGTCTGTCCTCCGCCTCCACGCGGATCGCGTCCACGCGTCCGCCCTGAAAATCCACCTTGGTCGGGTACAGCAGGACGTGGACCCCGGCCCAGTTATCCATCTCCTCATCCCCGCCCGCGATCTCGGCGATCGCCCGGGCATTTGTCACGTTCAGCACTAATCCCTTCGGTTTTCCCACGAAGTAGACGACCGGCTTTTGCTTATCGCCGATCTTTTCGACCTCGACCCGTTCAATCGTGACGCCGAGGCGCCGCCCCTGGAGATCGGAATGCTTCAAATACTTGCTCGGAAATGCACGACCGATGTTCATGGGGCCTCCTACCGAATCAGCGAGAACGCCAGATGAAGAGCATTGTTCATCTCAGCGACGGTCGGGAAAATGATCGCCTAAGCCAGGATGTACATCACGACGACGGCAAGCGTTCCAAATAAAAGTTCCTTCATGGTTTTCTCCCTTTCATTCGATCCCTCCGGGTAGATAGTTCGTTCCCTAGGGGGTGATATTTTCGTTCACGGCTTCCAAAAATGATCCACGGAAGCCCGCCGTTCTCGCCTGTTTGAGGAACCGTCGCGCCATGGCCACATATTCTCGGTTAACGCTCACCCGCCGCGCCACGTGGTGTTTCTTTCTCGGGTGCTTGAACAGTGCTCTAGTCCCGTGCCGAGCGCGAAAAAAAGATAAAGCGCACAGTGCGGCCTGAGGTCCAGTCAAAGTTTCCATCATGTGTTCTCCCAGATACCCCGTCAGCTTATTGCGGGATGATTTATTCCTTGACCGCTTCGGCCAAAATTTGCAGCGCCTCGACTTGGCGCCGGGTCAGCACCGCGCAGTCGCTTTTGCCGCCGATGTAGTCGAGCACGGCCGGTATGAGATCCGCTCTGCCTTCTTTTCTGATGACGTCGCAGGCCTGTTGCGCGGCCGTGAACACGTCGCGCTTTTCGCCCGTGCACCAGCCATCGACCAGGGTGCCGCTCAGGTGCAAGCCGAGCGCGAAAGGCTTGCGCCCGACTTGTTTTGCGATGTGCGCGAAGAAGGACACACTGCAGGGGTTTCCGCACAGTTGGTCATCGAGTGTGCCCGAGGGTGTGCTCGGCGGTTTGAATGTTTTGGTGTCGGCTAACTTCATAATTCCTCCTTTTGCGTTATCCTCTGCGAGATCAGGCCGATCGCTCGTCCATCTGTTGCCAAAAGACTTTGGAGTTGATGCGCCATTGATTGCCGACTTTTACAGCACCGGGAATTTTTCCTTCAGCAATCATTCCGTAAAACGACGCGCGGCCGATTTTGAGGATCTTCATAGTCTCAGACGGGGTCAAAAACGGATCGCTCTCCGATTGCTTTTTGGGTGTCATGTGTTTACCGTCCTATTATGACTGGTACTATAATGTACTATCGATTATGGGCTAGTCTATAATCTCTTTAGCCTAAATTGTCAAACGTCTTTGTTGGAAAACTTTGCGTCATGTCGGAACTGCGTGAAATACTTGAAAAACTTCTAAGCGAAAATCGCGAAGGTTCTCGGCTCTATACCCAAACAACGCTCGCGCAGGCCCTGGAAACCAATCAATCCGCCATCGCGCAAATGCTGAAAGGGGATCAGTGGCAGGCGCATTGGAATATTTTTCTCCGCCTGATTGCCCTTTGCAACGAACTGGGAATTGATCCGTATCTCCCGCCAGCGGCATGGGAATTGGATAAGGATGTGATCGCTCGCGAGGTGCTACAACATGGACTGGAAGCGGCTACTCGGCACGAAGGAACTTCTGAGGCTTTTGCGAAATATGACGACGCAAGAACGGATAAACGTCAAAAGAGAGGTGGATGTGCTGTTCCGCCGGTCCGAGCTACGAAGCGTCGACCATAACGCGCTCACCGACAAAAAGGAGGATTGAAAATGGTGAAACCAAACTTCGTTCTTTCGCTCGTCCTGTTTATCTTCTGTCTTTTTTTGATCGTTTTGTTCGTTCTATTCTATTTGCCTTTGGACAAAGTTTTGGCGCAATCGGAGACGACGGTCTTGACACCGTAGGCGTCTTCGCCTATTAACGACGATGTGCGGTACCCCGGCGGCAAAGAAGGCGGCGGTGCGTGGCAGAAACTCGTAAACGAGATTCCGCCCCATCGCGTCTACATCGAACCGTTTTGTGGAGGCGCCGCCGTGTTCCGCCACAAGCGTCAGGCTGACCTGTCCATCCTCGCCGATTTGGACCAAAAGGTCGTCATGGCCATCGTCGGCACATCCGCCGGCCAAGTGCTCCCGGACCTGTCGGCGCTGCTGCCGTCGCTCGAGGAACGGCGAGGACGCCTACCGGCGCCGCCAGTCGTCGGCGTGGCCGCCTGCGGGAGCAGCTTGCTTGAATCCTATCCATTCACGGGCGATGAGTTCGTGTACGCCGATCCGCCGTACCTGTTCAAGACACGCCGGCGTGGTAGGCGAGTCTACCGCTACGAGATGGGGTCTGCCGATGAGCACAAGCGGCTTCTCGCGATCGCGCGTAGGCTTCCCTGCCCCGTGATGATTAGCGGCTATTGGTCGGATCTGTATGCCCAGGATTTGGCCGACTGGCGGTCATTCTCTTTCAGATTTATGACGCGCGGCGGACCATCGGTCGAGTGGGTATGGTGCAATTATCCGAAGCCGAAGATTCTCCATGACCCGCGGTATATTGGCGCCGATCGGCGGCGTAGGCAGGACTGGCGGCGATGTCAGAGTCGATGGTTGCGAAAGTTCAGGACGTTAGAGCCGGCGCGCAAGCGCGCGCTCCTCGATATCTTGCAGGCGGATCTGGCGTCGATATCCTGACGGCGAAGCTGCCGACGGGATCCCGAACAGGCGAGCCGTCTACGTGCGGTCCTCACCGAGCCTCGTTAGTCTGAGCGACCGGCGATAATCACGCCGCGGGGAAAAATACGTGGCCAATGTGTAGTCGTACAAGTACGGACCGAAACCGGAAATTCCCATACTGGGGGAATCGGGGAATTGATAGTGCTGAAATGACGAGTTGTCTTCGCAGATGTCGGGGTCCTGATCGGTCGTATGGCCCATACCGCCGCCTTCGGCCGCGTTCATACGCGATCGAGCCAACCGAGGAGAAATTTATACAGTTGCGGACCGCGAGATCCGATCATTTTGATGACCACGTCCACGTTCTTTGACCCGAGGACGATGAGCATGAATTGCAGGCCGTTCATGCACTTGAGGAGCTTCGGATAATTGGGAAAAGAATTGAGCGCTCCGAGAGTTTCGTTGCCCATGATGCCGTCGAGATCGAGCGCATGGCCGAGCATTTTGAGCGCGCCCTGGGCGATTTCGACGGCCATTCTCTGTCCGTTCAGAACCGCGGTGTCGAAAATCTCACTTGCGACCTCCTGGTTGCTTATTGCGTCGCCGTGCAGCGGACGCCAGTAAACGTCCCGATAAAATCCGAGGACGGCGTCCTGAAGAGCATTGTCAAGTTCGAGGCATCTGGGAAAGTCCGCCTCGTGCTTCGCCGCATCTATCCACTTCCAACCCGGCCATAGCGGATTGAAGACACGCGCGATTCCCTTGTAGGTTTCTCCACCGGCATCGCCGTTGACGTTTGCATACCCGTTCTCGAAAACCAAAGTCCTGGTTGCTGTTAGAATAAAACTGGCCATATTAATTACCGCGGCTGCCCGCACGGGGTGTCGCCGGCAGCCGCGGTTCATTTTTTTTTGCCCGGATGAACCTCGGCTTTCACTTTGACCGGGATCGGCGCCCTCGGGCGTTTCCCGAAACATTCGATCAAATACCGAAACCAACGCAAGAGAAACATCCGGATCTCGCGTTACTGCAGCTGCGTGCTGACGCCAACCGGGATCGGCGCCGTGGCGTCGGCTGGGACCGTGACCGAAAAAACCAGCGGCGGAGCCAATTCCTTGCCATTCGCATCGACGCAGGAAATCGCTCCCTGATAGGACCCTGGTTCAACATTGATGAATGAATGGCTTCTTGAATTGAGAGGCTCGCTCGCTTCGACCGTTCCCAAAGTCGCCACGAAATGATCCGCGGTCTCCGCGCCCGCCACCGCCTCATCCTGCGTCGTCCATGTGACGTTTACCGTTTTCATTAAAATACTCCTTATGGTTGTTTGATCTCGTTAATAAAAAGCACCTGACTTTTGTTGACCAAGATGGAAAAGAGAGAGCTGCCATCGTTCGCGCGCTTGGAGACCAGCACGGTTTTACCCGCGGGCGCTGCCATGACAACCGTGGCCGCTGGGGCCAGCGTCGAGTCGTTGATTGAAACCACATCGCTCTTGTTCGCGAGGATCGAGACCAGGGAACTCGCGTCGGTCGCGCGGCGAGATATCAACGGCGTCCGCCCGGACGGGATTTGCAACGCGACGGTCTGGCCGTCGATCGGGATCGCGCAGCCCTCATTGCTCGGCGACGATTCGCCAGCAGCGTTGGCGGCGCTCACCTGGTAGCAATACTCAGCGCCAATCGCGACGGTTGTGTCCATAGTGCTGAACTCCGCAGCGATCGTGCCGTCCGGTAGGCGCGCAACCGCGATCTCCTGTAGGAGTTCATAAGGCGCATTGACGGCGCGGCGATAAAGCCTGAAGGAAGCCGGGACGTTGCTGAAATCCGCGGCGACCAGACCGGGCTTCCAACTGATAAGAAGATCCGCGGCGGCGCTGCCGGCGGTGAGCACCGCGAGGAAAAAACCTGCGCCAGTGAGTAGATTTTTCATTTCACGGCCCAACCTTCACCCGTACTTTAGTTCCCACCTGGTTGGCTACAACAGCGCTCGCGCCAATGACAGAACCGCCGACAATGCCGGCCCCGACGAGCTCCGCCGGAGCCGTGCCCGGCGTGACTCCGCCAGCTACGACTTTATCGCCTTGCCAACACACCGTATTCAGCTGGGTAGAAAAAAAGGTCTTTATTTCTTTCGAGCGACAGGTGGCTGGACCCATCGCATATTCCGTATCGAACGCGCAGCCAGCAAGAAAAAAACCGAGGACTACGGCAAGGTATTTCATTTCAACCTCCCAGGATCGGGCGCGCTGGATTAATCGGCGCGTTCTTCATCGCGTCGGAAACGAATTTGCCGATCAGCGCGTTGCAACTCACGTTCAGCAGTTGCTGTTTGCTCTGAATCGAGTTGACGCGAATATAGGCGACCGATGCGGACTCGATCAGGCCGCTGCTGTTGTAGGGCTGCGCGGTAGCGCTTGGCTGCGGTCCGACAAGGGCATCGAAACACGGGATAATCGGATCATCGATCTTCAGATCGCCGTTAGTGACAGCGAGATGAAAATTTTGATCCGCATTGACAAACCCTTTTTGGATCGCCTGGGTGAACATGCCAAGCGGATCTCCCGGCAGATTGCCGGCACTGGTCGCGCAGCCGTTAAATGCCAGAGCCAAAAACAGGCCCAGGAGCGCCGCTCCTAACACGGCGATTATCGCCTTATATCCTTCGGTCATTGTCGCCTCCTTACGATTTTTTCGCCTCTTTGATATCGTCGGCGGTTTTTTCTTTCGTCGCTGTCTCCGTTTGTTGGACGGTACTGTGCACATTAAAGCTCTTGGCGCCGACCCCTACGACCACCCCGCCCAGCGCGATTGTGAACACCGACCATTGCGGGTCTAAGTGCAGGGATGACGGGAGCAGGCAGAGAATTCCGCCAATTCCGGAGATGAGCCCGCCGAGGGAAGTCAGCCAGTTCTGACCGAGAAGTTTTTCCATGCTAGCCTCCGGCGCGACCCCAGGTAATCAGGATGTGGACGGCAAATCCGATGACGCCTCCCATGGTCGTACAGGCGATGGCGATGCCGATCACTTTACTCTGCCACATCGCTATTTCTTTATGCTCGGCCCCATTTTTATCCCACAAGAGAGACTCTTCTTTGAGATGAGCCGTAATGAAATCCATGATTTCTTTGTGACTCGCCGCAAGAGTGTCTTCTATTTTCTCCATGCGGCGTCCCAGCGTGTCGATGTTCGCCGACAGAGCGCCGAGCAGAAACTCTCCGTGCTCGGCTGAGTGCTGGTGCACCTCGACGTGCGGTTCTAGTTCCTTGCTCATTCCAAGCGAACCTCTTTGGTTTCGACTGCGGCAAATTTATAAATCCACAACTGCGAGATAAGAAACCAGAGCGCGATTGCATTCGCGGACCGAACGATGATCGGATAGTACGGGACTTGCCAGATCCACCAGGATTCAAAGATGTCGTAAAAATCGAAAACATCTTTTGTCATCAAAAATCCGTAGCCGATCACGCGCAGCAGAAAATATAGAGTGAAGCCTCGCCGTATCGCTCCGCCGCCCGGAATCCTGAAAAACCACCACAGCAGGAGCGCGCCAGTGAGACAGGCGAAGTCCAGGGCCAGGGTAGTGAGTAGTTGATCGGAGACCGCATTCATTCGTTTTCGGTTGCCCTTCCGTTCCCATACCAGCGAAATAGATTCTACGTGTCTAGTCGCCCCACCGCAATCAATTCCGCTTTTGCGCCGGCTCTATTCGCCGTAAGGGACAAACTGAATCGCCGTGTCCGTTGTGAGCTTGGGTTGCTGGCCGACGCCTACGGTGATGTTCGGCGTGATCGGTCCACTATAGAGCAGTTCGCCCGCGCCGACTGAATCCTTGCCGAGGCCGAAGTGCGTATAGACGCCGCTGCCGCTGCCGACCGCCGGAAAGAGCATATCTGCGAAGAAATTCACCACATTGTCGGTCCGCACGAACCCGGCGCCGTCGCGGGTGATCGGGATGCGCGCATAATCGCCGTAGCTCGCCTCGAAAGAACTCTGGTTGCCGGACGGCGTCGGGTCCGCTTCGTGCAGGCTCAAGTAATACTCCGTCGCCGGATAGTCGAGCGCATCGTCCGCAATCGTCGCGATCGCTGAGCCCAGAAAAATCAAATCGAGCAGTGCTGCGTTGAAATAATCTGACTGTGACATGGAACCCTCCCTTTTCGTTTCAAGTTGAGATGAAAATATGCGGTTGCCTCTTGCCGGACGACTTGGCGATGACCTCGACGACGAACTGAGTCAGTGTGATTTCGTGCGCGCCCTTGCTCACCACTTCGCCCGCGAGCTGTGTCATCCGGATCGACGAGGACCCATTGGAGGTAATCAGTTCGGCCACGAACTGCGTGAGTCTCACCTCGCTGGCGCCCGCGCTCACCACCTCGGGAACCAGTTGCGTCAATCGCGCTTCGGAAGCCCCGGCGGCGACCACTTCGACCGGGAGCTGGGTGACCCGGATTTCGATATACTCCAGGATCAAACGGTCGCCCGTCTCCAGGAGGAAAAAATCCGCGCTTTCTAAAAGTAGATAGTTCGCCATCCGCGCAGCCCGTCAATGCCCTATCACTCCTTCGATCTCGGTATCGCCCTTAGCTTTTCGCTTTCCTTGCGGTTTTTTTCTTCAGCCTTCACGGTTTCGAAATATTCCCGCACGACCCATAGCCAACTCGAAAAGGCCGGCGGCATGTCGGTCTTATCGACGGCGTCTTTGAGAAAATCGAACTGGCTCCCATCGATCTCTATGACGTCCTTCTCGTCGGCGAATTCATCGAGGATTTTCCCCCACATCCGAGACTCGTTATTGGGCATCGCTTTCTGCTGGTACTTGGCGTCGATGATCCGCAGCAGGACGAGTCTCGCGAGGGCGGGACCTTTGATATCCTCTCCATTGGCGTTTTTCGGCTCTTTATGAAATGGCATGTTTAAATTGAGCTTCACGTGTTCTCTCCTTCTTTTGATTTGCGCCCACAACGACGGCTTGCGCCTCATTTTATTTGACCCGATAGTTTTATCTTTGCCTGTGTCAAAACAGCAGCCCGGATAGTTGCGATTTCCGCCCCCAACCCCAGCTCCTTCTCAGTAAGATTGATCGGCAGGTTATACAATTGGAGGTCCGACGGGTCCGCTGGATTGATCATGCTCACGGCCACGTTCGCGCGCACGCGAACCTCTACGGCTCCCGTCTCCATGTCTTTGGAGGCGGTTATCGTAATCTGATCGAAGTCGATGTCCGCCACATCTTGAACCTCATACGCCTTGACGGCGCTCGGAGTTATCAAATTAGCCATTGTCTCTCCTATCCGAAATGCCCTATGGTCTGAAGATCGTCCACGGCCCCGTTCAACATCCCAGCGATGTCCTCCGCAAAAGCTCTCAGGTTTTCGTAAGCCACCCTTAATGCGTTGAGATCAGCCAGTTGAGCATAAGGCGTCCCGGCCTGGGCATTGTCGATGCCCGAGTAGGCGCCGCTCTCGGGATCGGCAATGTAGGCCGAGAGCGTGCGGTCGGCGGTGGAGTAGGTCTGGGTGTACGTGTTTGTCTTGATGAGCTTGATGAGGTCGCCGTTCTCATTGATCGCGTGCATTGAGACGTTGCCGGAGATATCATCGGCGTAAAGCCCAGCGGTGTTGCTGCCCATCGAACTCAAAGCGGTGCCATCGGCAAATATTAATCCCAGCGTTCCAGTCCCAGGAAAAGCACTCACCCCGATACCGATATTTCCACCCGCCTTCACCACTAGCGCATTAGCGCCGGCGCCTTGCTCGAACAACACTATTTGATTGAAACCCGTGTCCCTGATAGCAAAAGCAGCGCAGTCGTTAACGCTGGAGAAGTCGAAGTGAGCTGCGCCTACCGCAAAAGAGAAACCTGCTGCTCCCCCACTGCCTGCAATCAGATTAATCATAGCACTTGGATTGGTAGAGCCCGTGTTTTGTACCCTTAAAGATCCTGCCAGGATGTTGGTGACATTCCTGGTTGTTGAAATAAACGTCTCAATAGTGGGATCTGGCCCAACTCCAACACCTAAGTGTCCTAAGACTGTAGTGCCGGTAGGAGTAATCACAAAAGCTCCGGCCGGGCATCCCGCCTGAAAAGTAAATGGCGACTTGAACCCCCCCCCCGCTATATCTCGAACTGAGTAACCGTTCGCGTCCCAGAATGAGTCCCATAAGTCCGTGCCGTTGACAGAGTAAACATGACGGATAGACGTAGCGCTCGCCGTGTTATGTCTCAATGTGAGTGTGCCTGCGCCGCCTTCAAACTTTACATATCCTTGGGTCGCATTGGCAGTAGCTTGCAGTATTAAATTTTCGCTCGCTGCAGTACCACCATTTACCGTTTGCCCGCCAGCTCTGCCAGCAAGCAAAGCATACTGCGTAAGCCAATCCACCGCCGTAGGTGTTGCTGTTCCCGTACCACCCCTCGCTGTAGCTAACGTACCAGTCCAGCCAAGAGTCAGTGAAGTAGCCTGGAGTAACGCTGAGGCGGGAGTTCCGCCCAAGGTCAGAGTTACATTGGTATCGTCTGTCTTGGTGAGCGCCGCGGGGGTTACTGACGCTGGAGTAGCCCAAACTACATCCGTCGCCGTACCGTCCATCGCGAGGACTTGGTTAGCGGTTCCCTTGGCTAGCCTGGCCCACTTAGCTGCTGCCCCTTGCCCGGTGATAACATCACCACGAGCTACCACCCCGGCCGTCACATCATCCCAAAGAGTGGCGTTCAGTAGGTGGCCTGCGGCAGACAGGCTTGTGCCGCCGCGCGCTATGCTGAGTTGCCCACTCCAACCAAGTGTGAGTGAGACAGCTTGAAGTAAAGCCGTGGCAGGCGTGCCGCCGAGAGTCAGCGTGACGTTGGTGTCATCTGTCTTGGTGAGTGCGGCGGATGGCACGAGGGCCAGGAGGTTAGAGACCGTGACTTTGTGGGAGGTGATGTCGGAGTCCTTGACCAGGTACATCCAGTCCGCGAGAGCCGGAGCCAGATCCGCGGTCAATGCGGTTAATTTTTGATCGGCCATTTATTTTTCCTTCTCAGGAGCTTTTTTCGTAACCGAACTCCGCGGCGTTGAAATCGCTCGACGTCCAGACCGCGGCGCTGCCGTCGGGCTTCAGGTCCCAAATCTGCCGGCGATCCGAATAGCTCGACGAAGGAAAAACTTCGGTGCCCGGATAGTCGACTCCCGAGATCCGGGTAACCGCTTTTAAGCCCGCGCTACCGGCGTCGGTCTTGCGCGAGAGCATGTTGACCTGCACGGCGAAGATATCGGCGCCGCCGGCCGGAGCGTTGGGAAAATTGAGCGTGTCTTTGTCGTTGACGGTCGCGCTCGAATTATAATCCGTGTCGCCGTTACTGGTCGCCTCATCGATCGTCGCCCATTGATCGGCTCCAGTCGAACGCGCCCAATTGCTCGTGTTGCCGACGGCGTTCGGGTATACGGCGTCGATGCGGACGTCACCGAGAAAATTTTTCGAAGCGGTCGTCGCGCCTGAACCGTCCAGACAATAGAGATCGTCATAGTAAAAAGCATCGGCGGAAGTGCTAAAGGCACCGCCGCCAAGAACTAATTCGTTCCAGCTCGCGTTTGTCGTGTTTTCTGTGTTGAGACTTCCAGAAACAGGAAGGCTCAGCTTTGTGTCGCCATCGACTCTGACGACGACGATTCCCGCGGTCGAATGAACAGTGACCTTGAATTCGAGATAATAGGTTGTGCCGACGGAGAGCGCGAAGGTTGTAGTCCCTAGAATGGTTGTCGATCTGAGAGCGCTGATCGTTCCGTCGGCGTTGAGCCGAAACCAGACCTGCGTCGTGCCGGCGTCACGGATGCGGCAAATATTGTTAGAGGTGGCCTCTGCGGTGCTGACCCCGAGTCTGGCCAAACTGGTTGTCGCGAACGAAAATCCTATGATTGCCGTGCCGTCCCCAGGAGCGAGAGTGATCGCTAAGGATTGGCTCTTGCAGGCGGAGCCGCTTGCGGCAATGGCGAGATCGAGGCCGTTGCCTCCTCGGCGGCCGGCGGTCGAATTTATGGCGAGCGCAATGGCGCCCGAACCGCCGGCTCCGGGGACCACCTGAGTCCACTTTTGCAAAACATCGGCGGTCGCCAAGTGATCGAAACTATCGGCAAAAAGAAAGCTCATATTAAATTCCCCTTTTCGAATAAGTTAATGATCCGAACTGGAAATTTTTTCATTGAACACAATTCCCTTCGTTGCGAGATAATTTCCAAATCGGAGCAAAAGCATTCCGCATTGGATCGCATTCTCGGCAAGCATGGTCTCGTGTCTCTTAGAGGTAAGCACAGTCCAGTTTTCAAAATCAAGGCGGCGAAACAGCTCTTCAAAGGCGCCGGCGATCGCCGCTTCTTTATCGCCGCCAGGTGCAAGCGCGGATTCGACGGTCATGAAAAATTCAGTAATAACGGCGGCGGAAAACGTCTGCGGTCTCTTTAGATCGCTCTGGATCTTCGCCGGCGCCGGATCGATGATGACGGTCTGCTTGAAGTAGTTAGCCATGATTCCTCCCAAGAACCTTTTTAGCGGCGGTTTCCGCGCGCTGAATCTTCCCCCGCGGCGACGTCGACAGCGGTTTTGCCTTCGGCGTCCGGATGGAAGAGTTTAAAAATTTCATTCATCGGATCGAGGACCGGAGATCTTTCGAGCTCGCGGGCTCTGATTTCCGCGACTCGCTTTTGGCGTGCGTTTTTTCCTCTGCTTGCGACCCTCAATGTGGGCGGTGGTGTTTTTTTCATCAGCCTCACGATCCCTTCCGTCCTGCTCCCAATCAACCAGTCTTTTGACGATTTCCGCCGGCAGCCGCTCCTGACCGAGCTCGGTCAGTAAATTCCGGCACTCGTCTTCGATCGCCAGAATGACTTTGGTCTCTAACCGATAGCGGGAGGCTATTTTGTTGTGCAGTCCGAGGAGGCGCGCTTTGATGATTGAAGCAGCGGAGGAAAAAAGGTCGGCCCACAGACTGGCGGGGTAGAGTTCGCCGCGGAGTTTGCGGACCTCGATGTTCGTCTTGTCGGCCTGTTCTTTTGCCAGGCGCGCGCGCTGTCCAATCAGATCGTACTGGCCATTCAATGATTGGCGGCCCGCGGCTTGCTCCGCCTGCCACTGCCAAGCTTCTCTCGTCCATTGCGACAGGCTGGCGCCCGGGGTTAAAACGCCGCGGTTCGCCAGCTTTGAAACCGCTTGCTGAGAAATCCCGAGCAGTTTCGCGAATTCTCTCTGTGTCGTTTTTATGGTTGGCATTCATGTCGAGACTTAAATTTTACTTTACAACCCCCCTTAGGACCCCTGGCTCTGGATTTTATTCACGGCTCGCTTATATCCGTGATGCGACGTGGTGGAGGGACCCACAAGCGATCGGTCACCTTAGCGTGATCTTTCAGCCATGCCTGTGCCCGCGGCGCGCATCGATTTTCCCCGGCTCGTCACGAATCTCTCGATATCCGCGCGGGCCACGCGAAAGCATGTTAACCGTTGACCGACGCGCAGCCGGATCGCAGGAATTTCGCCCGCATGAAGCAATCGGGACAGAGCTGCCTGGGAAATTCCCAACCGCGCGGCCGCTTGTTCGAGTGTCAATAAATTAATGTTCATATTGACCGTTCAATCGGCTAAAGGCACACAGCGGCTAGGAAGGAGACTACCCAGCCGCTGCAGCGCGATTGGAACGGGCCGCGTTCCAACCCCTCCGAACGCGGCTGGAGAGACCGGTTCGTGGTAAACCCCGGGCGCGCGATCGCGTCGATCATCAACGAGCAGCTCGACCTTTCACTAAAAGCTGAGCAACAACGCGGGCGTACGGATTTCGATCGGGCTTGCCGGCTGCATGCTTTGGCCACTTTGCAATCATGCGCTGAAATTCCGCCAAAGCGGCAGGGTCTTTCAGCAGGTGCGAGTCGATAGGCAAACCGTATCTGACTTTTGTTTGATTGTTTTGGATCTTCATTTTTAACACTCCTTTCAAGCGCTCAGAAGAAAATCGAGCGACTCCGGAT
>JBGPIK010000050.1:0-24242 GCA_041484845.1 Binatia bacterium | reverse complement strand
GCCCGTGGCAAAGCGCAAGCGGCGAACCGAGCACCGAACACGGCATTGAAACTGTTCGCCTCTATGCCTCGCTCTTCCGATCTCGCCTCTCGATCGACACAGTGTCATCCGTTTCCTCGCACTGTGAGAAATGCGGGCTAGTGCCTCATCCATGCGCAATGACCTAGAACTCGACGCTGTATTCGTGTCCCGCATCGCTCTTGCATTTTCCAAAGCCGTGTCCCGTATAGGAGGAACCAATCAAGTAACATCGCATCGTTGTTCCACGGTCGCCGCCGAGGGAGGCAGTCCAATAGAACAGCGGGCCCCGCACCGCTATTTCGGATCCGCTACGTGCACTATTAAAAGTTTCACCAAAGGCAGTGTCCGAAAGGGCGGATGAACCTCCGAAGCCCCCCGCAAAAAGATTTCCATAAGCAGAAACATCCGGTCCGTATGTTGCGATCGATCCGCGGCCAAAGGTCTGTTCGTAACTCGCGACAAAGGTCGCGCGTGCCACCTGGACAAATCTGCCGTTTAACATTTCGCCGGCCGGGCCCACAATCTGAATCAAACCAGAGTCTTCCTGCGCAAACCGATACCTCCCATTCAACTCCTGACCATCCTTGGAGTGCATGGTGAAATCGTGGACACACGCCGACAGGAACACTAAGAATACCACCAAAGTCGTGCTAACGCGTCGTTTCATCCTGAAGCTTTCGCTGGACAAAGAAAACAGCCACCAGACATGCTACCGTAAACTTTATCAAGGTTTTGCCGACGCTACCGCTGCGAATGATCGAGGCGAATGCTTTGCTAACTGTCATGATTGTTGCTGTTTCCTGTTTAATGGCTTCCACGCGCATCATTCAAGCCCCACGCGGATTTTGGACCCCTCTATTCGTAAAGCGTCTTTATGAAGCCGCTGTCCTCTACCGATTTCAATAGGCTCGGATCCGTGAAGAGATTGGGATCGGCACTCTTCGCCTTTGGATTTTCCTTGGCGAGACTCTCCAGAACCGTTTTTATTCCGATGATCGACGGATAAGGCACGCGTTCAAAGTATTGCGAAGCGTATTGCTCATGCGTGCGCTCGGCATATTTCTGTTTGTCCGGCTCCATCCTCATCCTTTTCAGTATGATGCTTACGCTCTCTTTCTTGTTTCTCTTGAAAAAGGCGATCCCCTCGACGTACGCTTTCAAAACTCGTATAGCCTGGTCTCGATTAACGCGCAAATAGCTGCGCGTCGACACGAGCATGCTCTGCAAGTAGTAAATATTCATTTTGGCAAGATCCGCCAATACTCTGAACCCTTGGTCCTCGGCGATAAAATAGGACGGATCGGTAAGCACGGCGCCGTCGATCACCTTCTTTTCGAGGCTGACAAGCATGGTCGGAGAGGATCCTATTTGCAGCACCTTGAGTTCGTCCTGGCGCATGCGCCAACGATCGAGAATCATTGTTAATACGGCGTGGGACGAGGAGCCGAATACCGTAATGCCGATTTTCTTGCCCTTCATCGCTTCCGGAGTATCGATCTCGGGGCGCACCAACAAACGGTGGACTCCCTTGTTGTTGAGCGCCGCCACCATCACGACATCAGCGCCTTTGAGCGCGGAGGCGATCGCGGCGCCGCCACCCGCCGTGGCAAATTGAATATCATTGGCCAGAAGAGCATTGACACCGCGCACTGCGCCGCCGCCGATATAGACCACTTCAACATCCAGGCCCTGTTTCCTAAAGAAGCCCCGATCTTCCGCAACCCAGATCGCGCTATTGGTAGGGCTAAAAGCGGCGACACCGATTCTTATTCTATCCAGAGCCGTAAGGGATGGGGAAAATAAAAACAACCCAATCGCAATCAAGATGAACGTCATAGAGATTCTTTGTCGTATACTCACCGCCTTGTATTGACGCGAAGTTGGCCCCTTTTATCATAAACGGGCGGCCTGTACACTTTCCAAGAGAGATTCCTCTATCGGGAGAAACGGCGCTAAGGGTATGGAGCCAAGCGCGTCGAAGGGGCGACGCGGCTGTCGAACTTACGGTTTCATCTCAAGGGGTCTGACGTTTGCGTGGGAACGACCTTTCGGCGGGCGCCGACGACATGCGACACAGCTGCACTTACTTCAGCAATTTCGGTAAGACAACGACAAGCGCGAGCACGGTCAGAACCAGCACGGCGAGGGCTAAAGTGTTTCCGTAGGGCAAGACAAAAACCACTATCATCAATCCCGCCGATAACGCGATAACCGCCGCGATAACAATCTTCAGCCAAGATTCCCCACGTAGCGCTTTTTCTTTGAAACAATCGAAAAATAATCGCCAGTCGGTTCGCGCGAAGAGCCCTTTACTCTTAGTTTTGCGCCGGAGCAGCACAACAAAGAGGGCAAGTAGCAAAATGCAGAAAATGATCGAGTACCAAAAAACGAGTTCGCCGATACTCATAGAATGGGCGGCCGCTGTTTGCGGTGACTAGGGAGATTGCTTTTCCGTGGAAGTGATATCTTCTTCGGCTATGTCGTCATAGGGCCAGGGGCGGCCTAAGTTGAGAAATTGCAGCTTCAGTTGCCGAATCATCTCAATTTTGGATCCGAAGGTGGCTCCCTTAAACGCTCCTTCATGGCAGTGATAGTCTTTGTGTTCCTGATTGTAATGACAGCCGTAGGAGTCAAGCTTACCGTCGTGCGGTGAGACGGACGGCGGCAGCACAAGAGTCCCCAGAATGCTGATCGTCAATCCGACAAGCATTCTACTCGTCATCGGCTTGGCCGTCGCCCTGGAAGTATTTGTCGAAGAGCCATGACGCCGACAGAATGCCGACGACGAAACTCGCATATTGAAGCAGCCCGGGTAAAGTCTTCACCATGAACCAGAAAGCCGTGACCGTGGTAGCGCTCGTTGTAAGCATCAGCGTCAAATTACCCGGAGCCTAACTAAATGCATCTTAGATATTGCAGGCATTGATGAGTTGTAAGTTTGGCCGGCTGGTCCTGGTCCATGGCAGATCACTTATGGAGCAAAATAAATGCCGTGGAAAAAGATCAATGAATTCTAAGGTGTGACCCTAAGGCAAAGCGAAATATGCCCACACTTGGACGATCTGTACGTTTTTGTTGCGTGCTCATCGCGATTGAAAGAACGCCAAAGAGACCTCGTCCGCAGGCCGGCAACTGAAAATTTCGCGCGATCCGTCCCGGGAACCGTCGGATGAGTTGGATATTAGAGCACTGTCATCGGCCGCTGTAGAAGGCGGCTACAGGCAGCGGAATCTCCCCGACCCGAGCAGCGATTGTGTCAACTTCTTTATCCGATAACGGGCTGACATACGGCTCAGCTGGCGCGCGCGCCACCGTATGTATCTGAACCAGTTTGATCATGCCGCCGTTGGATCTAATTTCTCTTAGGCGGTCGCTATAAGCTTCAATTTCACCGGTATCCGGCGGGATCCCATAGAGCCGCATAAAGAGACTTTGGATGACGATGGGGCGACGCCGCGCCGCGTCAAGAAGGTTATCCAATATGCGCCCGAACGGAATCGTGGTGACATCCACGCGGTGATAGTAGTGCTCGGTTCCGGCATCGAGCTTGGCCCAGATTTCTCCGTGGTTTTTATCCAACAGCGACAACACGCGCTTCACCTTGGCGCGATGAAACATGGTGGCATTGGTGATGAGAAGGAGTTTAAGCTCTGGAAGGCCCGCTTCCTTTTTGGCGGCAATGGCCAGTTCCACCGCTTGACCAAACTGCGGGCATGTCGTCGGCTCGCCGTCGCCGCTAAACGCGATATCCGTTACCTTTTGAAAGTCCTTCTCAACGCCACTAAACGGCGCTTGCACGAACAGCGCGCCGCTCTTGGCTTTGAGAAGGATATCTTTGATTTCGCGCTCAAGTATTTCAAGGTCGACCCGCCGCTCTTTTCCCGGGACGCGCCGGTCCACCTGACAATAAACGCAATCGAAATTGCAGACCTTGTCAGGATTCAAATTGATTCCGATCGACACGCCCCCCGAGCGACGGCTCAAAACCGCATAGACGTAACGGTTTTCGTCGAGGCTGCGCGGATGATAGTCGTGGCTCAGAGTTCGTGCCTGCATAATTTCTAATTCGAGGTAGCCTATCATAGATCACGTCGTCCTTTTAGTGTTAGGTCAATCCCCACGCCGCTGAGACCGTGTCGCAATCTCGACATTCTGCACTTATTCCTCTTCTGTCATTTCGAGCGCAGCGAGAAATCTTAGATTCCTCACATTCGTTCGGAATGACAAATCGGTGCCTGCGGCATTGCCATACAGTCTCGCTGCAACGAAGACCGGATGAAAACGCTAACGGGACCCCAATGATCTACTGTTACACCGCGCGCAACGCCTGAATAATATTCAGCCGGGCGGCACGCACGGCCGGTAAAAAGCCGCCCAACAATCCCATGAGCAGTGAAAAGCCGAGCGCGCTGGCAATGATCGACGGCGAAAGCGCGAAGGAGAACGCAAGTTCGGAGAATGAGCCGAAATTGAGTGTGGAAATGGTAAAGAACTGCAGCACCGACGCGAGCCCCAGGCCGATCAGGCCGCCTGCAAAAGACAGCACAAAGGATTCCGTAAGGAAGGCCAGTAAAATGCTCCGCCGGTAAAAGCCCAATGCGCGCAAGGTACCGATTTCCACTGTGCGATTGGCGACGGCACCGTACATCGTGATCATGGCGCCGATAGTCGCTCCGGTGCTGAAGATAACAGTCACAAAGACGCCGAGGATGCGTATGAATTTGGCCATCATTTCTGATTGTTCTTCGAAGAATTTCTTTTCGCGTTTGGGCACGAAATATTGGAGCCGATTATCGGCCTCGAACGCCGTCACCAGTTCGGTAAAGTCGTCGGGGTTTTTCAGACGAAAGGTAACGGTAGAAAACGACGAGCGTTTGAATGCGTCGGCGATTTGATGGAGATCGCCCCAGATCTCTGAATCAAATCCGCTGCCCTCGCTATCGAAAATTCCCACGACGTTCCAGAGATCGCCGCCGAATTTGATCTTCTCGCCCAGTTGAGCGCCGACAAAACGTTTCGTAATACCGGCACCGACAATGATTTCGCGCGCGCCCCACTCAAACATGCGCCCTTGCACGATTCGCACTTGGGGTCGCAATTGAAGAGCCGCCTCCTCGATCCCGCGCACGGTCACATTGCTGATGCCCGATGCCCCCAGTTTACCCAAATTGATGATCACCACCACCTCTTGCGAGCTGAGCGGCCGCCCGTCAGCGGAACGCGCCACCTGCGGCATATTGGTGACGATTCCTGCTGCCTCGCGGTCGATAATGCTCATAATTTCGCTCATGGCGGCCTTGCGCACGACGGTCACGTTGTCATCAGAGCCCGTCGATCGTAATGTCTGTTGCACCCCATGGGCCATCATCAATACTGCGGTAAAGACAAAGACCACCAGCGCAATTCCCAGCATCGTAAGGAGCGTGGTCAAACGGCGCGACGATGAGCTGCGCAAAATGTATTTGACGGGAATCCGCATGCGCGCTTACCCGATGTGTCTCAGCCCTTCGACGATCCGCGTCGACAGAATGCGCCGAACCGGAATCAGCGACGCCGCGAAACCGATCAGCAAACCGGAGATGCCGGCAAAAAGGATCGTCTCCGGCTTGACGTAAAAAACCGGGAACCACCCTTTGGGGAGGACCGTTTGAAATCCCACTACGGCGGGAAGCGTTCCCAGCAAGCCGAGCGCGCTGCCCAAGATCGAAAGGATCAACGACTCCCCGGCAATGAGTGAAAACAGCTTCGCCCCGGAAAAACCGAGGGCCTTGAGCACGGCGTATTCATGCGTCCGCTCGCGCGCCGACATAATCATGGTATTCCCGAGCACCAGTAGAATGATCCCGATAATGACGAACGACATGATATTCATCGCGGTAATGACGGCGCTGGCAGCGGACAAGAAATTCTGTTGAAACGTCCGCTCGGTTTCGGTTTTGGTCTCGGCGCGTGAGTTCTCGAATAGTTTGTCGATGGCTTCGGAAACGGGCGCGGCATCATCCGGATTGGCAATCCGTACGATATACCAGCCGACTTGACCGGCTCTATCGGGCGCCTCTTGGCGCACGCGTTCCTCGACATACTTAAAGTGAAACATCATGGTTGCCGGGTCCGTCGTCTGGTCCCTCGGCTGGTATATTCCGCGCACGACGAATTCCCATTGGCCCGGATAAACGTCACCCTCGAGGAGCATGATGTCGCCGAGCTTTAAATTGTAGCGCCGGGCGATTTCCACGCCGATGATCGCGGCATTGCGTTCGCGCTGAAACGTTGCAAATTGTTCTCTCTCGACAAGAAACTCCGGGTAAACGTCAAAAAACGTTTCCGAATCCACCGCCAGACGGGCGAAAAATTGGTTCTTGTCGATATAGACACCGGAAAACCACATGGCGTAGGTGACTTTATTCACACCGGGCACCTGAGCGATGCGATCGCGATAAGCCAGTGGCAACGGAAACAGGAACGACACGGCATGGCGCGTAATCAACCGGTTGGCAGCGGAAGCTTCAACGCCCGCATGCCAAGCGGTCACCACAGTGCGCAACAGAGCGAATGCCATTACCGCCACGCCGACTCCAAAGATGGTCAGCACGCTGCGCACTTTGTGGCGCAAGGTATTGCGTATGAGCAGGTTCAACAGTTCCAGCGTGCTTCCTCAGGCAAGCTCGCCTTTTTCCAATTGACGCACCGAGCTCGCGCGTTCGGCGGCGCGCGGATCGTGAGTCACCATCAGAATCGTCTTGTTAAGCTCACGGTTCAAGCGCTCCATCAAGGCGAGCACTTCTTCCGCCGACACTTTGTCCAGATCCCCCGTAGGCTCGTCGGCGACCAAAATGGCCGGATCGGTGACGATAGCGCGCGCAATGGCCACGCGCTGCTCTTGACCGCCCGAAAGCTGCCGCGGGTAATGATGCAAGCGGTCGGCCAGCCCGACCACCGAAAGGGCGGTTTGCGCGTGCGCCCTTCTCTCGTTCCTCGATAGCGGCGTGAGGATCAACGGCAATTCGACGTTTTCCAGCGCCGTCAATACCGGAATGAGGTTGTAGAATTGAAAAATGAAGCCGACATTTCGTGAGCGCCACAGCGCAAGCTCGGTTTCGTTCAATTCCGTCACGTCGGTTCCGGCGACAAGAATTCGCCCCTCGCTCGGCTTGTCGATACCCGCGATGAGGTTCAGGAGCGTCGTTTTACCTGAACCCGAGGGGCCCATAAATGCGAGGAACTCACCCTCGCGTACGCTGAGCGTGATATTTTTCAAAACCGGTATCTCAAGCGCATCACGCCGATACGACTTGGATACGTTTTGGACTTCGATAAGCGGTCTTTCCATGAAGGGAAATGCGGTTATTTTGCCGGAGAGAGCTTCACGCCAGGCTTGATCCTATCGTTAACTTTCGCGACAACCTTCTCCCCTTCTTTCAAGCCTTGTTTGATCTCCACCAGACTCCCCAAACTTTGTCCGGCGACGACGGGAACTTCCACGGCAAGATCGTCCTTCACCTGAAACACCACCGCGCGGCCGTTTCTGCTCGCCACCGCAGCGGCCGGAACCGTCACTACCGGACGATTCGATGCCTCCGTAACCGCCGCGTCCAGCGCCAGAAAGGTAATTTTGGCGCTCATCTCGGGCAACACGCGCTGGTCGTAACTCTTGAATCCGATCTTCACCAACACCGTCGCCTTCGCTCGATCCGCCGTAGGCACAATCTTCGTCACGTAGCCGGGATAACGTTGCTGTGGATACGCATCGAGTGCGATCTCGCAGGTTTGCTGCGTTCTTACCCGCGTGATGTTCGCCTCAGAGACGTCGGCTTCGACCTCAAGCGACGACATGTCGGCAATCGTAACCACCGCCGCCTTCGAACTTGCAGCTCCTGCCAAGGGAGCCACGAGCTCGCCGACATCGGCATTCTTTTTCAAAACCGTGCCGTCGAAAGGCGCAATAATACGCATGTTATCTACCGCTACTTCAGCCTCTCTGACCGCGAATTTTGCCGCGGCGATCGTAGCCACCACGCGGTTATAGCGCGCTTCGGCCGTATCGAAATCGGCCTGGGCCACCATGCCCCGCTTGAGCAGGACGCGGGTGCGCTCGAGCGACTGTTTCGCGTCATGGAGATCCGCTTCGGCGAGACGCAGATTTTCCCGCGTCCGTTGCAAGGTGGCGACGACATCGGCGTCCTCCAGGCGAGCTATGACTTGGCCTTTTTTGACCTTGTCGCCCTCCTCTACGCCGAGGAATACGAGCGTTCCGGTTCCTTTAGAGGCAACAGCGGCTTTGCGCCGTGCAACCACGTAGCCGCTGGCCGTTAGTACCGCATTCGCTTGCGCCGGTGACGTCAGGGACACCGTCGCAAGTTGCACCTGAAGGCCTGGACTTAGCCATGCGCGCAACAAAAATATCCCGCAGGCGAAAGCGGCGATGATGACCGCCCAGAGGAACGCTTTGCGCAGCCGTTTGAATTTTTTTTGCGGACCGATTCCTTGAGAGGCGCGGTCGATCCTCAGCGATGCCAGATCAATGTCCTTGGTTTCCATGAGGCGTTGTCATAATAAACGGGTTAATTGGATAATTTTCAAGCCAATTTCGCAGTGGGCGTTTGTTGCTATGAGTCAGAGCACCTTATGGGACCCGGAAGTCTACGCCCAAAACGCGCGTTTTGTATCTGATCTCGGTGAGCCGGTTGTAGGCATACTGAACCCCCAACCGCGGGAGCGTATCCTTGATCTGGGTTGCGGCGATGGCGCCCTCAGCGAACAGGTGAGGTCGTCCGGTTGCACACTCTATGCAGTGGACGCGAGCTTCGCTCAGATCAAAGCAGCTAAGAAACGCGGCTTGCAAGCAGTTGTCATGGACGGTCAGCAACCTGCATTTAAGCAAGTCTTCGACGCTGTCTTTACTAACGCGGCTTTGCATTGGATGAAACAGCCCGAGAAAGTCGTGACCGGAGTATGGCATGCACTAAAGCCCGGCGGGCGCTTCGTTGGAGAGTTCGGCGGCAACGGCAACGTGTTGAAAATACGGGCGGCCCTTTACGCGGCTCTGCGCCGGCGCCGCATTGATCCAGAACCGGTCGATCCCTGGTATTATCCGACGGCCGAGGAGTACTCGGCGCTGCTCGAACGAATCGGCTTTGCCGTCGAATATATCGAATTAATCCCGCGGCCGACCCAACTGCCGGGCGACATTCTGGGCTGGCTCGAAATCTTTGCCCAGCCATTCACGCAATCGGTAGAAAAGCGCGAGCGGCAAACTTTTCTCAACGAGGTGCGCGCGGCATTGGAGCCTGAGCTGCGCGACTCCAAAGGGAACTGGGTAGCGGATTATGTGCGGTTACGGTTTCGCGCGGTAAAGTAAGAACGGACTACTGACCACGGCTCAATGACGAGCGACCACTGACCACGTAGTCCCGTAGTCCAGTGGTCCGTAGTCCTGTTGTCCCATCGTCTCTTTTATTCATACCCCTTGACGCTGATCCGATCTTGATATCTAGTCGGACCTGGTTCGGCTGGTAGGGATTTTATGAGGGCTCGCTCATGCGTTATACAATTGCCGTTGGCTGTTTCTTTTCCGCGTTGGCCGTTTTGTTTCCTTCCTCCTGGAGTTCTGCCGCAGATAGAATTCGAGTTGGATTGAGTTCGGTCAGCAGCACCTCCGGAAGCCTGTGGGTCGCCGAAGAGAAAGGCCTTTTTAAAAAATACGGTATCGATCCCGAGGTCATCGTCCTCGGCGGCGGCGGCTCGCGCGCGATCAGCTCTTTGATGTCGGGCGAAATTCAATTTTCCGTAGGCGGCGGCGAGGGTTCAGTCAGGGCCGGACTCCGGGGCGCCGACGTAGTCATCGTTGCATCGTCGATGACCAAAGGACTGCAGCGTCTGCTCACCCGTCCTGAGATCAAGAGCTACCCGGAGCTCAAAAACAAAAAAATCGCAATTACACGCTTCGGTTCGGCCGGCCATTTGGCCCTGCTGCTGATGCTCAAAAAATGGAACATGCGCGTAGAAGATCTGCAAGTCCTTCAATTGGAATCCTCTCCTGCCATGCTCGCTACCATGGACAAGGGCGGCCTCGACGGCGCGGTCTTGACCATGCCGAGTTTTTTTCTCGCTGAGGACAAAGGCTATCGGGTGCTCGGCGATCCGGCGGACATGGACATCGTCTACCTGCAAAATACGCTCGAAAGCACGCGCAGTTTTGTCCGCAAGAACCGTGACACCGTGCTGCGATTCCTGAAGGGCTACATCGAAGGCATCGCCTATTTCAAAAAGAACAAAAAGGAAAGCATCGACGTGATGCGTAAAAAACTTAGAATCCAGTCGCAGCAAGAACGGGACAACCGCTATTTGGATCTCTCTTATAATCTCCTGGTGTCGAAATACTACAACGATGCCCCCTATCCGTCCCTGCGCGCGGTGCAAACGATTTTGGATAACATTGCGACGGACGAGCCCAAAGCGCGTGGCGCCGACCCGCGCCTGCACGCCGATGAAAGCTTGGTAAAGGAGCTGGACGAAAGCGGCTTCATCAAGTCGGTGGCTGCGAAATAAAAGCCGCTGCAATCAGCGAGTGGTTTACTTAAATGTATGTGCAACGTGATCACCAGCGGAGGCGCGCGAGCGAAATGGAGTGTTGGCGTAAAGGGGATTGGAGTGGTGGAGTAATGGAGTGTTGGAGTATTGGAGTATTGGGGTGGGGAGGAATCAGCCCATCACTCCAGTACTCCAATACTCCATCACTCCAGTCCTATTTGCTCCACCACTCCAATACTCCACGCCTCAAATATGACGAGTCGCGGGGCATTAGCGGAGTGTTAAAGGAGCCTATATGGCCGAGTACAAAGAAATTCTTTACCAGAAACAGCGCGGCGGCGTATTGATCACGCTTAATCGCCCGGAGGCGCTCAACGCGATCACCCGGCCCATGCTGAAAGAGATTCATCTCGCCCTCGACGAAGCCGAGGCCGACCCGGAGATTCGCGCCATCGTCATCACCGGCGCCGGGCGCGCCTTCAGTTCCGGCTTCGATCAAGCAACCACCAGCGGGCGGCGCCGCGATATCCAGTGGCCCTACGGTATCCAGACCGGCATGAGCGCGCCCGATCTGATGAACTACTGGAGCGTCGACGATGTGAAGCTGATCCGCATCTTCGAAATGACCAAGCCGGTGATCGGTGCCGTGAGGGGGTGGGCGATGGGCGGCGGTTGTTGGATGGCCCTCTATACCCACATCACGATCGCTGCGGAAGACGCCGTCTTCGCTCAACCCGAAGTCCGCCACGGTTCCAACACGACCTTTATGTGGACGTTGCTTGCGGGTTTCAAGAATGCGCTGCGCTACGGCTTGGTCGGCGATCATATCGACGCCCAGGAAGCGCTGCGCATCGGCCTGGTGAACCAAGTGGTTCCTGGAGATCAACTCATTGACGAGTGTTTCAAGATCGTCGAACGCATCGCCCGTGTGCCGCCCGAGACCGTGAAGATCAATCTCGCGATCTCAACGATGGGTTTGCAAATGATGGGTCTTCGCGACGCGTTGCGCATGGACGAGACGCTGTCGATCCCGGCGCACATGATGCTCAACGAAGAGTTTCGCCGCCCGCTCGACGAAGCGCGCGCCAATCAAGGCACGAAAGCCTATTTGCAACTGCGCGACGGACCGTTCCAGCCGGAGCCGTTCGGGCCGAGGGCGAGGAAGAAAACGGGGTGATGGAGCAAAAAAGCACTGGAGTGATGGAGTATTGGAGTACTGGAGTGATGGGCCGATGCCTCCCACACCCAATACTCCATCACTCCATTACTCCAACTCCCGACGACTCTAATTGAAATTGGATCATGACTGCCCATCCAATTCAGCAGACTGACACTGTCATCTGGCGCGACCTTTCTCCACTCATGGCGCCCAAGTCGGTCGCCATCATCGGTGCGTCACAGCGATCTTCATCTGCCCTTAACCGTGAGCCGAGAGGCAACCGGGTCATCCGCAATTTAAAAAGCTTCGGCTACCCCGGCCGAATCGTAACGGTGAATCCCAAGTACACCGAAGTCATGGACTGCCCCTGTTATCCGGACATCGCCGCAATTCCCGAGCCGGTCGACTGCGTCATCTTAGCGGTGCCGAATCGCCATGTGCCCGACTTGCTGGAGTCGGCGGTGGACTGCGGCGTGCGCGCGGCGGTTGTGTTCGCAGCGGGGTTCGCTGAGATCGGCACGGAAGGAAAACAGCGCCAGGCAAGACTCGAGGCGTTGTCTCTTGAGCGCGGTCTACTCATCTGCGGCCCTAACTGCTACGGCGTCTTGAACGTCCACGGCAAAGCGCCGCTCTTTGCCTCGACGATTCCCCAGGGATTTCTCGCCGGGCCGGTCGCCCTGGTTTCCCAAAGCGGCGGCTTGAGCACGACGATCGCCAACGCCTTGATGCTCAATCGGCGGGTCGGTTTCAGTCACATCGTTTCCTGCGGCAATCAGGCGGGCACAACGGTGGAGGAGTATTTCAATTACCTCATCGAAGACCCAAATACCCGCGTCATCGCCGCCTTTGTCGAGGGTTTCAAGCAACCGGAAAAACTCCTGCCGGTCGCGCACAAAGCGGCCGCACGGAACAAACCTATCATCATTCTAAAAGGCGGCAGATCCGAAGTGTCCCAGCGCGCAGCGGCGGCACACACCGGTTCATTAGCCGGAGCCGCGGAAGTTATCGACTCTGCTTTTCGTCAGGGCGGAATCGTTTCGGTACGCGGCATCAATGAATTGATCGACACCGTCAGTCTGTTTTCCTGCGACGGATTTGTGAAAAAATACAAAGGCGGCCGGCGCGTCGGCGTGGTAAGCGGTTCCGGCGGCGAATGCACGCTGGTGTCGGACGCGGCCGTGAACGTAGGACTTGAAGTCCCCGAGTTGACGGGGACCACAAAGACACAATTGCAGGAAGCCGTGGCCGACTTTGGCAATATGAACAATCCGCTGGACGGCACCGGCGCTATGTACGACGACGAAAAAACATTTCCCCGTCTACTCCAGGCGTTAATCGACGATCCCAACATCGACATGGTCGCGGTCAACCTCGAGGCCAACGATCCCCGGCCAAAGGAGTTGAAGAGCGGCAACCGCTTTTCCGCAGCCACAGAAAAGGCGGCCACGTCCAGCCAAAAACCCATCGCCTGTTTCAGTTCTGTCGTCGGCGGTCCCGTCGATCCCGAGATACTTGTGCCGTTGCGGGAAGCCGGCGTGCCGCTCATGGAAGGCGCGGAGTGCGCCACCGCCGCCATGCGCAATTTGGCCGAATATTACGATTTTCAAAAAGGCGACGCCAAACAGGCGAGCTGAATGGATAAGTGTAAGAACCGATAAATCCGCAAGCTCATGAAAAAGACGAATTCGCTGTTGTACGTGGCAGTTGTACTATTGTTGCTATCTGCCAATTTCGCATTTGCACAAGCCAAAGCGCCAAGGGAACTTAGGGTGCCCTATCCAATCGGTGGCTCGACCAGTTATTTCTGGGTCGCCTACCGGGGTGGTTTCTTCGAAAAATACGGCTTGAAGATCCAACCGGTTTATATCCGCGGCGGGCGCGAAAGCATACAGGCGCTGCTCGCCAAAGACGCGTTGATCGAACTGCAAGGAGGCTCCGCGAGCATCAGCGCATGGGCGCAGGGCGCCAAAGACCTGGCCTTTATCGGAGCGGTAGGCAACAAACTCGACTACGTCTTGGTGACAAGACCGGCCATACGCAAGCCGGAAGATCTCAAAGGTAAAAAAATCGGTATCAGCCAGTTTGGTGCCATCACCGATTTCATCGTGCGCCAGAGCCTCAAGCAATTGGGCCTGAATCCGGAGAAAGATGTTGCAATCCTGAGCGTCGGCCCGCAAGGGGAACGATGGGCGGCGCTCGTTGGCGGCCATATCGACGCTTCGGTGTTCCAGCCGCCTGTCACCTTGCTCGCGCGCAAGAACGGCTTTCCGATCCTCATCGATTTTTCCAAAGAAGATTTTGACTACGTGGTTTCCGGTCCCATCACGCTCCGTTCTATCATTCGTACCGATAGAGAAACGGTGATGAACTTCATGCGCGGCCTGGCCGACGGTATGGATTTCTATCGCGACGATAAGAACAAGGAAACAGTTTTGCGTTTCATGGGCGAGTTTTACAAATCCAACAAGACGGAGGAACTGGAGGAGACGCGACGGGTCTACAGCCAAGTTACCCCTGGACTGCCGATCATTACGGCTAAAGCCCTCGACAACGCGATCGTTGCCGATAAGGTGCTCTCGACCATGAATCTCAAGGGCGCCGACATGCTCGATCTCTCATTTCTCCAAAAGCTTGAAGAGGAGCGAAAAACGAAAGGACGATAGCACGGAAGATTCAACGTTCAATGTTCCAGGTTCAATGTTCAAGGACCGAGACCGATTGAACATTGAACTTTTGAACCTTGAACCATATGCGTTTGCGTGACACACGCTGCGTTAACCAAGTGAGGCACAGAAATGGACGAGTACAAAGAAATTCTTTACGAGAAGAAAAGGGGCGGCGTTTTGATCACGCTCAATCGCTCCGAAGCGATGAACGCGATTAGCCGCAGTATGATCAAAGAACTGCATCAGGCGCTTGACCAAGTGGAACAGGACAACGAGATTCGCGCGGTCGTGCTCACCGGAGCGGGTCGCGCTTTTTCCGCCGGCATGGACCAGGGCAACCGCGCGGGGCGCCGCCGGGATATCCACTGGCCCTACGGCATCATCACCGGCCAGACCGCTGCCGAGCTGATCGATTCATGGCGTGTCGATCCAAGAAACTTTCGCCGCATGTGGGAATTCGGCAAACCGATCATCGGGGCCATCAACGGTTGGGCCATGGGTGCCGGTTCGTGGCTCTCGCTTTTTACCCACATTACCATCGCATCTGAGAATGCGGTTTTCGCTCAACCCGAAGTACGCCACGGCTCGAACACGAGCTTCATGTGGACGCTGCTCGGAGGCTACAAGAACGCGCTGCGCTACGGGCTCACCGGCGATCACATCGACGCGCACGAAGCGCTGCGGATCGGCCTGGTCGTCGCGGTCGTGCCACCCGATCGGCTCATAGACGAATGCTTCAAGATCGTCGAGCGCATTGCCCACGTGCCCCCGGAGACGGTCAAGGTCAATCTTCAGGTCGCGACCATGGGTCTGGACATGATGGGGCTGCGCGACGCGCTGTTGTTCGACAACCAACTCTCAGCGCCCGCCCATGTCATGCTGCGTGAGGAGTTGCGCAAGCCGCTCGACGATGCGCGCGCCAACAAAGGCATCAAGGATTACCTCCAGATGCGCGACGGACCGTTCCAACCGGAACCGTTCGGGCCGAAAGCGCGGAAGCGCGAATAAAACATCGCGCCGTTCAAAAGGTTCAAGGCGTTCAAATCGTTCAACCGGCAGGAGAAAATTCTATGGCACAATACAAGACGTTACTTTACGATAAACAGCGGCGCGGTGTTTTGATCACGCTCAACCGGCCCAATGCGTTGAACGCGATGAATCAGGACTTAATGAACGAACTTGACGCCGCGCTGGTGGAAGCCGAAAACGATCCGGAGATCAGAGCCGTGGTCATCACCGGCGCGGGCGGCGTTTTTTCCGCCGGCGAAGACATCAGCGGCGCCGATGCGGAAACCGCGTGGCCTTATGGCATACCGGCCGGCGCCTCGCTCAACGCGACCTACAACAAGTTTCGCGATTCGGACCGCAAAGACATTCTCGGCCGCCAGCTCTATCGCTGGCAATATCCCAAGCCGATCATCGGCGCGGTGAGCGGCTGGTGTCTCGGTGCTGCGTCCTGGCTCGCCCTCACCTGCCATATCACTATCGCCGCGGATGACGCGGTTTTCGGCCAGCCTCAAGTGCGCCATGGCGCCAACACTGATTTCATTTGGGTCGCTCTTGCAGGATTCAAAAACGCGCTCCGCTACGCGCTCACCGGCGATCACGTCGACGCGCAGGAAGCGTTGCGCATCGGCCTGGTTAACCAGGTCGTTCCCAAGGGGGAACTGCTGGAAACCTGCTTCAAGTTCGTTGAGCGCGTCGCGCTCGTCCCACCGGAAACGGTGAAGATCAATTTGCATATCTCAACTTTGGGATTGGAAATGATGGGCTTACGCAAAGCGTGGACGCTGAACTCTGAGCTGGCGGCCATGGCCCGACTAACCAAGCGCGAGGAGTTCAACAAACGTCTCGAAGAGGCGAAGAAGAAAGGCGGACTTAAAGCCTTTCTTGAAGAACGTGACGGCCCGTTTCAACCGGAACCCTTCGGGCCGAAGGCACGAAAATAGCTCGTGGCATATGGCTCGTTGCCGGAGACTGTAGCCCGGATGGAGTGAAACGTAATCCGGGGCTCCGGAAAGACGTGTGAGAGACCGAACAAAACCGTAGGCCAATTAGGATCCTGGATTCCGCTGCGCTCCATCCTGGCTACGGTAACTACGAACAACCGCGAACATCACATCATGGTCCGTTACCGCCGCAATTTCGTAGCAGGCGGGACTTATTTTTTCACCGCTGCGCTCCACGACCGCACAGCCGACTGGCTCATAAGCCACGTGCATCTATTGCGGGAAGCCTTTCGGCTCGCCCGCCGAAAGCGCCCGTTCGAAGTCGATGCCATTGTTGTCTTGCCCGATCACTTGCATTGCATCTGGACGCTTCCACCGAGTGACGCCGATTACCCGCATCGCTGGCGATTGATTAAGAGCCGTTTTTCGCGCTCGCTGGCAGGCGCGGGTGTTCCAGTGAGGCGTAATCCCAAAGGTGAATGCGATGTGTGGCAGCGGCGCTTTTGGGAACACACGGTGCGAGACGAAGGCGATTTCCAAACGCACGTGGATTACATTCACTACAACCCCGTCAAGCACGGCCTAGTTAACTGCGTTGCAGAATGGCCCTATTCGTCGTTCCACAGATTCGTGCGATTGGGTTGGGTGGATGAGGAATGGGCTGGCGATTCGTCTCTTGCCGACCATACAGTCGGCGAATGATCCCCGGATTCCGCTACGGTTTCATGCAGGCTATACTAATTAACGACCAAGAACAAAAGGAGCGACTACTGTGAGACACGGTCTTGCATTTTTGACTCTCCTTCTCTTTATACACGCGTGCTCTCCGACGCCTAAGTTCAAAGAGCCGGAGGGTTTTGGAGGGTTGAAGTGGCAGACATCAGTAGAGGAGCTTCAGAAGTTCTTTGATGCTTATCGATACGTAAAGGATACGGAATTCGAGATCCAGAGATCCAATTCCAAGTTCGAAGGGATACCCGTCGTGGCAGAGTTTGCGTTTCTCAGGGGCTGCTTTGTCGGAGTGCGTCTCCTGTTCCAGCGAACTTCTTATGAGAAGATGAAGGAAATATTGGAGGCGCAATATGGCCCTCCAACTACCGAGCTCCCCGAAAAAGCTGGATGGCTTGGCAAACAGATTTCAGTGTATTTGATTAAAGGCCCAAACGGAGACAGCATTGCAAGAATTGAGACAAAACAATTGACTGAATTCTATCCCACACGCATAAAAGCAATGACGGATCAGACAAAATAGCCGCCAAGAATTATAGCCCAATATTGCCGTAGCCCGGATGGAGTGAAACGCAATCCGGGGATCCCTATCAGTCCCGGATTCCGCTGCCGTTTCATCCGGGCTACTTAATCGCTTCGGCTTTCTTCAGCTCCTCAATCCTCTCCGGGGTCAAGCCTAGGATCTCGCCAAAAACTTTGTCATTGTGCGCGCCGATCCACGGCGCCGGGCGGGCGGCGTTGGCGCGCGACAGGGAGGGGATCCCCGGTAGGCCGTGGTGGGTCATCTTGCCCCAGGGTTGGGCATCGGTTTCGACTATATGGCCGCGCTCGTGCAGGTGAATGTCGAAATAGAGATCTTCACCGGACATGGGGATGCCCGCTGCGACGCCGGATTCCTGTAACAGACGAAAACACTGGCGTTGCGTCAGGTTACGCGTCCATTGTGAAAGTTTTTGATCAAGCTGTTCTCTATGGTTTTTACGGCCCTCCTTGGCGGTGAACTTTTCATCGGCGGCCCAGCTTGAGTTCCCAATGAGGCGGACCATACTCTGCCACTCCTCATCGCTGGCACACGCGATGATGATCCAATTGTCCTCGCCGCGGCACCGATAGCAACCGTATGGCGCATAGGGCTCACCCAAAATTTCTCTGTAGCCCATGGGCTCCCAGTCACGACTGTTAACGGTATAATCGAGAATCGCCGGTCCCATCATCGCGCCCTGAGCCTCGAGCATCCCCGCTTCAATGAATTGACCGCGACCGGTGCGCTGTTGATACTCAAGAGCGGCGAGCACGCCAAGCGTCATGGTTACTGCCCCGACGCGGTCCGGCCAGGCAATTTTGCAGTGGCTCTCCATCGGCGAATCGGGATAGCCCCAGAGCCTCATGATTCCCGTGTACGCAAGAAGCTGCCAGCCCCATGCTACCCACGACTTTAACGGCCCGGTAAGACCCCACCCCGGCATGACGGCCTGAACGATGCGCGGATTGATTTCTTGCAACGCTTCAAAGCTGAAGCCCAGACGCTCCAAAACTCCCGAGCTGAAATTATCGACGACCACATCAGAAATTGCGACAATCTGTTTGAACAGTTCCTTCCCCTCCGGGTGGCGCAGGTTGATCGTGCAGCCGAGCTTGCCGCGATTCATATCGGCATGCGCGGCCGTGTCTCGTTCTTTGCTTGGCACGACGTTGGATTCGATCTTAATCGCTTCCAAGCCGTAGTAAGCCAGCAGCGTGGTGCCCAAGGGCCCTGCATATTGCTGCGTAAGATCGGCCATGCGCAACCCTGCAAGCATCGGCTCGCGCGCTCGTTCGGCATCGACCGGCGCAGCGAGTCTTCTTGGCGCCGCTTCTTTTAGTTCTTCTAGAATCTCCTCGGTGTGCTGGCCCAACAGAGGCGCCGGACGGCGGATCTGCATCGGCGTCAGCGATAGCCGCATCGGAAATCCCGGCGCTTTGTATCGGCCAATGACGGGGTGCTCGATCTCTTGCAGCCACGCGCGCGCGCGAAGCTGTTCGCAATTAACAAATTGGCCCACCGTGTTGAGCGGAGCGGCGGCGAGATGGCGCCGTTGCGCTTCCTGGGTAAACTCATCGGCAGTGAACTGGGCGATGAAATCGGTGAATCTCTTGGTAACTTGTTCCGAGTGTTCTGCGCGGTATTTAGGACTCTCCCACTCCGCGCCGGCAAGAACCGGATCGGTCATCCAATTTTGCGTAAACTCGCGCCACATGTGCGGCATGTTCGTCGTGAAATGAACGTAGTTTCCGTCCCTGCAGCGATAAATATTGGTGCCTGCGCCGCCGTAGTCTTTGCTTCCTGGCCGCTGCTCCAGTCTGTTCTCTTGACTGTAGCGCGCGACGGAACTGCTGTTGGTGAATGTAAGCGCTTCCTGAAGTGATACATCGATGCGCTGGCCGGCGCCCGTGAGTCGCGCGTGACGTATCCCCGCCAGCGCCAATGTCGCCGCAACGCATGCCGCCACCTGATAAGCTAGGTGACTCGGCGCCGTGCATTGACCTTTGGTGTCGTCGCCTTGGCCGAATAGAAACCCACCCGACGCATTGGCAATGGCATCGCTTCCTTTGTACTGGCGATAGGGACCGGTGCGGCCGAAGGGAGTCAGCGACACGATCACCAGAGCCGGAAAATCGTCATGGAATTTTTCATCCGTGAAGCCGAGATCCTCAAAAAACTCGACTGGCGTCGCTTCTACAAAAAGATCGGCAAGCGCAAGCAGCTCGGCGAAGCGCTCTCGATCCCCCGTACTATTTTGCAAATCGAGAACGATACTGCGCTTATTGGTATTGGCGTTAATGAATGTGAGACTTCGCTCAGAATCGGCAATGTTGCCGGCGTACGGCGGCAACATACGGCTGGGATTGCCGCCCGGCGGTTCGATTTTAATGACATCCGCCCCCAGATCCGCGAGTAGCCGCGTTGCATAAGACGCGGGAATATCGCCGATCTCAACCACGCGGAGATGGGACAGAGCGCCGGCCCCGGCGTTAATTTCTGTAGCGCTCACGGAACGATCAGCGGCTCAGGTCGACGACGACCCTGCCACGCATCGCGCCATGAAGAATCTGCTCGAACTTGGGGTTCAACTCGTCCAATGAACACTCCGAAATCAAATCGCCGGAGAGATCGATTTTCCAGTCCTGGGCAAGTCTTTGCCAGGTGCGGTTGCGAGTGCTCATCGGGACTTCAACGGAATCAACGCCCAGCAGACTCACCCCTCTAAGGATAAAAGGATAGACGCTCACGGCAAGTTCCGCAGACATCGCGTTGCCGCAGGCCGCGACGAGCCCGCCGTATTTTGCCGTTTTAATGGCCGTGGCGAGAATATTACCGCCAACGGTATCGATCGCGCCGGCCCAACGTCCCTTTTGCATCGGCCGTCCCGAAGTGTCATTGGCTTCTTCTCGCGAAATAATGGCTTTGGCTCCGAGACGGGTTAAAAAAGTTTTTTCTCCCGTCTTCCCCGTGGCGGCGACGACATCGAAACCCGCTTTTGCGAGAATGGCTACGGCGATGCTGCCGACTCCTCCGGTCGCGCCAGTGACCAGCACCTCCCCCTGCTCTTTCGTGAGTCCGCATGCTAACAACCGCGTCACGCATAGAGCCGCGGTCAGGCCCGCCGTGCCATAGCTCATACTTTCCTTCAGTGACAGACCTTGCGGCAACTTCACGGCCCAACCGGACGGCACGCTAATGTATTGGCCGAATCCGCCGGAGGTGTTCATGCCCAAATCGAAACCCGTCACGATCACCTGGTCGCTTACCGTAAAGCTTCGATTGGAGCAGTCAACGACCGTGCCGGCTGCATCAATACCCGGCGTATGGGGATATTTCCGGGTCACCCCCTTATTGCCGGAAGCTGATAAAGCATCTTTGTAGTTGAGTGAGGAGTATTTCACTTCGATGATCAATTCCCCGGCCGGCAGGTCTTCCAAGTTCCTCTGCTTCACTTCTCTGATAAATTGTTTATCTGCCGTTTCGCTTACAACCAGGGCTTTGAAACTCTTCGCTAATGCCATACAAAACTCCTATTCTCGTGATGTTGTTCTCACCAAGCGAGTATCTAGCCGCGCGGTTTCTGTCAAGAGGATGCCGGGCGGTTGATCGATTCCCTCTGCGCTTCTACCTCGCCTATGGTTGTATCAACGACCGCCCTGACTCCCTTGCAATGAAACTCGCAATGGGTAATGAGTGTCGATGGGGATAATTTATGGCAACAGACAAAGCGGGCGGCCTCGCCGGAGTCATCGCCGGCAACACGGCAATCGCGACCGTGGGCAAAGAAGGCAAGGGCCTCACCTATCGCGGCTATTCCATTTACGATCTCGCCGAACACTCGACGTTCGAAGAAGTGGCCTATCTCCTGATCTATGGACGGCTGCCAAAACCGTCCGAGTTTCAAGAATATCAGACGAAGCTGCGCGGACTCCGCGGCTTACCTGCGTCCTTGAAACTCGTCCTCGAACAAATACCTCGGCACACGCATCCTATGGATGTTCTGCGCACGGCCTGCTCCATGCTTGGTACGCTTGAGCCCGAAGGGCCGGGGCACGATCAGATCGCTGTCGCCAATCGCCTGACAGGCTGCTTCAGCGCGATGCTCCTCTATTGGCATCACTTCGCCAATAGCGGCAAGCGCATCGATACGGAAACCGATGATGACAGCACAGCCGGACATTTTTTGCATCTGCTGCACGGCAAGAAACCCGATCAGATCCATCGGCGCGCTCTCGACGTGTCGCTTATCCTTTACGCCGAGCACGAATTCAATGCCTCGACGTTCACCGCGCGCACGATCATCTCCACGCTGCCGGATTTCTATTCAGCGGTCACGGGCGCAATCGGCGCGTTGCGCGGGCCGTTGCACGGCGGCGCCAATGAAGCGGCTATGGAATTGATCGAAAAATACTCGACCCCGGATGAAGCTGAGAAAGGCGTGATGGTATTGATGGCGGCCAAGAAATTAATCATGGGGTTCGGCCACCGCGTTTACAAAATCTCCGATCCGCGCTCCGACGTCATCAAAGCCTGGGCGAAAAAGCTCGCCGAAGCGCAGGGCGACAACCGCCTCTACCCCGTTTCGGAACGCATCGAACAGATCATGCGCCGGGAAAAGAAAATGTTTCCCAACCTCGATTTCTACAGCGCCAGCGCCTATCACTTCTGCGCTATACCGACGCCGATGTTCACGCCGTTGTTCGTCGTCGCGCGCATTACCGGCTGGGCAGCGCATATCATCGAGCAGCGCGCCGACAACCGTTTGATCCGTCCCAACGCCGACTATATTGGTCCCGACCCGCAACCGTTTGTGCCTATCGAAAAGAGATAGATCACTGGACGTTCAAGGTTCAATTTTTTCGCCTTTCACCACCATTTTGAACTTTGAACCTGGAACTTTGAACAGTATTTTTCAGGAACTGTTATGAGCGCAACGATTTCAAACGTTCGCCCGGAACCAGACAAACTTTTAGTCGAGCTTGCCGACTATGCGGCCAACTACGTGGCGGAGAGTCGAGAAGCAATCGACACGGCCCGCTATGACTTGATGGATACGCTCGGCTGCGGATTGCTCGCGCTTCGTTACCCGGAGTGTGCCCAACATCTCGGGCCGGTCGTTCCCGGTGCGACTTTAGTAAACGGCGCGCGAGTGCCCGGCACCGAGTGGCAACTCGATCCGGTGCACGCCGCGTTCAATATCGGCGCGATGATCCGCTGGCTTGATTTCAACGACACCTGGCTTGCCGCCGAATGGGGCCACCCCTCCGATAATCTCGGCGGCATTCTCGCTCTCGCCGATTATCTCTGCCGGACCAAACAAAAGTTGCTCACGATGCGCGATGTGTTGCACGCTATGATCAAGGCGCACGAGATTCAAGGCATCCTGGCGCTGGAGAATAGTTTTAATCGCGTCGGCATCGACCACGTCATTCTGGTCAAAGTGGCAACGACCGCCGTAGCTACGGCGATGCTCGGCGGCAGCCGCGACCAAATCATCAGCGCGCTGTCGAATGCCTGGACCGACGGCGGGACGCTGAGGGAATATCGCCATGCGCCAAACACCGGGCGGCGGAAATCCTGGGCCGCCGGCGATGCGACCAGCCGCGGCGTCCGTCTCGCGCTGATGGCGCTGCAAGAGGAGCCGGGTTATCCATCGGCGCTCAGCGCCAAAACCTGGGGCTTTTACGACGTGATGTTCCACGGTAAACCGTTCACTCTTGGGCGGCCACTCGGCTCGTATGTCATGGAAAACGTGCTGTTTAAAATTTCTTTCCCCGCGGAGTTTCACGCCCAAACCGCAGTAGAATGCGCAATTGCGCTGCACCCTGAAGTGAAAGACCGTCTCGATGAAATTAAGGAAATCGTCATCATCACGCAGGAATCGGCCGTGCGCATCATCGACAAGACCGGGCCGCTGCACAATCCTGCCGATCGCGATCACTGCATTCAGTATATGACAGCGGTCGGATTGATCTTCGGCCAGCTCACCGCCGACCATTACCAAGACGAGATCGCGCGCGACCGGCGCATCGATAAATTGCGCGATAAAACCGTGGTCGTCGAGGATGCGCGTTATTCGCAAGAATATCTGGATCCCGACAAGCGCTCCATCGCCAACTCGGTGCAGGTGTTTTTTAGCGACGGCACCTGCACCGACAAAATCGCCGTGGAATACCCCATCGGTCACCGGCGCCGGCGCGCGGCAGGCATTCCGTTGCTGGTGGTAAAGTTCAAGAACAATCTCGCGTCGCGGTTGGCGCCGCAGTGCTGCAATAAAATCCTCGATCTTTGCTTGGATCTTGAAGCCTTGCAGGCAACGCCGGTGGATCAATTTACCGATATGTTCGCCGTGCAGTCAGCGTAGCCGAGGGTTCCAGGTTCAATGTTCAATCTTCAATCGTTAATGAACCGGCCCGGCAGTAAGCTGCAGAGTATGAGGGCGCTGCGACGAGAATTTTATCCCAAAGCGTCACCCCCGAATATTTTTATCGGGGGTCCAGTTCCGATCACGCCTGGATTACCGCTTGAAGCGTGCGGGAATGACGGACTTCAGAGCGGAATTAACGCCACACCGATTAAACTCGCATTGTTTCTTGGCACTTAATTGAGAGGTTTCCATGCCCCCACGACAGATCCTTAAACAACTGCTCAAGAGAAATAAACTC
>JBGPIK010000049.1:0-24268 GCA_041484845.1 Binatia bacterium | reverse complement strand
GAAGGTTCGAATCCTTCCCTCTCCACCATAAAAATGAGTTGCGGGAATAGCTCAGTTGGTAGAGCGCGAGCCTTCCAAGCTCGGGGTCGCGGGTTCGAGTCCCGTTTCCCGCTCCAATTTGCGTACAGCGGGTAGGAGAAGGCAAAAGGCCGTTAGATGCTCGAAAACGTAGCCGGATGCTAAAAGCCATCGACTGATATGCCCAGGTAGCTCAGTCGGTAGAGCACGTCCTTGGTAAGGACGAGGTCGGCGGTTCGATCCCGCTCCTGGGCTTTGTCATTGTATATAAGTTTAAGCGCTTCATAGGGATAGGCTATAGGAGGAAGAGATGAGCAAGCAGAAGTTTGAGCGGAAGAAACCGCACCTAAACATCGGAACAATCGGCCACGTCGACCACGGTAAGACCACGTTGACCGCTGCGATTACCAAAGTCTTAGAAAAGTCAGGCGGGGCAAAGTTCATGGCCTATGATCAGATCGATAAGGCGCCGGAAGAAAGAGAAAGGGGCGTAACCATCAATATCGCCCACGTCGAATATGAAACGGCTAAACGCCACTATGCGCACGTCGATTGCCCGGGGCACGCCGATTACATCAAGAATATGATCACCGGCGCGGCGCAGATGGATGGCGCAATCCTGGTCGTTTCCGCCGCTGACGGACCGATGCCGCAAACCCGGGAACATATCCTGTTAGCCCGTCAGGTCGGAGTCCCGGCTATTGTTGTGTTCCTTAATAAAGCGGACATGGTGGATGACAAAGAACTTCTTGAGCTTGTCGAACTCGAAGTGCGTGAACTCCTCTCAAAATATAAATTTCCCGGCGACGATATCCCGGTCGTCATCGGCAGCGCATTGAAAGCGTTGGAGGGCGATACGTCAGAAATGGGCGAGGGTGCCATTCTCAAGCTGATGGATGCTGTCGATTCTTTCGTCCAGGAGCCGGTTCGGGTTGTGGATAAACCGTTTATCATGCCCGTCGAAGATGTTTTCACCATCAGTGGCCGTGGTACGGTGGTTACGGGGCGAGTTGAGCGGGGAGTCATTAAAGTCGGTGAAGAAATCGAGATCGTTGGCTTCAAGGCTACTCAGAAGACCGTCGCAACAGGGGTTGAAATGTTCCGCAAACTTTTAGATGAAGGGCGAGCCGGTGATAATATCGGCGTCCTGCTGCGTGGCACCAAACGCGAGGACGTAGAAAGAGGTCAGGTGCTCGCTAAGCCGGGGAGCATTACTCCGCACACGAGATTTAATGCCGAGGCCTATGTTTTGACTAAAGAAGAGGGCGGGCGCCATACTCCATTCTTCAATGGGTATCGACCGCAATTCTATTTCCGAACAACGGACGTTACCGGCGTTGTAAAGCTGCCGGAAGGTACTGAAATGGTTATGCCAGGCGACAATATCAATGTCGAAATTGAATTGATTACGCCGGTTGCCATGGATGACGGATTAAAATTTGCAATCCGTGAAGGTGGTAGAACAGTCGGCGCGGGTGTGGTCACCAAGATCCTACAATAGCGCTGGGCGAGGGAGGCTGCAGCCATGCGGGAACTCATAGGGTTTGCTTGCGACCGATGTAAGCGCAAGAATTACACAACGACGAAAAACAGAAAGAAAACCACGGAAAAGCTATCGCTAAAAAAATTCTGTTCTTCTTGCCGGACCCATACCCTGCATCGAGAGGTAAAAGTCTAACGGAGATACAGGGGTCAGTAGCTCCAATTGGCTAGAGCGCCGGACTCCAAATCCGGTTGTTGCAGGTTCGAGTCCTGCCTGACCCGCCATCTCATCGGTTGGGTGTCCTCATGGGAGAATGGATGCAAAAAGTCCAGGATAGTGTGCAGCATGCGATCCAATTTTTCGAAGAATCGTGGCAGGAGCTTAAGAAGGTTTATTGGCCATCGCGGAAAGAGACCTATGCCGCGACCCTTGTCGTCATTGTCCTGGTGATATTAATTTCCGTGTACTTGGCGGTTGTAGATTTGGGGCTGACCAAAGCCATTCAGGCCATCATCGATTAATTTTTTAGAGTCTCCGCTTATGGCGAAACAATGGTACATCGTTCATACATTTTCCGGGTATGAACAGAAGGCGAAAGCGGCTCTTGAGGAGCGCATTAAAGCGCTCGGCAGGCAGGAATTCTTTGGCGAGATTCTGGTCCCCGTTGAAAAAGTCGTCGAGCTTGTCAAGGGAAAGAAGAAGACCTCCTCGCGGAAATTCTTTCCAGGCTACATCCTCGTGCAAATGGAATTGAATGACGACACCTGGCACGTAGTAAAAGAAACGCCGAAGGTTACAGGTTTTGTCGGGGGCAGTATCAATCCGCCACCTGTGACCGACGAAGAAGTCAGAACGATCACTCAACAAATGGAAGAGGGGGCCATCAAGCCCAAGCCGCGGGTTCTTTTTACGGTGGGTGAGAACGTAAAGGTCGTTGATGGTCCATTTGCTGATTTCAACGGTGTCGTGGAAGAAGTTCGGCCAGACAAGGGGAAGCTCCGGGTTCTTATTAGCATCTTCGGGCGAGCGACTCCCGTGGAACTGGAGTTCGTCCAGGTTGAGCGCAACTAGACATAAGGGTCGAAAAAATGGCGAAAAAGGTCATAGGAGAAATTAAACTTCAAATTCCAGCGGGCCAGGCAAATCCTAGCCCGCCCGTGGGCCCTGCCTTGGGGCAGCGCGGCGTTAACATTATGGAGTTCTGCAAGGCTTTCAATGCTGCGACGCAGTCCCAACAAGGTATGGTCACTCCGGTGATCATCACGGTGTACGCTGATCGGTCATTTACTTTCGTTACCAAAACACCGCCAGCTTCGGTGCTGTTAAAAAAAGCCGCGGGGGTCGAGAAGGGTTCCGCGGAGCCGGGTAAGGTTAACGTCGGAAAAGTGACGCGAGCTCAGGTGAGACAAATCGCAGAACTTAAACTTAAAGACCTCACCGCCAAAGATCTCGCTGCGGCGGAAAAGTCTGTCGAAGGTACGGCTAGGAGTCTTGGCCTGGAGATTGAAGGTTAGCCCATGGGGCTGAGGGTTTAGCATCCCAAGCGTCGGTGCGGTCATTTAATTCTGAATCCAAGTTTGAGGGAAACAATGAACGGAAAGGGAAAAAGTTATCAGGCTGCATTGGCAAAAGTCGATCGAACTCAGCGCTACCTGTTGGAGGATGGCCTTCGATTACTCCGGGACACGGCGCGGGCCAAATTCGACGAAACCGTGGAATTGGCGATTCGATTAGGAGTCGATCCTCGACAGGCTGATCAAAATGTTCGCGGGACGGTCAGCTTGCCGCATGGTATGGGGAAGACGGTTCGGGTTCTTGCCTTTGCTAAAGGGGAGAAAGAAAAAGAAGCGCAAGAAGCGGGCGCGGATTTTATCGGGAGCGACGAACTGATCAAAAAAATAAGCGAAGGCTGGTTCGATTTTGACAAGGCGGTTGCGACACCCGATATGATGGCAGCCGTCGGTCGCATCGGTAAGGTCTTAGGTCCGCGAGGTCTTATGCCCAACCCCAAGACAGGTACCGTAACTGTGGAAATCGGAAAGGCAGTCAAAGAAATCAAAGCCGGGAAACTCGAGTTTCGCGTCGATAAGGCCGGTATTGTTCATGTCCCCGTTGGCAAAGCCTCTTTCGATGCCGAGAAGCTGATCGATAATGCGCGCGCGGTTCTGATGGCGATCTTAAGGGCGAAGCCGGCCTCTGCCAAAGGCAATTACGTTCGCGGAGTTACCCTTTCAACAACGATGGGCCCAGGCATTAAAGTCGATTTGTCCCAGATAAGAGGGATGGCTGCTTAATCGGGCTCGCCGGCGCGGGTGTGCCGCAACAATTTTGCGTGGGTGATTAGGGAGAGAAAGATGGCGGAACTGGAAACGTCGCGTGCTAGTCATGCGGAGAAGGCCGAAACCGTTGCGGCCGTTCATGAACGATTGAGATCGGCAAAAATGGCGATTGTTACGGAATACCGAGGCCTCACCGTAGCGCAGATCACTCGTTTAAGACGCGAAGTACGACAAGCGTCGGGCGAATACCACGTGATCAAAAATACCCTGGCGCGCCGGGCGCTTAAAGATACCCACTATGCGGATCTAGAGCGGATGCTTGAGGGGCCGAATGGTTGGGTTTTTGCGTACGATGATCCGGTCGTGCTCTCTAAAACCTTGGTCAGGTTTGCTGAAGAAAATGACAAAATAAAAATTAAAGGCGGTGTTTTTGAGGGCCAATTCTTGGATTCGGCCAAGGTGAAGGCCTTGTCTCAAATGCCCAGTAAACCTGAATTGCAGGCCAAGGTGCTGGCAATGATTCAGGCGCCCGCGACTCAGTTGGTTCGCCTGATTCAAGAGCCGGGCGCGCGGGTGGTCAGGTTACTTGAATCTTTGCGCAAGAGTAAATCGGAATAAAAAAAATTTGATTTGGAATCAACTAAAGGGGGAATCTTTTATGGCTGAGGTATCGAGAGAACAAGTTAAAGATTACATCAAGAATATGACGTTGATGGACGCCGCGGCGCTCGTAAAGGAATTGGAAGATGAATTGGGCGTTAGCGCCGCGGCGCCGGTAGCTGTTGCTGCGGCCACGAGCGGCCCTGCGGCCGTGGCCGAGGAAAAGACGGAATTCAACGTTATTCTCGCCGAGGTGGGTGAAAAGAAAATTCAAGTCATCAAGGTTGTACGTGAGCTCACGGGCCTCGGTTTGAAAGAAGCTAAGGACTTAGTTGATGGGGCGCCGAAACCTGTGAAGGAAGGAGTTGCCAAGGCCGAAGCAGAGACGATCAAGAAGAAGCTTGAGGAGCAGGGCGCAAAAGTTGAAATTAAGTAGACGGTGGGCGGTGCTGTTGCCCGATCCTTTAATAATGGTCCGTATACAATAGCCAAAGAGGAGCAAGCATGGCATTTCAGGTGGCCAATAATTTGCGATTTCGCCGCAGTTTCGGGAGGATCAAAAAGATCATCGACCTCCCTTACCTAATTGAAATCCAGAAAAACTCCTACGATCTATTTTTGCAAAAAGATGTTATCCCGGCACAGCGTCAAAATCTCGGCCTCCAAGAGGTTTTCAAGTCGGTGTTTCCCATCAAGGACTTCAACGAAACGGCGTCCTTGGAATTTGTCGGCTATGCTTTAGGTGAACCGAAGTACGATGTGGAAGAGTGTCATCAAAGGGGCATGACCTATGCTGCCCCGTTGAAGGTGACGGTGCAGCTGGTTTTGTGGGATGTCGATGCACAAACCGGCTCACGCAGCATTAAGAATGTCAAAGAACAAGAGGTCTACTTTGGCGAAATGCCGCTCATGACGCGAAACGGCACATTCATGGTCAACGGGACCGAGCGCGTTATTGTCAGCCAGCTCCATCGTTCGCCGGGTGTTTTCTTCGAACATGACAAAGGGAAAACCCACGCGAGCGGAAAACTGCTCTACTCGGCGCGAATAATTCCGTATCGCGGATCATGGGTCGATCTCGAATTCGATCCCCGCGATATCCTTTATGTGCGCATTGACCGCCGGCGTAAATTCCACGCTACGGTTTTGTTGCGTGCTCTCGGGATGACCACCGAGGATTTGCTCAACTATTACCACAAAAGCGACACTGTTGTTTTCGATGGGCGCAAGCCGGCGTTGGTTTTTAATGCCACCCATCTGCTTGGCGCTAAAGTGGGATCTGACGTGCGCGATCCCAAGACCAACGATCTAATCGTGAAGGAAGGAAAAAAGTTTACCCGGCCCGTGTTGCGTCAAATGGAAGCGGCCAAGGTAAAGCAGGTCCCGATTAGCTGGGAAGATATTCTGGGTCGCGTCGCTTCTCATGACATCATCGATCCGCAGACCAAAGAAGTCTTGCTAGAGTGCAACCATGAGATCACGCAGGATAAGGTGGAGCTGATTCGCGAAAAGGGCATCCACCAAGTTGAGGTCCTGTTTATCGACGAGTCTAACGTAGGGCCCTACTTGCGAAACACCTTGCTGCAAGACCGCATCCGTTCCCCCCAGGATGCGGTCTTGGAAATTTACCGGCGCCTGCGTCCGGGAGATCCGCCGACCGTCGAGTCTGCAACTAATTTTTTTAACAATCTCTTTTTTAACTCCGATCGTTACGATTTATCAAAGGTCGGCCGGCTCAAATTGAACCATCGGATGCGGCTCAATATTCCCTTAGAACAGGGAACCTTACGCAAAGAAGACATCCTTGAGGTGGTTCGTTATCTCATGGAGCTGAAGAACGGCAATGGCTCGGTGGACGACATTGACCATCTGGGCAACCGCCGTGTGCGCGCGGTCGGGGAGTTGGTGGAAAACCATTTCCGCGTCGGACTGGTGCGCATGGAACGGGCGATCAAAGAAAAAATGAGCCTCCAAGACATCGAAACGTTGATGCCGCAGGAGCTCATCAACTATAAGCCCGTTTCAGCGTCGCTCAAAGAGTTCTTTGGTTCCAGCCAGTTATCTCAGTTCATGGATCAAACGAATCCCCTTTCCGAAATTACCCACAAGCGCCGTCTTTCGGCTCTGGGCCCCGGGGGATTGACTCGCGAGCGCGCCGGATTCGAGGTGCGCGACGTTCATCCGACCCACTACGGCCGGGTCTGCCCTATTGAAACGCCGGAAGGCCCCAATATCGGTCTTATCGCTTCGCTGACGACCTATGCCAGGGTCAATGAGTTCGGATTTATCGAGACACCGTACCGCGAGGTGGAGAATGGCCGGGTGACGGATCGCATCCGGTATCTTTCCGCTCTTGAAGAAGAGGATCACGTGATCGCCCAGGCCAATGCCCCCATCGATGGCCGCGGCGCTTTCACCGTTGATCTCGTGTCCGCGCGCAAAGGCGGCGAATTTATCATGGCTCGACCGGAAGAGGTTAACTTGATGGACGTTTCGCCCAACCAGTTGGTGAGCGTAGCGGCATCGTTAATTCCTTTTCTGGAAAATGACGACGCTAATCGGGCCTTGATGGGATCCAATATGCAACGACAGGCCGTGCCGCTGTTACGCACCGAAGCGCCGTTTGTGGGCACCGGCATGGAAAAGACCGTAGCGCGGGATTCGGGCGTAACCGTTGTCGCGCGCCGAGAAGGTGTGGTCGAAAGCGTGGACTCCACGCGCATCGTGGTGAAGGCGGACAAGCCTTCGAGCGCTCGCGACACGGGCGTCGATATTTATAACCTGGTTAAGTACCAGCGTTCAAATCAAAACACTTGCATTAACCAGAGACCCATCGTCGCGATCGGCGATCATGCAAAAGCGGGCGATGTCATCGCTGACGGCCCATCGACCGAGATGGGAGAACTCGCTTTGGGTCGCAATGTGCTCGTAGCGCTCATGCCCTGGGGCGGTTATAACTTTGAAGATTCGATTCTTATCAGTGAGCGCGTAGTCAAGGAGGACATTTATACTTCGATTCACATCGAAGAATTCGAATGCATTTCGCGCGATACCAAGCTCGGCCCGGAAGAAATCACCCGGGATATCCCGAACGTCGGCGATGAGGCGCTGATGAATCTCGATGACAGCGGTATTATTCGCATTGGCGCAGAAGTCAAGCCAGGCGATATCTTGGTTGGAAAAATTACTCCTAAAGGTGAGACGCAACTCTCGCCCGAAGAAAAGTTGTTGCGCGCCATATTCGGAGAAAAAGCCGGCGAAGTTCGAGACACTTCTTTACGAGTTCCTCCCGGAGTCGAGGGTACGGTTATCAACGTGCGCATCTTCTCGCGCAAGGGCCTGGGAAAAGACGAGAGAAGTAAAGCCATTGAAGATGAAGAGGTGACGCGGCTGAGAAAGGATCAGCACGACGAGGTTCGCATTCTCCAAGAGGGAGCGCTGAAGCGGCTCAAAAAACTTCTCGTCGGACGCCGACTCGCTGTGCGGTTAAGTGACGATAGCCGTAAGGTTCTGCTCAATAAGGGAAAGGAGCTCACGGAAGAGGATTTGGACCAAATTCCTACATCTTACTGGGGCGAGATCCGGGTCGACAATGAGTCGGTCGAGGCGGAACTCGGCAGGGTTGTCGAGAGTACTGTCGAGCAGGTAAAAATCATTAAGGACATATTTGAAGACAAAATTGATAAGCTCAAGGGTGGCGACGAGTTGCCGCCGGGCGTGATCAAGATGGTCAAAGTCTTTGTTGCCATCAAGCGTAAGCTTCAGGTTGGCGATAAAATGGCGGGTCGTCACGGAAACAAAGGAGTGATCTCGCGTATTCTGCCGGAAGAAGACATGCCCTATCTCGATGACGGAACTCCGGTCGACGTTGTACTTAACCCACTCGGCGTGCCATCCCGTATGAATGTGGGACAGATTTTGGAAGCCCATCTCGGTTGGGCGGCGCGCAGTCTGGGTCAGCAAATTGATGAGTTGTTGCGGAATCACCGCGACGATATCGATACCTTGCGCCGCCGTTTGAAAGAATATTTGAACACCAAAGAGGCCAATGAACTTATTGAGGGTCTCAAAGACCCCGACTTGTTAAAGTTGGCGGAAAAATATCGCGACGGAGTTCGCATTGCGTCGCCGGTTTTTGACGGGGCGGCTGAAGAAGAGATTTTTAACCTGCTCAGAAAAGCGGGCTTGCCGGCGACCGGGCAGGTTACCCTCTACGATGGCCGCACCGGTGAGCCCTTTGACGGTAAGGTCACGGTCGGCGTCATGTACATCATGAAACTGCATCACCTAGTCGATGACAAGATCCATGCCCGGTCGACGGGGCCGTATTCTTTGGTAACGCAACAGCCCCTCGGCGGTAAAGCGCAGTTCGGCGGGCAGCGTCTCGGCGAAATGGAGGTCTGGGCATTGGAAGCTTATGGCGCGGCCTATACGCTGCAGGAGATGTTAACGGTTAAATCCGACGATGTCATCGGCAGGACACGGATGTACGAAGCCATTGTCAAAGGCGATAATCTTCTTGAACCGGGACTTCCGGAATCTTTCAATGTAATGGTGAAAGAGCTCCAAAGTCTGGGACTTGATATAGATTTAGCCGAGGAAAAGTAGGTAACCCCGTTAAGGCTATGTCGCTAGAATCGGAGGTAGACCTTTATGGAAGATCTGTTCAATTTATTTGAAAAGCCAAAAAATCCGTTAAGCTTTAACGCTATCAAAATATCGATCGCGTCGCCCGACAAGATTCGTTCATGGTCGCACGGCGAAGTGAAAAAACCGGAGACTATTAACTATAGAACCTTTAAGCCGGAGCGCGATGGTCTTTTCTGCGCAAAAATATTCGGTCCCACAAAAGACTACGAATGTAATTGCGGGAAGTACAAGAGGATGCGCCATCGAGGGGTGGTTTGCGAAAAGTGCGGAGTCGAAGTCATTCAATCGAAAGTGCGTCGCGAACGCATGGGCCATATCGAATTGGCGACACCCGTAGTTCATATTTGGTTTCTTAAGAGCCTTCCAAGCCGCATTGGCGCCCTGCTCGACATGTCGCTCAAAGACATCGAGAAAGTTCTTTATTTTGAATCCTATATCGTGGTTGATCCGGGCGAGACGCCGCTTCAATACAAGGAACTGCTGACGGAAGCGCGCTATCGCAAGGTTGTGGAGGAGTTCGGCGGAAAGTTTGTCGCCGAAATGGGCGCCGAAGCGATTCGCAAGCTGCTCAAGGCGGTGGATGTGGCGAAGCTTTCCGAAGATTTGCGTCATGAGATGCGCGAAGCCAACTCTGAAGTGCGTCGCAAGAAAATGGCTAAACGGTTGAAAGTGATAAACGCATTCAAGACTTCCGGCAATCGTCCGGAGTGGATGGTGCTCGAAGTCATTCCCGTCATACCGCCGGATCTCCGTCCGCTTGTCCCTCTCGATGGCGGCCGCTTCGCGACATCGGATCTCAACGATCTATACCGTCGCGTTATTAACCGGAACAATCGATTAAAACGGCTGATGGAGCTCAGTGCTCCGGATATGATCATTCGCAATGAGAAGCGCATGCTCCAGGAAGCCGTGGACGCGCTCTTCGACAACGGTCGCCGCGGTCGCGCCATTACCGGCCAAAATCGGCGTCCGCTTAAGTCCTTGAGCGATATGCTCAAAGGCAAGACCGGTCGCTTTCGCCAGAATTTGCTTGGAAAGCGGGTCGATTATTCGGGCCGGTCAGTCATCGTCGTCGGTCCGGAACTCCGACTGCATCAGTGCGGCTTGCCTAAGAAGATGGCGCTAGAACTGTTTAAGCCTTTCATCTACAACAAACTCGAAGAGCGCGGTCACGTCACTACGATCAAAAGTGCCAAAAAGATGGTCGAGAAAGAGCGCCCGGAGGTTTGGGATATTCTCGATGAAGTCATTCGCGAGCATCCGGTATTGCTCAATCGCGCGCCAACGCTCCACCGGTTGGGTATTCAGGCATTCGAACCGATTCTAATCGAGGGCAAGGCTATTCAATTGCACCCCTTAGTGTGCGCTGCCTACAACGCCGACTTCGATGGCGACCAGATGGCGGTTCACGTACCGCTTTCCGTTGAGGCGCAGGTGGAAGCGCGGGCCTTGATGATGTCGACGAATAACATTCTGTCGCCCGCTAACGGCAAGCCGATCATTGTGCCGACGCAAGATATCGTACTCGGCCTGTATTACATGACCCGTGAGCGCTTGCAGGCCAAGGGAATCCGCCGCCTCTTCAGCAACCCGAATGAAGTGAGAGTGGCTTACGACCAAGGCGAGATCAATTTACAAGCGCCGATCACGGCGCGCATCAACGGGGAACGCATCGATACGACCGTAGGCCGCGTGCTTCTCTATGAAGTCGTTCCTTCCGTGATTCCTTTCAAGGAAGTCAATCGGATCATGAAAAAGAAGGAACTGGCAAGTCTCATCGACGTGAGCTACCGAATGGCCGGCAATAAGGCCACGGTTATTCTTGCGGACCGATTAAAGGACATCGGTTTTCAGAACGCGACCAAAGCGGGAATTTCCATATCGATTAAGGATATGTTGATTCCGCCGAGTAAAGAACAATTGCTTAAGAAGGCTCACGAAGACGTCCGCGAAATCGAAGAGCAATACAAAAACGGTCTGATCACGGACGGCGAGCGGTACAATAAAGTCGTCGATATCTGGGCGGAGGTCACCGATCGCATCGCGGACGAAATGTTGCGCGATTTGGGTACGGAAAAGGTTACCGATGAGAACGGTCGCGAGACGTCGGTGCCGAGCTACAACCCGATCTTCATGATGGCTGATTCCGGTGCTCGCGGTAGCGCGCAACAGATTCGACAGCTGGCGGGGATGCGCGGATTGATGGCCAAGCCTTCTGGCGAAATCATTGAAACGCCAATCACGGCGAATTTTCGTGAGGGGCTCACCGTGTTGCAGTACTTTATTTCGACCCACGGCGCGCGCAAGGGCCTCGCCGATACGGCGCTCAAAACGGCCAACTCCGGTTATCTGACGCGAAGATTAGTCGATGTGGCTCAAGACTCGGTCATTTCCGAAGACGATTGCGGCACCATGGACGGCATCGAAATGACCCCTTTAATGGAGGGCGGCGAGATTATCGAGCCGCTTGGAGATCGCGTTCTCGGTCGCGTTGCGCTCGAAGACGTTAAAGACCCATTCGCGGGGGATTTGATTGTCCGAGCGAATCAGGAGATCGATGAAGAACTGGTACAGCGTATCGAAGATGCAGGCCTGGAACGCATCAAGATTCGCTCGGTATTGACCTGTCAGTCCAGACGCGGCGTCTGCGTTATGTGCTATGGCCGCGATTTGGGACGAGGTCACATGGTTAACCACGGCGAGGCGATCGGCGTGATCGCGGCGCAGTCCATCGGTGAACCGGGCACGCAGCTCACCATGCGGACGTTTCATATCGGCGGTACCGCGAGTCGGCGCGCCGAACAGACGACGTTGGAACCCCGTAACGATGGATTCGTGAAGTTCATCAACGTCAGCACGGTGACGAACAAAGAAGGCGATCTCGTTGTGATGAACCGCAACGGCGAAATTGCCATTGTCGATTATCCAGAAGGCGAAAAAGGCCGAGAAAGGGAACGGGAACGTTATCCGGTCGTATACGGAGCCAAGCTCAAAAAGAAAGGCGGCGCGAAGATCAAAGCGGGCGAGTTGCTCGCGGAATGGGATCCCTATACGATTCCTATCCTTACTGAGGTGAGTGGCGTGATTAAGTTCGGAGATGTGATCGAAGCCCTCACCATGGAGGAAAAGGTCGACGAGCGGACCGGTCTTTCGACCAAAGTTATCATTGATTCTAAAGACCTCGACAAGCGGCCCCGGATCTCGATCAAAGATGTGGAAGGACAAACCGCGCGTTTGTCGGCACATTCCGAAGCGCGTTATCTGTTGCCGGTCGGTGCTCACATCAACGTTCAAGACGGTCAGACGGTTTTTGCTGGTGACGCGCTGGCAAAAATCCCGCGGGAGACCACCAAAACTAAGGATATTACCGGCGGACTCCCCCGGGTTGCCGAGCTCTTCGAAGCGCGTAAGCCCAAAGAATTTGCCGTCATCAGCGAGATCGACGGGATCGTCTCATTCGGCAAAGACACCAAAGGAAAACGTAAAGTTATTGTCACGCCCGAAGTCGGCGAGCCGCGAGAGTATTTGATTCCCAAGGGCAAGCACATCAGTGTTCATGAGGGTGATCGTATCCGTGCCGGAGAAGCGTTGATGGATGGCTCATCCAATCCGCACGACATTTTGAACATCCTGGGCGAAAAGGCTTTGGCCAAGTATTTGGTGGATGAAGTGCAGGAGATTTATCGTCTCCAGGGCGTGCGCATTAATGACAAGCATATCGAGGTCATCGTGCGGCAGATGCTGCGCCGGGTAAAAATCAAGGAAGTAGGGGATACCGAATTCTTAGTCGGCGATCAGGTTGAAAAGTGGCGCTTCGATGAAGAGAATCAGCGCGCGATAACGCAGAGCGGAAAACCAGCGGTGGCGGAACCTCTACTGTTAGGCATCACCAAGGCGTCACTTTCGACCGAGAGTTTTATCTCGGCGGCGTCCTTCCAGGAAACGACCAAGGTCCTTACGGAGGCGGCCATTCACGGGAAAATCGACCTGCTCTGCGGCCTCAAGGAAAACGTAATCATGGGACGCCTGATTCCCGCCGGTACGGGAGTGGCCAAGTACGCTAACGCGGATATTGAGCTCGAAGAGCCGGAGAGCTTCGACGGGAAGGTCCCGGAGGCCGTAGAGGCGTAGACCTTTGACAAGGGTGATTTTATTTGGTAATTAAAGGATTTTTGCAGGCAAGAAAGATAAAGGAATAATCCGTCAGAGTCGGAAAGAGTCGCCAGCGAATACTATGCCTACAATCAGTCAACTTATCCGTGAAAGCCGAGAGAAGCAGAGGCGCAAAAACACCGCACCGGCGTTGCAGAATTGCCCGCAAAAACGTGGTGTATGTACGCGCGTTTACACCTCGACACCGAAAAAGCCGAACTCAGCGTTGCGCAAAGTCGCGCGTGTTCGTCTCACCAATGGTATTGAAGTCACTTCCTATATTCCCGGCGTCGGGCATAATTTGCAGGAGCACTCCGTTGTCCTCATCCGCGGCGGCCGCGTGAAAGACCTTCCCGGCGTGCGTTACCATATCGTTCGCGGAACTCTGGATTCCATCGGCGTTCAAGAAAGGCGCCAAAGTCGTTCCAAGTATGGGGCGAAAAGACCAAAATAAATTATATGCCACGCAAAGGGGAAGTTCGTAAAAGAGAAGTTTTGCCTGACCCCAAATATGGGGACAAGCTGGTAGCGAAATTCGTCAATACGATCATGAGCCGGGGTAAAAAGAGTGTGGCGGAGTCCATCTTGTATCGATCCCTGGATATCGTGACGGCCAAGACGAAGGAAGATTCCTTGGGAGTTTTCAAGCGAGCGATCGAGAATACCCGGCCGACGGTTGAAGTGCGCTCCCGACGTGTGGGCGGCGCGACTTACCAGGTGCCTGTTGAAGTGAGACCCCAGAGGCGGTTGTCCCTAAGCATGCGCTGGTTGATCCAATCGGCGCGGGAGCGAGCGGAAAAATCGATGGAAGAAAAATTGGCCGCCGAACTGATCGATGCGGCTAATAATCGGGGCACGGCGATAAAAAAGAAGGAAGACACTCACCGAATGGCGGAAGCTAATCGTGCTTTCGCGCATTACCGGTGGTAGAGTAGATTTAAGAATTGGGCTGGAAAAAGGAGGCGGTTTAACCGCCTCCTTTTTTTCCGCCGATAATAAAATGGCACGAACGATTCCACTAGAAAAGACCCGCAATATCGGCATCATGGCACATATCGATGCCGGTAAAACGACGACCACCGAGCGGATCCTCTACTATACCGGGATCAATTACAAGATCGGCGAGGTTCACGAAGGCACAGCGACGATGGACTGGATGGTCCAAGAGCAGGAGCGGGGCATTACGATCACCTCGGCGGCGACAACCTGTCACTGGCGCGATCACCGCATTAATATCATCGATACGCCGGGGCACGTCGACTTTACGATTGAAGTTGAACGGTCGCTTCGGGTCCTCGATGGCACGGTCGCCGTGTTTTGCTCGGTGGGCGGCGTGGAACCACAATCCGAGACCGTGTGGCGCCAGGCCGACAAATATGGTGTTCCACGAATCGCCTTTGTCAATAAAATGGACCGGCTCGGCGCCGACTTTTTCCGCGTGGTTCAGATGATAACGGACCGATTGGGTGCACGTCCCACGATTGTGCAGTTGCCCATCGGTGCTGAGGAGAAGTTCGGCGGAGTCATTGATTTGGTGCAGATGAAAGCCATTGTCTGGGAAGAGGACAGTTTAGGAGCGAAGTTCCGCGTCGATCCCATTCCGGCTGAGTTGCAGGCTCAAGCCGAGGAGTACCGCGAAAAGTTGTTGGAAGCTGCGGCGGATTGCGATGAAACCCTGATGGAAAAGTATCTTGACGGGAAAGAGATTAATGAATCCGAGCTTCGCTCGGCGATTCGCCGCGGCACGCTTTCCCTCAAGATTGTTCCCGTTCTATGCGGCTCCGCGTTTCGCAACAAGGGCGTGCAGCCGCTGCTTGACTCCGTAGTGGATTATCTTCCGGCTCCTTTGGATATTCCACCGGTGAAAGGCATGAATCCTAGATCGCAGCAACCGGATGAGCGTCCCGCCAACGACAATGCGCCATTTTCAGCTCTTGCTTTTAAAATTATGACCGATCCATTTGTCGGGACCTTGAGTTTTTTCCGCGTCTACTCGGGATCCCTCGCTGCCGGCGCCAGCGTATACAATTCGACAAAGGCCAAGAGAGAACGGATTGGGCGTCTCCTGAAAATGCACGCCAACAAGCGCGAGGAGATCAAGGAAGTCTATGCCGGTGATATCGCCGCAGCGGTGGGGCTAAAAACCGCCACCACGGGTGATACTTTGTGCGACGAAGACAAACCGATTATTCTCGAGTCTATCGATTTCCCGGATCCTGTTATTTCGATTGCCATCGAGCCCAAAAGTAAAGCGGATCAGGAAAGGCTGGGTCTGTCCCTGCAAAAACTAGCCACTGAAGATCCGTCCTTTAAGGTCCGGACGGATGAAGAAACGGGTCAGACCATCATCTCCGGCATGGGGGAGTTGCACCTGGAAATCATCGTCGATCGCCTGCTGCGCGAGTTTAACGTTGGCGCCAACGTTGGTAGGCCCCAGGTCGCATACAAAGAAACAATTCGCAGAGCGGTTGAGCAACAAGGAAAGTTCATTCGTCAGACGGGAGGCCGCGGGCAATACGGTGACGTGTGGATCAAGGTCGAGCCGCTGGAGCCGGGCTCGGGATTCGAATTCGTTGACGCGATCAAGGGAGGGGCGATCCCGCGCGAATATATTCCCGCGGTCGAAAAGGGGATTCGGGAGGCGACGGAGAACGGGGCGTTGGCGGGCTATCCGATCGTGGATGTGAAGGCCACGCTGTTTGATGGCAGCTACCATGATGTAGATTCCTCGGAAATTGCATTCAAGATTGCCGGTTCGATGGCTTTTAAACAGGCTACAAGAAAGGCCAGTCCGGTTCTTCTGGAACCGATCATGTCAGTCGAAGTGGTGGTGCCCGAAGAGTTCATGGGCGACGTGATTGGCAATATCAGCTCGCGGCGCGGGAAAGTCTTGGGAATGGAGACTCGACCGGCCGCTCAGGCGATTGACGCGCGTGTCCCTCTGGCGCAGATGTTTGGTTACGCAACGGATCTACGCTCTATGACGCAGGGCAGAGCAACCTATACGATGCAGTTCTCTCACTATGAACCCGTGCCTGCAGCGGTAGCAGAGGGGATTATCGCCAAGTTGGACGGCAAGTCGGAAAATAACTTATGAACGAAAAGATTCGGATACGGCTAAAGGCTTATGATCACCGCGTGCTGGATCAGTCCGTGGGAGAGATTGTCGAAACCGTGAGGCGGACCGGAGGAAGGGTAGCGGGGCCTATTCCGCTTCCCACACGGATTGAGCGCTTTACCGTCAACCGCTCGCCCCATGTTGACAAAAAGTCCAGGGATCAATTTGAGATTCGGACGCACAAGAGGCTGCTCGATATCTTGGAGCCCACGCAACAAACGATTGACGCCTTGGGTAAGCTCGACATAGCCGCGGGCGTGGATGTCGAAATCAAGCTCCAGTAACCGTGGCGGAATAAGTCGAGACTAAACGACCGCATTGAGTTGGATACTTTATGACAGGGCTTATCGGAAAAAAAGTTGGCATGACGCAATTCTACAACGCTGACGGCAACGTTATCCCCGTTACCGTGATCGAGACGGGTCCCTGTGTGGTGGTGCAGAAAAAAGAAACAGCGCGAGACGGTTACACGGCGCTCCAAGTTGGTTTTGGCAGCAAGAAAAGCCAACGTGTGAACAAGCCGTTGCAGGGGCACATGGCAAAAGCGGGTAAAGGGGCGTTTGAGGTTCTTAGAGAATTCCGGCTGGATGATGTATCGCAATACGCGATCGGACAAGAGATCAAGGTCGCTGATCTGTTCAAGGCCGGCGACCTGATCGACGTCTCGGGGACTTCAAAAGGACACGGATTTTCGGGTGTCATCAAGCGTTGGTCGTTTGCCGGATTTCCCGGTTCGCACGGAACTCACGAATATTTCCGTCACGGCGGTTCGATCGGCAATCGTTCATACCCGGGGCGAGTACGTAAAGGGAAAAAAATGGCCGGACATTGGGGGAATGAGCGGGTTTCGATTCAAAATCTCGAAGTTATCGACGTTCGACCGGAGCAGAACCTAATGCTGGTTCGCGGGGCCGTCCCCGGAGCGAAACACGGGGTTGTTATCGTGCGACGAGCGGCGAAGGGATAGTGGATCATGGAAGTTCATGTCATACAGCCGGTTCTCAAAGAAGAGATATTCGGTGTTAAGACTCGCCCGCACCTCTTGCACCAGACTATTGTGATGCAACTGGCCAATCGTCGATCCGGAACGGCGGCGACAAAATCCAAAGGATTCGTCAGTGGCGGCGGCAAGAAGCCCTGGCGGCAGAAGGGAACAGGGCGGGCCCGGGCAGGAAGCATACGCTCGCCTATATGGGTAGGCGGCGGCACTATTTTTGGCCCGCAACCGCGCGACTACTCTTACCGTATGCCGCGGAAGGCGCGTCGGGAAGCGCTCTTATCGGCGCTCAGTTTAAAGAAACGCGACGGAAAAATTATTGTTGTTGATAAGCTTGAATTTGAGGAAGCCAAGACGAAGCTCATGGTCAAAGCGTTGGCGGATCTCAAGGTTGAAAGCGCTTTAATCGTCATTGCGCAATCCGATGACAAGATCGAGCGTGCGGGCCGAAATCTTGCGAAAGTTAAAGTGCTGCGGGTGGAAGGCTTGAATGTCTATGATCTGGTGCGCTATGACCATCTCATCTTTACCGAGGGGGCGCTTAAACTATTGCAGGAAAGGTTGGCGGCATGAAAGGGCCACACGACGTTATCCGCGCACCGTTGATTTCCGAGAAGGGGTCGCTTCTCACCGAGAAGGCTAAACAGGTACTGTTCAAGGTACGGCCTGAGGCCAATAAGATTGAGGTCAAGCACGCAGTCGAGACGCTCTTCAAAGTTAAAGTCGTCAAGGTTCGAATGGCCCGTTACCTGGGAAAGATACGGCGTATCGGTAGACATATGGGCCGCCGGCCCGAGTGGAAAAAGGCCTACGTTACCCTAAAGGAAGGCGACAAGATCGATTTTTTTGGCGGGGCATAAGAGAGCACAGAAATGGCGATTAAGAATTATCAGCCCACTTCGGCGGGGATGCGTTTTCGTACCGGTCTCACTTTCGACGAGATCACTGATAAACGGCCTGAGAAGGGTTTGCTAGAGCGCCGCTTGCGCAGCGGCGGGCGCAACAATACCGGTCGAATTACTGCTGATCATCGAGGGGGTGGTCACAAGCGGCTCTATCGTGTGATCGATTTTAAGCGGAACAAGAAGAACGTATCCGCTAAAGTCGAAGCGATTGAATATGATCCGAACCGCTCTGCGCGAATTGCGCTGCTTTGTTATACCGATGGCGAGCGGCGCTATATCCTCGCGCCGGAAAAACTTAAAGTGGGCAGTACGGTGATTGCGGGCGACGACAATATAGACATTCAACCCGGCAATTCTTTGCCGCTAAAATTCATTCCTGTGGGAACTGTGGTTCACAACGTTGAGCTGAAAATCGGCAAAGGGGGGCAGTTGGTGCGCAGCGCAGGTTCCGGTGCCCAACTCATGGCCAAGGAGGGCTCGTACGCGCTTTTGAAGCTTCCGTCGGGTGAATTGCGCAATGTGCTGGCAGAGTGCCGGGCGACCGTTGGCCAGATCGGAAATTTAGACCAGGAGAACATCTCCTGGGGCAAAGCCGGCAGAATGCGATGGTTGGGCTGGCGTTCCACCACGCGCGGCATCGCCAAAAACCCGGTGGACCATCCGCATGGGGGCGGCGAGGGTCGCTCCAAGGGGAATCACCCTATGACGCCATGGGGCAAGCCGACGAAGGGATACAAGACCCGTAAAAACCATGCATCCGACAAGTATATTGTAAAAGAAAGAAGGGCTAAGTAACGATGGCGCGTTCGATCAAAAAAGGACCCTTTGTCGACGAGCATCTGGCAAAAAAAATTGCGGTCATGAATGAGTCTCGCCAGAAGCAAGTCATTCGTACGTGGTCCCGCCGCTCGACTGTTATACCTGAAATGGTCGGCTATACGATCGGCGTGCACAACGGAAGGAAGTTCATTCCCGTCTTTGTCAGCGAGAACATGGTGGGTCACAAACTGGGCGAATTTGCTCCGACCCGAACCTTCTTCGCGCATTCGGGGGATCGCAAAGCGGAAGCGAAAGAAACGGTGGGCGCACCTACGGCTGCCCCTGCGGCGGCGGCGCCCAAACCCGTGGCGTCCGCGGCGAAGCCATAGCGACGGAGATGGGGTTTAATGCGGCCGCTCGATAAACGCGAACCGCCGCAATGAAGTAACTAATATTATGGAAGCACGCGCGATTACAAAATACGTACGGCTCTCGCCGCGAAAAATGCGGCTGGTCGTAGATCAAATACGAGGAAAAGGAGTTGAGGAAGCGCTCAACATCCTAAAATTTGTTCCGAAGCGTTCCGCCGGGATTGTCGCCAAGACGTTGCGTACGGCGGTGGCCAACGCGGAAAACACCCAGAGCGTCGATGTGGATCGCCTCTACGTGAAACAAGTGAAGGTGGATGAAGGTGGCATGTGGAAACGGTTTACTCCGCGCGCTCAGGGGAGAGCCACCAAGATTCGTAAACGACTCAGTCACATCACGGTCGTCCTGGATGAAGCCAGCGAGAGGAGTTAAGGGCTGATGGGTCAGAAAGTACATCCAAAAATTTTTCGTCTCGGGGTAATCGAATCATGGGATTCCAAATGGTTTGCGCGACATGATTATCCGAAGCTGTTGCACGAAGATTTTCGGGTGAAGAAATTCTTAAAAAGCCGGCTTTATCACGCGGGTATTTCCAAGATCGAAATCGAGCGTGCGGCCAACAAGGCGAAGATCAACATATACACGGCTCGTCCGGGAATCGTGATCGGTAAGAAGGGCGCCGAGATCGAAAAGCTCAAAGAAGAAATCGCCAAGCTCACCAGCCGGGAAACCTATATCAACATTCATGAAGTGAGGCGGCCCGACCTCGATGGGCAACTGGTTTCAGAGAACGTCGCGCTACAGTTGGAACGGCGCGTCGCATTTCGCCGCGCCATGAAGGAAAGCGTCTCGCGCGCCATGCGCATGGGCGCCCAAGGCGTGAGAATTCAATGCGCGGGGCGTCTCGGAGGCTCCGAAATCGCGCGCACCGAATGGTACCGCGAAGGACGCGTCCCGCTTCATACCTTGCGGGCCGATATCAGTTACGGATTCGCGGAAGCGCGTACGACCTATGGGGTCATCGGCGTGAAGGCTTGGATTTTTAGGGGCGAGGTGCTGACTGAAGAAGAAGAACAGCAGAAGGCGATGTTGGGGGGCTAGGCGAACGATTAAAAAATCGTCGAAAATATTCACAGTTTGTTTTAGTAGCAAGAAACTTTAAAGATGCTGGAACCAAAAAAAGTCAAATATCGCAAATTGCAAAAGGGACGCCGCCGCGGCACTGCGCACCGGGGTTCTTCGCTGGCCTTTGGCGACTTTGGGTTGAAGGCGGTTGGGCGTGGCTGGATGAGCGCGCGAGAAATCGAAGCCGCCCGCGTGGCGCTTACGCGTTACCTCAAACGCGGTGGTAAAGTCTGGATTCGGATTTTTCCCGACAAACCTTTGACGAAAAAACCGGCTGAGACGCGCATGGGGAAGGGCAAAGGTTCGCCCGAAATGTGGGTTGCGGTGATCCAGCCGGGAAGAATCCTTTTTGAGATGGAAGGCGTGGAGGGGCCGCTCGCGCGGGAGGCGTTCCGTCTGGCCGCCCATAAGCTTTCGATTCCCACGGCAATCGTGGAACGGCGAGGAATGGTTCATGGAAGCTAAAGAGCTGCGCGATCTGACCATCGACGATCTCAAGCAGAAGAGCGCCGAGCTACGCGAGGAGATCGGCCATTTGAAACTCAAACGCGCCACCAGCCGGCTGGAAAACCCGATGAAACTTGGAGAAACCAAGCGGGATTTGGCGCGCGTGGAGACGGTGCTTCGACAAAAGGCGCTCGCGGGGGAGAAAGGCGCGGCATGAACACGAGAGGGTTAAGGAAAGAGCGCAACGGAGTGGTGATCAGCGACCGGATGCAAAAGACGGTGGTGGTTTCTCTTGAGCGAACGGTCATGCACCCTAAGTACAAGAAGGTCTTGCGGCGAAGAACTAAGGTCAAGGCCCACGACGAAAGCAACCAGTGTCACATCGGCGACCGCGTGTTGATTGTCGAGTGCCGGCCCCTAAGTCGTGATAAGTGCTGGCGCGTAAGCAAGGTTTTGGAGCGGGCTAGAACGATTGGCGCGGCGCAGTCCAACGGGTCTGATGCCTAGGCGGTTGTGCTACTAAGTTTGAGGTTGATTCATGATCCAGATGAGAACGGTGTTGGATGTGGCGGATAACTCGGGCGCGCGCAAGGTCCAGTGCATTAAGGTCCTGGGGGGCAGCAAACGCAAGTATGCGTCGATCGGCGATATCATTGTGGTTTCTGTTAAGGAAGCGATCCCTAACGCGAAGGTCAAAAAGGGTGAAGTGATGAAAGCGGTCGTGGTCCGCACGGCAAAAGAAATCGGGCGTGCCGATGGAACCTATATTCGCTTTGATAACAACTCCGCTGTCCTTATCGACAACCAAAAAGAGCCAATCGGCACCCGTATTTTCGGCCCCGTAGCGCGCGAGCTGCGGGCGAAAAAATTCATGAAGATTATTTCTCTCGCGCCGGAAGTACTTTAGTCGATACCGAGGAGAAGCTGTTCGTGCACATTCGAAAGAACGACAGTGTCATGGTCATCGCAGGAAGGGAACGGGGCAAGACCGGGAAGGTGCTTCGGGTCCTTCCCGACAAGGATGCGGCCATCATTGAACGAGTTAATTTAATTAAACGACATACTCGGCCCAGAGGCCCGCAACAACCGGGCGGAATCGTGGAAAAAGAAGCTTCGATTCATGCTTCAAGCCTCATGATTATGTGTGACAAATGTAACACGCCGGTGCGGATTGGGCGAAAAATTCTCGCGGATGGGAAAAAGATCCGCATCTGTCGCAGATGCGGTGAAGCTTTGGACTAGTGGAACGAGCATGGCACGATTGAAGCAGAAATATCAGGACGAAGTGGTTCCGGCGATGATGAAGGAGTTCAACTATAAGAACGCCATGCAGGTGCCGCGACTGGAAAAGATCACCGTGAACGTCGGTCTGGGCGAAGCCACACAGAACATCAAGGCCCTCGACACCACGGTGGTTGAGGTGACCGCCATCACGGGGCAAAAGCCGGTCGTGACGCGCGCTAAAAAAGCCATCGCCAATTTTAAATTGCGGGAGGGGGTTCCCATTGGTTGCATGGTGACTCTGCGTAGGGACCGCATGTATGAGTTTCTCGACCGGCTCATTCACGTCGCCCTCCCCCGGGTCCGCGATTTTAAGGGAATTTCCGACCGCTCGTTCGACGGCCGTGGAAACTATTCTTTGGGTCTGCGGGAGCAGATTATTTTCCCGGAGATCCAAGCCGATAAGGTGGAAAAAACGAGGGGAATGACAGTTTCGTTTATAACCACGGCGAAGACCGATCAAGAGGGTAGAAGTTTGCTCAAACTGTTAGGGATGCCGTTCGCCGGTATCGGATAAGGGAGAATGCCATTGGCCAAAACGTGTTTGCGAATCAAAGCTGAAAGACCGAATAAATTTAAAGTTCGGGAATACAATCGTTGTCCCCTCTGTGGTCGCTCGCGGGCATTTTACCGGCGCTTTCGCATGTGTCGGCTTTGCCTTCGCGACCATGCACGCAAGGGCCACATTCCAGGCTTGATTAAAGCCAGTTGGTAAGCTCGGAGAGTTCAAATGGGAATGACGGATCCAATCGCAGACATGCTGACTCGTATCCGAAATGCCGGCCGGGCGCGACACCAAAAGGTTGCAGTTCCCTGGTCGCGAGTCAAAGAAAATATCGTAAAGATTCTAATCAGTGAAGGTTATTTAAGGGAAGCAAAGAAAGTAAAGGCCGCCCAGGGTGGGGGAGAAGACTTAGTGATTCAACTTCGCTTTGATCGAGAGAATCGGCCGATTATAACCGGGATAAAACGTGTAAGTAGCCCGGGGCGAAGAGTCTACGTCGGCTCCCAGGAGGTGCCGCCGATCCGCAAAGGTTTGGGAATTCAGATCCTGTCGACGCCGAAGGGCATTCTTGTGGATCGTGATGCGCAACGGGCAAAAGTTGGGGGTGAGCTGATTTGTTCGGTTTGGTAGTTGAAGTCGAGGTGTAAAGTGTCGCGAATTGGAAAACTGCCCATCACGATTCCGAGTGGAGTTAAGATTGCCGTTGAACCCCATGTGGTTCGCTTAGAGGGACCCAAGGGCAAATTGGAAACTGCAATCCCGGCGGGAGTCGCGATCATAGTTGAAGGAAACGTTGTGCGTGTCGAACGCCAGGGCGAAGAGCGAAGGTATAGAGCGCTTCACGGGTTGACGCGCAAGCTGATTGCTAATATGGCCCAAGGGGTGACCCAAGGTTTCAGCCGCATACTCGACATCAACGGAGTAGGGTACCGTGCCGAGGTCAAGGGCCAAGAAATTCACATGACGCTTGGCTATTCCCATCCCGTTGTTTTTCCACTGCCGCAAGGCGTAACGGCATCCGTGGAGCGGCAGGTTATCATCACACTCAATAGCGCTGATCGGCAATTGTTGGGTGAAATGGCTGCCAAGATCCGGAGTCTGAGACCTCCGGAACCTTACAAAGGCAAGGGAATCAAATACCGGGAAGAGGTCATCCGGCGCAAGGCGGGGAAGGCTGTTGGTTCTGCCGGCGCCGCGTAAGACTTGAGGACAAAGGATGGCGACTAATCAGAGATACGTTGCGCGGACACGACGGCAGGCTAGAGTGCGCAAAAAGGTCCGGGGGACCGATGCACGCCCGAGGGTGTGTGTATTCCGCAGTCATAAGCATATTTACGCTCAGGTTATTTCCGACGATCGCGGAGTGGTCTTGGCGGCCGTATCTACTCTTTCCGGCGATCTAGTCGAAATCGCGAATAAGAGCAAAGGCGTTGAAACTGCCAAGCAAGTGGGGCTGACGCTAGCCAAAATCTGCAAAGAAAAAAGTATTAACCGCGTTGTTTTTGATCGAAACGGGTTCCTCTTTCATGGTCGTGTGAAAGCTGTGGCGGACGGTGTCCGCGAAGGTGGAATCGAGCTTT
>JBGPIK010000048.1:0-24774 GCA_041484845.1 Binatia bacterium | reverse complement strand
GTTGGTTCTATCCAAGTAAGAATCGCTTCGACAGAAAGTTTGCAACGTCTGCTGAGGAATTTGATGGAAAAAGTAAATGCCAATGGCCCGCTCGCCGGGTATCGCGTGTTGGACTTGGCCGGTCCGCTCGGTTTGCACTGTACCAAGCTGTTGGCCGATATGGGCGCAGATGTGATTAAGGTCGAGCGGCCGTGCGGAGACGAATCACGACGCATTCCGCCGTTCAAGGATGACTTGCCGGATCCTGAGAAGAGTCTTTATTTTCTTCATTTCAATACTAACAAACGCGGCATTACCCTCGATATTGAGAAGCCCGACGGACGCTCAATCCTGCTCGAACTGGCGCGCAAGGCCGACGTGGTCATCGAAACGGCGCGGCCCGGGCGAATGGACGAATTGGGGATCGGCTATGCGGTAATGAGCGCGCAGAATCCGCGTCTGGCGTACGCCTCCATCACGCCGTTCGGCCAAACCGGTCCCTGGCGCGACTATAAAGCCGATGACATCGCCGGGATCGCGCTCGGCAATCTCCTTTACTTGGCGGGTGAACCGGGCGAACCTCCGTTGCAGCCTCCGGGCGAGATTGCTTACGGCATGGCATCTACTTACGGCGCCTTCGGCATTGCCGTCGCGCTTTACCATCGACTGGAGAGCGGCAAAGGTCAGTATATCGATGTTTCAATGCACGAATGCGCGGGACACATCGCGGGATATTTTATTCCCAACTACGGTTACACCGGCGCCAAGCCCGCGCGCGCTTCGCGCAAAGGAGAGGAAACCGATCTTTACGATCCCTATCCGACCAAGAATGGTTATGCGCGAATTTTCATCATTCCCGTCGAGCAGTGGCGCCGGCTGGTGGATTGGATAGGCCGGCCGCCTTCGATTTCCGGCCCCGAGTTCGAGAAAATGTCCTACCGGCGCCAGCACCCGGATATTGTGACCAAGGCGATCTCGGAATTCTGCCTACGGTATACCAAAGAGGAGTTGTATGACGAAGGACAAAAACGCCGCATTGCCGTGACTCCCATCAATACCGCGGGTGAATTCATCGAGTCCCCCCAGACCCAAGCGCGGGAGATCTTCGTCGAGATGCGTCATCCCGTGATCGGCAAATATCTGCAGTTCGGTCCCGTGCCGCGGCTCAGCGACAGTCCGGGAGGGATCTTCCGAACAGCGCCGCTCTTGGGAGAACATAACGAAGCGCTGTATTGCGGCGAGCTCGGCTTCACCAAAGATGAGCTGATCGCGCTCAAATCCGCCGGAGTAATTTAAGATGGCTAAACTTCCCTTGGAAGGCATTCGTGTCGTTGAGCTAACCACCGGCGCTGCCGGTCCGACCGTCGCGCGCGTGCTGTGCGAGTTCGGAGCGGAAGTGATTCGTTGCGAAACCCGGCTGCGCGGCGACGGCCACCGCGGCGAAGACCCGCAATTGTGGAACAAGAAGCCGGACTTTATGAAGCTGCAGCGCGGCAAAAAATCCTTCACCGTCAACATGCAGACGCCCCGCGGCCGCGAGTTGGTCAAAGAACTGGTAAAAAAATCCGATGTCCTGGTAGAAAATTTCGGCCTGGGCATTTTGGAAAAATGGGGACTCGACTGGCCGCAACTGAAAGAGATCAATCCGCAGTGCATTCTTATCCGCGTCAAGGGGATGGGCTGCACCGGGCCGCATGCCGCCGACCTCACTTACGGACCGAACGTCGGCAATACCATGGCGACGACGTATTTGTGGAATTACCCCGGCGCCACCACCGCGACTGCCGAGCCGCGAACGCAACATCCCGACTTTATGGGCGGAGTCACCGGAGCCTTCGGCGTCGTGCTGGCGTTGATCGAGCGGAAGAAAACTGGCCACGGCCAATGGATCGACAGCGCCCAACTTGAAATCGGCGCGTCGGTGCTCGGGCCAAAGTATCTGGAGTATTCCGTCAACCATCGCGAACCCAAACCGGAAGGCAATCGCAGTCTGATCGCCGCGCCCTACGGTCCCTATCAGTGCAAAGGCGATGACCGATGGTGCGTAATCGCGATCTACAACGAAGATGAATGGGAACGGTTTGCGGCCTTCATGGCCAAGTCAGGATTAAACGCCGACGCTAAGTTCGCCACGCACCTCGAACGGGTGCGCCACAAAGACGAACTGGACAGGTGGGTTACGTCGTGGACGATGCAGCATGATCCGTACGAAGTCATGGAGGCTTTACAGGCGATCGGCGTTTGCGCCGCCGTCGTACAAGACGTCGAAGATCAATTCAAACGGGATAAACAATACGCCGCCACCGGTTTTCTCGTGAATATGACGGAGCCGGAAGCCGGCGATATCGTCACAGAAAACGTGCCGCTGCGCTTGTCGGAGACACCGGGCAAAGTGCGCGGCCTCGCGCCGCTCATGGGCCAACACACGCACGAAGTCGCCAGGAGCTTGCTCGGTTTATCGGACGCGGAAATCGCTCGGTTGGAAGAAGAAAAAGTTTTGTACTAGAAAGACAGAGGTCGGGAAATAGAGGTCAGAGATCAGAAGTCAGAGGTCAGCGTCGGACAAGACAGACATCAGAGGTCAGAAGTCAGAGATCAGAACTCGGAGGTAAGATTAAGCAGCGATCAGAGGTGAGACGACAAAACCAAGTGCCCCACCGGTCTCCTTCCCCGTACGCGGGGGAGGATCGAGGAGGGGAAACTGATCTCTGACGTCTGACCTCTGGAATTCAGGAGGAATTCATGCCGGAACCAGAAGCGATTTGTATATACGAGAAACGCGAGCCGCATACCGCTATCATTCGGCTCAATCGGCCGGAGAAGAAGAACGCGATCAGCCGCGACCTTTACTGGGCGCTGGATGAAGCGTGGCATAAGGCCAAGGACGATGACGATGTATGGGCGATCGTTCTCACTGGAACCGCGGACACTTTTTGCGTCGGCGGCGATCTGAAAGAAAATCTCGCGTTTGCCCGCGGCGAGATGAAGGGCCCACGATCGGGGCCGCGACAGTATGGAAATCTCCGCGCTCTGCAAATGCATAAGCCGGTCATCGCTGCGATCAACGGCTACGCAGTGGGCGGCGGTTTCAACCTGGCGCTAGCATGCGACATCCGCTACTGCGTGCCTACATCCAAGTTCGGTTGCTCCGAAGTGCGCTGGTCGCATATGGCGGCGTGGCCAAATTACGTGTGCCAACTACCCACGGGTTGGGCGTACTGGTTTGCACTCACCGGCCAGATGATCGACGCGGATACCGCCTTCCGGCTCGGACTCGTGCAGAAGATTTGCGAGCCGGACAAGCTCATCGACGATTGCATGGAACTGTGCACGACCATCAATCGCAACGGCCGGCTCATCGCCGCCCATACGACCGAATACATCGACAAACTTCTCTACGACATCCTGGGCTGGGAAAAAGGATTCGAAGTCCATCGCGAATACTACCAGCACCTGCGCCAGAGCAAAGACTACGACGAGGGCTCTGCTGCTTTTTCCGAAAGGCGCAAGCCGGAATTTAAACAGGAATTCTACGACAAGAAGAACAAGCCGCCCGGAGTGCCCTAAGTCGCCGGCCTTACGAACACTGATAACGCGCAGCGGCAATCCGCCACAGTCACGGACAGCACGGCGCCGCTGCGCGTTCGTCGTCCAAGTCCGTTAACAGATAGGCTCGCCAGGCGTGTTGACCGTTGACTCGCTCTTCGCTTCTATGTGCAATCACAAAAATAACCTACAAATTTGACTTGTCCGTTTTTTAATACCGCGGAAGTCCTAAGCTTCAGTTTCGTATGAAAGAGCTGCCGCTAGTATTCCACACATTTCCACGCCCCTTCACCCCAAATATCGGCTCCGCCTATCATGACATCGCGCGCTTCCAGCGATAAAGGTCCGCGCGCCGAAACTGGCGCCGCGCCGGGAAAAGGAAAGATTCTGATTTCCTGGTAAGGACCGATCACCTTATCCATCGCCGGCAAATCCACCGGCCGGTCGAGACTCCCCGTGCTCACCACCGCGTCTGCCTCCGGAAGATAAAACAGCACGGCGCTATCCTTGCCTTCTTTTCCGCCGTTCTCGTAGGTCACCAGCGCCGTCTTTATACCGTTTCGTTCACAGGCACGGATGGTAAACATAACATCGACAAATGCGTTGCCTCCGCCGATCCAAGTGACGAGTACGCCGTGAGCGCGCATGGCTTTGGCCAAACGGGCGGCATTCTGAGCGCCAACTTCTTTTCCGTGATGGGTCTCGAAGCGGATACGTTGCAAGATGACACCGCCAAAGTTCAAGCTTCGTCCGTGGGCTTCGTACAGACCCAGAACCAGCGGATGGTTTTGCCAATCCCATGTCGTAGGATAATACCCACGACCCGAACGGGTCGTGTCGACTGTGACCGCGCCGTCAAAAAGCTCGTTGGGGTGAACAAAAGTCGCCATGGACTCCCGCAACGAGAGCCCATAATAACCCACGCCTGAATGCACATGCTGAGGGTCGGTGATGCAGCCTTGCATCAACATCACGTTGGGCAGATCCGGATCTTGTTTGCTAAGATCAAAAGTGGAGATCTTTCGAGGTGAAAGTCCTTCAGTCGTTTGAGCGATCCGCTGCGCAATCTTATACTCCGCTAATTGAATCGCTGCGTGAGCTTCCAATTCAGTGAGGCCTGCAGCGAGGCTAAAGCTTAGGACCAAGTGCCGACGCGAGCTGAATCGGGAAATCTCAGCTCCAGGACCCGACATATCCAAAATAGCGCTTCGTTGAACCGTTGTGCCCGCGCGGATCGTTCCTTCATACGCCGCGGCGCCGATTACCGTCATACCCGAAAGGCGGTGGGTTCGCCCATCTCCGACATCTTGGATAGGTCCCAAAACACCGGGGAACACCTGGCCACTCCCCGAAACTTTGGTTCTCGGCTCAACAATGTCTCGAATACCGGTAATGCGTACCTTCTCTCCCGGCATCGCCACGGCGAGCGTGGGATCTGTGATTCTCGGATCCTGGCGCACAAGATCGACCAACGCGGATTCATCAACCTCGAGCACCCCGTCTTTATATCGGAAGCGACGTCCCAGCCGAATCTGTGTTACCGGAAAGTCCGCGACTTCGAGCTTCATAATTGCCGTTTGTGAAATTCCAACCCGCTAATACGATTTTCACCAAAGTACCGCATCTATAGAACTATCGGGTTGCTGAAAAACTCTGCTTGCAGGCTGCTCAAAAAGATCTCAGAGGCGAGGCGCGCGAAAAATCGACGAGCGGAGGCGTACTTGGCCGGTACGTTGTAGCGAGGCGATTTCGCGCAACGAAGCATATGAGTCTTTTTCAGCAGCCTGCTAAGGGACCCCCATAAGTTTTGTGAAGTCTTGGATATAGCTCTGCAGCTTGGGACCGAGTTTAGGAGTCACCACGAAATCCGGCTGCAGTTGAAATTCTTTGAACTTACTTCGCACCCCTTTCATGGCGCTCCCCTTGCCTAAGTTTGTCGCCAAAAATGACTGTGCCTCTTCCGAGAGAACCCATTCGGCGAAAAGCAAAGTTGCGTGCGGGTGCGGCGCATTTTTCGCCAAGAACAGGCCTTCGGGTTTGACGATCTTCGGTGCCAGAACTTTAAATCCCAGGGGCGCGCCCTTGTCGCGCACCGCCGCCGATGTCTCGCCGTTGATCGCTATCGCGATGGGAAATTCCCCCGAGGAGACGACCTGAGTCGGCAAGGTTCCGCCGCGCCGGAAACTCAGATCTTGCTTGGCAAGCTTGGTTAAATACGCAACGGCGTTTTCTCGGCCCCAAGCCTGCTCCATTGCGGCCAAAATATATCCCGCTTCCGGATCGAATAGCATTTTTCCTTTCCATGCGGGGCTAAGAAGATCCTCATAGCTTTTCGGCGCTTGCTCCGGCTTGATCAAGCTCGTGTTGTAGATAAGCGCTGTCGTCAAGTGATACATGCTATGCCAATACCCGTCCGCGTCGTACGTGCCGTCGAAATAACGACTCTCTCCCGAAGTTGAGTAGGGCTGCACCAGGTTTTCATTCAACAACTGATAGCCATAACTCAGGTCGACTTGAATAACATCCACGGCATGTCTTCCCGCCCGCGCCTCGGTTAGGGCTCGGTTGAGAATTCCCTGGCGCGGGGAAAAATAATGTTGTAGAGCCAAAGAGCGATAGCGCGCGTTAAAGACCCGCGCCAGAGGAAGAAACTCGTCGATCGGTATCGTGCCGTAATAGACGAGTTCGCCTTCGGCCCGAGCGCCCCTGGCGAGGTAGTCGAGTTTTTCTTGTTGCTTGAGTGATTTTATCTTGGCCGCGACCTCGGCGACCGACGCCGCGCAAACGGCAGCCGAGGCGAGCACGACCAAGTAAACCTGCAACGCAAGGCAAGCAAAAATGACTTTGACGGCTTGGCGCATGGCTCAATTTCCTTCCTAAGAGCTTCCAGCTAAAACGGATCGCCTCCCGTCGCTTTGGCTCTGGCGATCTCCTCCGCACTGTATCGGTAGGCACGGAAGACGCGATTGTCCGGCCCGTTTGGCCCTTCGCCAAAATAGGGATTGACAAACTCCCAGACGACTTCCCCGTCGAACGTTACCTCAAAGAGCCTGCCGAAATCGCCCTCGCAAATCAGCGTGTTGCCATTGGGCAAACGCTGCGCATTTGAGATCCGCGGGCTGAAGAAATTGTTTTCTCTTCTCTCCTGGTATTTCCAAACAATTTGTTTTGTTTTCGGTTCAACCTCGATGACGCGAGAGAATGGCATGGGATGGTCGAGTCGGTGCGGGCCGTTGTCGAAGATGAGCAGGTTGCCGTTCGGCAGCGGCGTCGGCGCGTGTTGACCGCACAGCGGAGGCGCTCCGAGTTTCCAGATAATCCTGCCGGTTTGCCGGTCGATGATGATGACGGTCGAGATGATGCGAAAGCTCACGACGATGTCGCCGTTTGGCAACTCCGCCAGGCCATTACCATGGGTCCACTCTTCGCGCCGCTCTTGGACCGCGGTGATAGGATCTTTCTCCGGATCGAGATGCTCCCAAGTGCGCCACTCCCACACGATCCGGCCGTCAGTCGTCATTTCGACCAGATAATCGGCGTACATTTTACCGTTGTGTTCCGTACCGGGCATCCCGCCTTTTACTTTCGGCACAATTTCATGGGGAAGCTGGGCCAAGCAAATTAGCAGGATGTTGCCGTTCCGCAATCGTATGCCGTCGTGATGGTGGTCGGGATGGCGCACTTCCCAGAGAACGCGCCCGTTCCAGTCGACTTCAAGGGCGACGCCTCCCTTCCAGGGTTGGCCGCTGATGAAGCGTTCTGAATCCTCGGTGATCTTTCCGTTGAAAAAGAGAGTGCCCTTCTCGGTCAGATAGCCGTAATTGCCGGGAGGATAAGGCATTTGCCATCTGTGAACGGTCCTACCATCGAGATCGATGAGAAAAACTTTGCCTCCGCCACTTTGCGGCGCGAACAAGGTAAGACCGGGAAATGCTCGCTCGGGATCACAGGCACGTAACCCAATACCGGCGCGCTTGGCCTTGATCTGTTCAACAGGCGGCATAATTCTCTTTGCTCCCTAAGACAAGGTTATTTTTGCAATTCCTTTTGCGCTTCTTTCTTCCGTTCTGGATCGCCTTCTTCAGCATAGCGGACAAGGTTCTCGGAAAACAGAGAAATAATGACCGGGAAAGAGAATCAAGTAAAGCAGGTTGCGTCTGAAGGGCAGTTTTTATTTTACGCTTCGTAGTGGATGCGCTGCTTCGAGTTGCTGAGAACGGAGCAGTTCCACCCGAGTCTCAGGATCACGAAAATTCGTGACAATTTTGTTAACGACGTTCAATTCACGTCAGGATATCTGGTCCTGATTCAGGGCAAATATTGAATATTCCTGAATTTAGCTTCGTGGCATGCCGCTTGCGCAAAATACCACACTGGAGACGCACGGCATGGGATCCAATCCTGTTTACGCTGTACTCTTAATAACCGCCTTAACTATCTTTCCCGCTTGCTCCCCTTCACTATTCCGTCAAAAGGTAGATCATCGATCCCCGAAAACTGAACCTGCGTTAGAAGCGTGGGAAGCGGCTCGCCACCGGCTGCATCTGATGTGCCCAAGCGTGCCGAAAACAGTGGACGAGCTCACGCAAGCTCTCAGTGTCGAACATGAGAATGGTTGTTACGCGCGCTTCGCCAAGGACACGTATGTGCCGACACTCGACGATTGGCACTGGCACTGGTTACCGCCGTACCAAGTCGTCGCCGCCGTGCATGACGAGGAGTTGCGCAAACGCGTGATCCCCAAGCTCTATGAAGAGTACATGTCGGGATTGAATCGTTACCTCGCGGAGAAAGCCGATAAAGGAGAAATAACGCCGGGACAATTCAGGTACGTCGTCAATGCAGGCTGGAACTGGCTGAATGGCAAACTACGCGATGAACGCATCCTGTTACATGAAAATGCGCGTTCAGCGGACGACGACGCGGCCATGCGCAGCACCCTCACCGATGTGGCCGGTGAATTAGCAACGGTAGCAACCCTGGGGCTCTTCGTTTCCGCCCCGGGTAAGACATACCAACCCACTCCTGCTAATTGTTACGCCTATCCCGCGAAAGAGCGGAGTTACACGATCGACTGCTATTGAAAAATGCTACCCAAAGATATTTCAAATTTCAGTTGCTTTTTGAATTGCAGAATCGGAAAGGAGATTGCTCGCGCAAAGATGCAAAGGATTCACGTTGTCATTTCGACCGCAGGGAGAAATCTTTCTCAGATCCCTCGCGTTTGCTCGGGATGACGAGCCGCGGCGCGCCACTTTGCGCCTTAGCGCGATAAGTGTTCTTGCAGTCGTTTTGTCCAACATTTCCAAGGTAAAAATGCTATTGATGGATCATGGGGCCCGTTCGCGCCTCACGATCTTTGATTCGCCAAGTAACCGAGCCGGTAAGCCGGCCGCGAGGTCACGCGCTCGAAATAGTCTCGCAGCGTTGCAGTAAGCGACACATCGAGGCGCTCGGACCAGCCGAGGCAAGTAGCCAGCAGGATGTCCGCGCCCGTAAATACGTTCCCGAGAATGTACGGTCCTTTTGCGTGTAAGGCTTGCTCCGCGACGCGTACCTGCTTTTCAAATCCCGCGCGCGCCGCAAGCACGGCGTTAGCGGCTTCGCCGTAAATGCCGGCGAGCTGTGTGTGCTTCCGGATCACATAGAGCGTATGGGCATCAAGCTCCATCATCGTAAAAAAGCACCATTCGAAGTACGCCGCCCGCTCTGGAGAAAGAGGCGGCGGTATCAAGCCTGCCGCCTGGCCGTAGCTTTCAGCCAGGTAGGTGACGATCGCAGCGCTCTCGGCCAAAGTGATCTCGCCGTCCTGCAGGAGAGGTATTTTTTGCCTCGGGTTAAGTTTCGAGAACTCCGCCGTTTGAGTCTCACCGGTGCGTGATCCGATGGGGCGGGTCTCGTACTCAAGCCCGAGTTCGTGCAGCATCCAGTGCGCCCGCAAGGTGCGCGCTGTCCCGGCTCCCCAGAGGACCCGGCGCGCATTCTCATTCAACTGCTGCATGGGAAATGCTCCCTATTCATTTTGCAGGACTTTAACCGACAACAGGCGGATACGTCAATCTGAAAGTCAGTTGGAAGTGGAAACATCCCTTGCGCGCCAAGAATGGCGCGGGCTAGTGTTGTGTTTGATAAATCCGTTAACGAATTCTGAGCCCGACGGCGCCTTAGTCCCCCTTTGGCAAAGGGGGATTTAGGGGGATTTTTCTCCGCCGGTGACTCCAAATCCCCCCTTGCCCCCCTTTTTTCAAAGGGGGGAATACGGAAAACCGATAACGAAATAGGTCAGCGAATTTCGGAGACGCCACACTAGCTTGTGGCTCAAATCAATGGCCCCGGAAAGACGCCGGACGACGAGATGCATATTAGACATCGGCGTCTGATTACGATAACTAAACTAAACAGTGATCTCGGTGTAGAAATAGGAATCGAGCGTGTTGTTCATCGGCAAAAGAGTCAATACGCTTTTGGATCATGAGGAACCGATATGAGATCAGACGAAGAAACAAAAGTTCAAGACATCATGACGCGGGACCCGCACACGTTGGAAGCGGATGATGTTCTTGATTTGGCGGACGATTTGATGACTATGGCCCGTGTCCGCCACATTCCTATCCTCGCTGGCGGGAAACTCGTCGGCATCGTAAGTCAGCGGGACCTTTTCTTCTCCGCGCTCGTCAAGGCCCTGGGATTGCAGCAAAGGGAGCAAAAAGATTTGATGAAGACCATTCGCGCCCGAGAACTGATGAGCCAACCCGTGATCACGATCTCGCCCGGCGCCAGCGTGAAAGAAGCGGCGCGCTTGATGGGAGAAAATAAAATCGGCTGTTTACCCGTTGTGAAAGGCAAACAGTTCGTCGGGATCGTGACGGAAACGGATATCCTGCGTTATGTGGCCACGCGTTAGAAAGGTCGAGAAGAGAAAAGATTTACCGTTCTTGAGGGTGATTCCCGGCTGTATTCGCTGTTTCCAACTTCGTGTGACTTCTACCATTCAACTTCCACGCGCCTGCCGCTCTTGCTCGCTGAACGGCGTCTGCAGCGCCGGAATCACTTCTTTGGCAAGCATTTCCACTTGGGCGCGCAAAGATTCTTTCGGACCGTAGGGACGCATGACAAATTTGGTCGCGCCGGCGTCGATGTACGCGCGCAATTTCTCTCGCACCTCGTCCGGACGGCCGAGTCCGCAATAGTCGCGCAGTGCGATCTCCGGCCGTCGCCGTATTGAAGGACCCGCGATTTTTTCCGCCTCCTCTACCGTCGGCGCAAAGCAATACGGAATCAACACACCGTAATGATCTTCGGGAATTTCACGCCCAACTTCATGCGCGTGAGCGCGAATGGCTTCGATACCCGTGGCGACCTCCCCGGGCGTAACCGATGAGACAAGCCAGCCGTCCGCCAGCCGCCCGGCGCGCTTGAATGCCGCTTGGCTCCGGCCGCCGACCCACAACGGTGGCCCGCCTTTCTGATAGGGCCGCGGCAGCAGCGTCAGATCATGCGCTGAATAAAACTGTCCGGCAAAGTTAACGTTTTCCTCATTCCATAACTTTTTCATTAAAGTGATCGCTTCATCCGCGCGCTTACCGCGCTCTTGTTTGCGTGCGCCGGTCGCTTCGAAATCGCGCGAATCGTCACCGCCTATTCCGATCACGAGAAGGAGTCGGCCCCTGCAGAGAAAATCCAAGGTGGCAAGCTGCTTGGCCAACACCACCGGTTCGCGCGTCGGCAGCACGAGCGCGCTGGCGCCGAATTTCATATTGCGCAGGCGCGAGGCCATATAGGCCATAAATACCACCGGATCGAGCGTCGGCCGCGGGGCGACGATGCGATCACTGACCCAAATGGAATCGATGTCCCAGCGTTCGCAGTCGTCGATGAACTCAAGCAGCGCCTCCGGCTTCTGTTCCCCGGATAGGGAGTCGCCCAGCGCAATTCCAATACGGACTTTCATCGCAGGTTACAGATGCGGCATGATCTCTTTGGCGCAAATCTCAAGATGCTCTTGCTCGTCGAACATCGGATTAAAGACAATGTGGTCCGCACCGGCCTGTACCAGCGCGCGAATTTTTGCGCTGCACTCTTCCACGCCGCCCCAGACGCAAACGGACGGGCCCAGTTCGGGATTGCGATAGCGCCGGCCAAACCATTCGCGAACACGGCGCTCAGCGCGAGGTTTATTCTTATCGATAGCCAGATAAACGCGCTTGGAAACGGCGAATGTGGCCGGATCGCGTTTTGTTTCGTCCAGAAAACGGCGAATCAGCGCCGCTTCCTGCACAAATGCGGCTGCGGGCGATGAGCCGGCGCCCATCCAGCCATCGCCGTGCTTTACCGCGCGCCTGAGCGCGTTTTCATGATGGCCGCCGAACCAAAGCGGCAGATGGGATCTCGGCTTAGGCTCCATTGAAACGTTTTTAAAATTCCAGAACCTGCCCTGGAAACTGGCCTTCGGTTCGGTCCAAAGAAGCTTCATGACTTCTATGGATTCTGTGAAGCGGCCGACGCGCTTTTCTTTCGAATACCCGAGGATCTCCTCGTGGGATCCGAGATGGCCGCCGCCGAGTCCGATGCCGATTATGACGCGTCCACCGCTCATCCGATCGAGCGTGGACAGACTTTTGGCGAGTTGAAACGGATTGCGTAAAGTGAGCAGAATCACCGAGACCCCCAGGCATATTCGCTCGGTAATAGCCGCGACATAACTGAGCAAAGTCACCGGCTCGAGCATGGCGAAATCGCTGAGGATCCGCTCCTGCAACCACAGGCTGTCGTAGCCCAACGTCTCGGCCTTAGTCACGAACCGGCGAATATGCTCCATGTCGACAGAGCCGTCAAAAAAATTTTGTGGAATTTCAATGCCACACGGCGTGTGATTTAAAGCCATAGCGTGAGCCGTCGCTTCCTTTCAGGTCTACATTGCAGCCGCTAAGCGAAGTTGCGCACGAGCCCTTAATACTTTTGCCTGAAGCGTCTGTCAATCATGAAATTTTCGCCGCCGCGTGACGGTTGTCAGCTTGACTTTAACGGACATGGAGCGCTACAAGAAGTGCATCGACTCGCGCGCCCCACACCTAGATCTGGAGGATTTTATGTCACGAAATATTTTCAAGATTTTACTGATTGGGTTCTCTGGCCTCGTGATATTCGGCGCCAGTGAAAATATCACGCACGCCCAGACCCGCGTCTCCATCGGCGTCACCGAAACCATTGAAACCTATAACCCGTACGGCGACAGCGTATCGCTCCTTTATGGAATTTATAGCGAGATCACGGGCCCCTTCTGCACCTATAATTTCGATAAAGGCGACTTTGAAGGGCGACTGGCGGAGCGCTGGAAAGTGGAAAATCCAACGACCTGGGTTTTTTACTTGAATAAGAACTACAAGTTCAACGACGGCTCGCCCGTGACCGCGGATGATGTCGTTCACTCGGTCATGACGCGGGTGATCAATGACCCCCAGTCAAAACAGAAGGCTTCGGTCGCACCCTCGATTGTAAAAGCAGAGGCGGTTGACAAATACACGGTCAAGTTTATCACGGACAAGCCCACGGCTCCGCTCCTAAGCTTCGTTTGCGATCGACTGATCATCACCAGCAAGGCCATCTACGACAAGTACGGACGCGATGCGGCGGACAAAGAGCACATGCTCGGCGCAGGACCGTACCGGCTAAAAGAATTGATCCCGGGCCAGCGGCTCGTCATCGCCAAGCGGCCCGATCATCCGGAAGCCAAAAAGAATCCGCGGGCGCCGGACGAAATCGTCTACCGCGTCATGCGCGAAACCGAACAGCGGGTTACGGCATTGCTAAACGATGAAATCCAAATCGCGCAGTTTATTCCGCCTCATCTGCGGCAGAGAGTCGAGAAGACACCGAACCTGCGGATCACGGGAGTGGATTCCATCGAGATCATGTTTTTGGCTATGCAGCCGAAGCCGCCGTTCGACAAGAAAGAAGTGCGGCAGGCGGTTTGCCATGCGATTAACCGCGACCAGATCATCAGCACGATTTTAGAGGGCTTTGCCGGCCGGCTTGACGGACCTATCGGTCCGGGTCAGTACGGCTATGATCGGAATCTCAAGCCCAAAATGAACTACGATCCGGAGGTTTCTAAAAAACTTCTGGCCCAGGCGGGTTTTCCCAACGGCGTTGACGTGGAATTGCAAACCCCTGTGGGCCGTTACACACTGGATAAACAATTGACTGAAGCGATGATTCCGATGCTCAACGCTGCCGGGGTCCACGCCAAGCTCCTCACACCGGAGTGGGCCACTCTCTGGGCCAACGTCCAGAAAGGAACTATTCCCTTTTATTATATGGGACGAGGTTCGATTCAGGATCCCAGCGCCGCGCTGCATCAATACTTTTATACGGGCGAGACTCCGCGCATCGGCTATTCGAACCCTAAACTAGACCAGGTCCTGGACAAAGAGCTGGGGGAATTCGACGCGAAGAAGCGCAAACAATACCTCTCACAGGCCATGAGCATCATCACCGAAGACGCGCCGGCGTGCTTCATGTGGCGACATAAACTGCTTTGGGGGCTGAACAACAGGGTCGAATACAAGCCGCTCCCCGACGGCCGCATCTTCGGTGTCGAGATGAAGGTCGTTAAGAAGTAGCCGGCGGCGAGCCCCGTTTTGAAATTATCTTACGTCGGGATACTTCACGGGGAAGTCGGGGACTGTCGATTTCAGGATGTGCGATCTGCAATCTGAGATTCTGAGCGCAGCGAGGAGTCATGACCGGCGAAAAATTCATTGACGTAGACGGCGTCAAGACAAGATATTTCGAGCACGGCAAGGGACCGGCCGTCGTGCTTTTTCACGGCGGTCACTTCGGCTCACATGATTGCGCCGATTGCGCCGAAGATTGGAGCTTGAACTTCGATGGACTGGCGCAGTGGTTTCATGTGTTCGCCGTGGACAAAATCGGCCAGGGACACAGCGACAACCCGCAATCGGACGAAGACTATACGATGGCAGCGGTGGTGCGCCACGCCTATGGCTTTCTTAAGGCGCGCGGACTGCGCAATGTTCATCCGGTCGGCCACTCCCGCGGTGCTTACCTGGTGGCCCGGCTGACGTTAGAGCACCCGGAACTGTTCAAATCGTGCATCCTCGTTGACACCAACACCCTCGCGCCCGGAATCAGCAAAAACGAAACGGTGATGGCCAATCCTCCCCTACCGCGCCTGAGCAGAGAGAGCCAACGTTGGGTCTTGCAAAAATATTCCTTTGGCTTCGAACATATCACCGAAGCGTGGCTGGACGCCGTGATGCGCGTAGCCGAGCTGCCGAAGTATCTCGACGCGGTTGACAAAATGGAAAACCTCGGCCTCAAAGTAACCCGTTTTTTGCCCCATCTCGCGCGTCAAAAGGACGAGACCCTCGGCTGGATTCGCGACCGCGGCTTCGGCATGCCAACCCTACTCATTTGGGGTTACAACGACCCGACGGCGACTCTCGACCAGGGTCACGCTTTATTCGATCTGATCGCGCGCAGCACCCCGGACTCGCGGATGCAGATCTTCAATCGCGCGGGCCATTTCACATACCGGGAGCACCCCGCGGAGTTCAATGATCTATTACGTACTTTCATCCAACGCATCGTTTAACAGCGCCGCAGAATCGACGGCAGTCGCTGCACCTGCCGGGGGACTTTATTAATGGCGGGGTTCCTCATTCAAAGACTCGCCGGAACTATTCCCGTTCTCCTTTTGATCAGCCTGCTGGTTTTTATTTTAATCCATGCGGCGCCGGGCGATCCGACGCTTATGCTTCTGGGCGAGGAAACCAACGCCGCTGAGATCGCTAAAGCCAAACAGCGCTGGGGCCTGGATCGTCCGCTGTACATTCAGTATCTCAAATTTATCGAGTCCGCCGCCGCGGGTGAATTCGGCAAATCATTCAAATACAGCGAGCCCGTTACCCGCGTTATAAAAACCCGACTGCCCGCGACCATTGAACTCGCCCTTTTTGCCATCATTATTGCGACGGCGCTGGCGATTCCAATCGGGGTATGGGCGGGCGCAAAACCGAACTCATGGTTGGACAATGTCGGGACCACGGTGGGCCTGTTTGGTATCAGCATGCCGAGTTTCTGGCTGGGTATTATGTTGATTCTTCTGCTCGCCGGTGTTTTGAATATCCTGCCGACATCGGGACGCAGCACCTACGGAGTGGCGGGCGCGGAAATCACCGGCTTTTATCTACTCGACAGCGTGCTGGAGAAAAATGGGCCGGCGGTAAGGGACGCCTTGACACATATTTTTATGCCGGCTCTGGCACTCGGCGTGAACATGCTGGGCATCTTGATGCGCGTGACCCGCTCATCGGTTTTGGAAGTGATGAACGAAGAGTACGTTGTAGCCGCGCGCGCGAAAGGCCTCGCCGAGAAAAATGTCATATGGCGCCACGTCACCAGCAATGCGCTGATTCCGGTCATCACCGTCGTGGGTCTTGAGCTCGGCACGCTGCTCAGCGGATCGATCATAGTTGAAACCGTCTTTGCCTGGCCGGGCAGCGGCAGCTTGCTGATCACCGCGCTCAACGCGCGCGATTATCCGCTCGTTACCGGCGTTGTCATGACCTATACAGCAGCCTTTGTCCTGATCAATCTGATTATTGATGGTCTCTATGCAATCATTGACCCTCGAATCCGCTACTGAAAAAGGCCCGGGGTTCGTGGCTCAGCTGCTGCCGCGGCTTCACGCCAAAGCCTTCACCGGCGGGGTGATTGTGCTGATATTTATTGTTGTCGGGATATTAGGGCCGCAAATCGCGCCGCACGATCCAAACAAACAAGAGCTCACCGCGCTGACACAACCGCCGCAAGGTCTCGGTTCGACCCACGTCCTGGGCACGGACAACCTCGGACGCGATATTTTCAGCCGGATCATTCACGGCGCGCGCGTCTCGCTTCTGGTGGCGTTTGCCGTGGTCTTCGTCTCCGGAATCATCGGGGTCAGTCTCGGCGCGATCTCCGGTTACTTCGGCGGCAAGACCGATTTTTTGATCCAGAAGCTGGTGGAGGTCGTTTGGGCCTTTCCACCGCTTCTGCTTGGAATCACCATCATGGCCTTCCTCGGCCAGGGATTGTTCAATCTGATACTGGCGTTAGTTATCCAACGGTGGATTCCCTATTGTCGCGTGGTGCGGGGTCAAGCCCTGACTTTGCGTTCTCGTGAATTCGTGGTTGCCGCTCGCTGTTTGGGGGCCGGCAAAGCGCAAATTATTCTCCGTCACATCATTCCCAACGTCATTCAAACCGCGCTGGTTATCGGCACGTTTGCCATGGCTTCATCGATAATCGCCGAGGCGAGCTTGAGTTTCCTCGGCGTCGGCGTGCCACCGGAAATTCCCACCTGGGGCACCATGTTGGCCGACGCGCGCATCTATATCAGCACGGCCTGGTGGCTGCCGCTTTTTCCCGGCCTGTGCATATTCGTCACCGTGTTGGGAATCAATCTTCTCGGCGACGCGCTCCGCGACATCCTTGATCCGCGCCTCAAACGCACGGGATCAGGGATATAGCCCGGATTATTCACTCCTGACAGCAATCGAGGGGCGAGCCGAGAATGCAATGAGCAAAGGGCAAAGCGCCAAGCGTAAATCAGCAAATGCTTCTGAAAGGCTCCCTGCTCCATGCGCTATGCGCTATGCGCTATGCAAAAAGGCACAAACCCATTGCCTCGCTTTGGAGGGCTTGTCTCTCGATCGCCTTATGCGTGAATAATCCCGGCTAGTGCCCGCCGCTTCGTGGTTGTGGCTCTTTGCCCTCGGCTTGCCGCTGTATTCCTCCGATTGATTCTCGTACCGACTCGTGTAGATTGAGAAAAATGCGTAAAACGAAAATCGTCTGCACCATCGGTCCCGCCAGCGCGTCAGACAGGGTGCTCACTGGTCTAATCGAATCCGGCATGAATGTTGCGCGTTTGAATTTCAGCCACGGCGATTACGCGTTTCACAAAGAGGTTATAGAAAAAATTCGCCGCATCGCGCGGCGCCTCGACAAGCCCATCGCCATTCTGCAGGATCTACCGGGGCCAAAAATTCGTATCGGGCCAGTGGCCGAGAATCGCGTTCGGCTTCAAGCGCGACGTCCCTTTGTGCTGACCACGAGAAAAATTCTCGGCTCCGAGCTGGCCGTGTCGGTGAACTTCAAAGGTTTAACCCGTGCCGTCAAGAAGGGAGACCCGATCCTGCTCGGTGACGGCGAGATCGAGCTCGAAGCTGTCCAGGTTAGCCAACACGAGGTCAAGTGCCGCACTACCGTGGGCGGCATTTTGGGCTCGCACAAGGGCATTCACTTCCCACGCACCCGTTTGAACATCCGCTCGCTCACCCATCGGGACAAACGGGATCTCGCCTTCGGCATCGAGCAAAAAGTCGATTTTATCGCCCTCTCTTTCGTGCGCAATGCCGACGATATTGTTTATGCGCGCCGAGAAATGAAAAAACGCGGGTCGACCATTCCGATCATCGCCAAAATGGAAAAACATGAAGCGCTCGATCACATTGACGCCATCCTCGAGAAGGTCGATGGCATCATGGTGGCGCGCGGCGATCTCGGTCTCGAGATTGCGCCGGAGAAAATTCCCGCGATGCAAAAACTCATGATCCGCAAAGCCAATGATCTCGGTAAACCCGTGATCACGGCGACGCAAATGCTGCGCTCGATGGTGCAGAACCCGCGCGCGACGCGTGCGGAGGTCGCCGACATCGCCAACGCGGTGCTCGACGGCACAGACGCGCTCATGTTATCGGAAGAAACCGCTGCGGGAGATTATCCGTTGGAAGCGGTCACAACGATGGCTAAGGTTGCCGAGGAGACCGAGCAAATTCTTGAACCCCGTTATCAGTCCGCCGGGCTCAAGCAAAGTATCCCGGAGGCGATCAGTTTCGCGGCGATTTCACTGGCGCGCGATCTTCACGTGAAAGCTTTCCTGATTCCGACTTCTTCCGGGAGCACGGCACGCATGATTGCGCGCTATCGCCCGCGGCATCCGATCATCGCCATCAGCCCGGAAGCGCAAACCGTAAAAACCCTCTGTCTCGTTTGGGGAGTTTTTCCGGTGCCTGTCAAAGGATTTCAGAGCACGGACGTCATGATTCGAGAGGCGCAAAAGAAAGCGCTCAAGCTGGGGTTCGTCAAACGCGGCGATCTCGTTGCTTTCACCGCGGGACTGCCGCTGCATCAAGCCGGCACCACCAACATGATCACCGTCAAACCGATTGAATAGGCTTGATCCTCGGCTCGCTCTCATTCGAATCTCTGCGTCACCGCAAGGGCTGTTGCTGCGCCTTGTAACAGCTGTTTGAATTGGGCTAGAAAAGATCACTTGCAGGTTGGAGGTGCGATCATGGGAGACCTGAAAGCATTCGAGCAAGAACTCCAGAGCAAGAACTTCAAGGGTTATTGGCAAAATATGCAGGGTGACGTTTACCGCGAGCCGGTGCCGTCCTACGAGCCCTGCCTGTGGAAAGGCAGAGATCTTTTCGCCGCCATCGAAAAAGCGGGCGAAGTGGTCGGGCTGGATTTGTCCTTTCGCCGCGTCATCCAATTTTGGAACCCTTCGCTCAAGAACGGCACCACCCGCACGCTGGTTTTGAATTTGCAGATGCTCAAATCCGGCGAAGAAGCGCTCAGCCACCGGCACATGGCCGGCGCCGTGCGTTTTGTCCTCAAAGGCCGCGGCGCGCGGCTCATTGTCGAAGGCGAATCTTTCGAGATCGCAGAAGGCGATTTTGCGACCACGCCTAGTTGGACCTGGCATGACCATGAGAATAATTCCGGCAACACCATGTTATGGCTCGACGGCCTGGATGCGCCGCTGGTCCGTCTCCTCGAGACCGACTTCCACGAGCCCGATCCGCGCAAGAAACAGCCGGTGACAAAGCCGGAAGGCTACTCGGCTTCTAGTCTGGGCGCGCTCCGGCCTTCCTGGGTACGCGCGAATTCTATTCAACCGCCCGCTTTTGCCTATAAATGGGCAGATACCGAGAAAGCGTTAAACAACGTGGGCGAGCATCCCGGCGATCCTTTTGATGGCATCGTGCTGGAGTACGCGAATCCTCTGACCGGCGGACCAACGCTGCCTACGATGTCCTGTCAGATTCAGATGCTTCGCTCCAGTGAGAAAACCAGAAGCCACCGCCACACGAGCTCTACAATTTATCACGTCTACCGCGGCAGCGGCGTGACCGTCATCGGCGATAAGCGTTACGAGTGGGAACAAGGCGACTCCTTCGTCATTCCCCTCTGGTACTACCATCGCCACGAAAACACATCGAAAGACCCCGCGGTGTTTTTCGTTATGTCGGATAAACCGCTGATGGAAGCCATCGGCCATTACCGAGAGAACCCGCAACCGGAGTGACGCAAGGTACCAGCTCGCATTATTCACGGTTAGAGGGAAATCGATGACACGGTGTCGATCGAGAGGTGAGATCGGAGGAGCGAGGCACAGAGACGAACAGTTTCAATACCGTCTTTGGTGCTCGGATCGTCGCTCGCTTTTTTCTCACGCGTTTGCTTCAGAAACTCAGTTTGCAGGGCGCTCCAAGGCACAGGCCCATTGCCTCGCTCTGGAGGGCTCGCCTCTCGGTCGCCCTCACACATGAATAAGTCAGGTGAGCTCGCACCCTTCAGGGCAAAGAACGAAGGGCAAAGGAGATGCTTCGCGCGTTCTCCATACTACCGTTTGCTCTTTGCGCTTCGCTCTTTGCTCCTTGCGCTTTGCAACTCCATGCGTCAATCAAAAACCATTAACTCGCTCGCCGACAACGAGGAGGGAAAATGTTTAAACTCGACCGGAAATTGGGTCCCGACGAATTCATCCAAACCTTCTTTGAAGTCAATAAGAGCGATCACCAGCGGCCGGCGCATCCCTGGGACACGCTGTTTCGTGAAGGCCAATGCAGCAAGCAGCAACTTCAGGGCTGGGGAAAGGAGCGCTACTATTTCACTCGCCAGGTGCCGATCAAGGAATATTCCATTCTCTACAATTGTCCCCATCCGGAAGTGCGCAGGATGTGGTTGCCGAAAGCGCTCGAGGAAGAAGGTGAAGATCTGATCGGCAAACCGGGCAAGGCTCATCCCGAGTACTGGTTGGACGTCTGCGAGGGTTTGGGGTTGAACCGCGAATATGTGAAAACCTCCGAACCCCTCTTCGGCGTCAAGTTCGCCGTGGACAGTTTTGCCACTGCCGCGTTTAAGACTTCGTGGCTCCTCGGCGTCGCCGTCTCCGAAGGGGACGACACAGCAAAAGCCATGGCACGCGACCTCGCCGTTTTTCGCAAACACTACACTTGGGTGCCCGATGAGGCTTTGGAGTTTTATAAGCTGCATGCCGACATCGACGTCGAGCATGGCTTGATCCGAAAAGAAATTCTGAAGAAGTATGGGACCACCAAAGAGCTGCAGGAGGATTGCATCAACGCGCAACTGATGAAAAATAATATGCGACGCGTGATAGCGGACGCGATCTATATGGCCTATGTCGTTCAAGGCCTGTGGGTCGACGGCAGCGCCGGCGCAGTTGCAGCGTCTTTTCCTCTATAGAACAAAAGCGGCCCAAGCCAACCCCGCTCAGTTTGTCGACGCGTCTCTGCTCCAGGATCTGGAACGGGAAGAATCTTTTCAGGCGAACAAATGAACTACCCCGCAGCAAGCTGACGGGGTATCAGAACATAGCGGTGAGATTTTATCCCAACAGCGTCACCCCCGAATGTTCTAATTGTGGTTCGACTTTGCTCACCACGACCCTGAGCCACGTCGAATGGGTCGGGGGTCCAGGTTCGGTCTCGCCTGGATTCCCGATAGAAGCATTCGGGAATGACGGACTCTTAGAGGTCTGGAATAGCTCATTACGCAGCAAGCTACGGGGAATCAAACCCGAAGCGATTAAAAAAGAAATCTTAACGTCACCGGTCACTCCTTGCTAAAGGGAATGGGGCGATGGGATCGGCGGCGCGAGCACATGAGAACGGGAATCCGGGCGTGAGTCCTTCCAGCCTGTACCGTCAGCGGGTAGCGTAACCGTGAAACAGGATCCATTTTCCGGCTCGCTTTTCACGTCAATCGATCCTCCAAGCATTTCGGTAAACTTTCTTACAATGAAAAGACCTATTCCTAAACCCTCGTGTCGTCTGGTATCCGAGCTGTCTGCCTGTTTAAACATTTCAAAGATCGTAGCTAACGCTTGCGGCTGAATCCCTACTCCAGTATCTGAAACCGTAAGCTCCAACACCCTAGAGTCTGGAATATATCGCGCGCAGACTGTTACGTTCCCTCTTTCCGTAAATTTGATCGCATTGCCGACTAGATTTTGAACAATATGCTTTAATTTCTCGCCGTCGGTCTTGAGTACCGGCAGCTCAGTGCCATACTCCCAGCGGAGGGCGACCTCTTTATTAATGGGAAGATCGTAACCCGATCTAATCTCATCGAGGAGTTCAGCCACATTGGTTTCCTCTCTTGTTACGCTAGCCGCGCCGGCCTCAATTTTGGTTACCTGCAAGATACTGTTGACCATGGCTAATTGTCCCTTGGCGGCAGCCATGATCTTTTCAAGAGCTTTTTCTTGCTCCGGAACGATTTCCCCAAGCATTCCCTCTTTGAGCACCTGAGAATAACCGAGAACGACGTTAAGAGGGGACCTGAGCTCGTGAGACAAGATGCTCAGAAATTCGTCTTTGCCCTTGTTCGCCTTGGCGAGCTCGACCGCCTGGCGATTAATCTCAGTAAACAGCCGAGCATTCTCTATAGCGACGCCGATGATGCTTCCTATAGCCTCGAGGAGCCTTACCTCGCCCGGAGAGAAGGTACGCGATTGGTTTTCAGAAATCCCGAGAACACCGACAACCCTCGACTCAGCCTTGATCGGTATCCAAGCGGCTGAGCGAGTCGCTTCCAAAAGATCCGGGGAACGATTCTGCCCAGTGCCATCGATTATCAGCACATTTCCGGATGTAACCACTTGCTCAACCGCCGCATGTTCCGTCTTGAGACTCAGTTTCTCTACCTCCGCCTCCGAGAGTCCCCGATGCGCGACTAAATTAATCTTGCCAGTGAATGGGTCTTTGAGCCTGATAGTGATCCGCGGCCGCCCGGTTACTTCCACTGTTTTTTCCAAGGCGATATCGAACAGTTTTCCAATTTCCAACAACTGACCGGTAGCCATAGCGAGAGTTCTAAGGACCACTTGTTCCTGTGCTCTTTGCTCCGCTTTCCGAAAGAGTTCTTGGTTTTCCATGGCTACGCCCATTTGACGGGCGATAGCCATGAGATGATCGGTCTTGTCTGCGCTAAAGTGACCCACCGTCCGGCTCGCGAGATGGATCATTCCCCGCAGCTCCCCTGCAATCCTAAACGGCAGGAAAGCGCTGGATTTGAATCCCGCCTCGAGCTGCTTTTTGCCCTTCAGCCTGGAATCTGTCTCAATGTCACCTGCAATGATCGGCGTTTCGGTCCAGAAGGCCCTCCCAATAGCGGAGTCCTTCTCGAGAATGCGCGTACTCTCTAGATAGCCTGCAGGAAATCCGGCCTGCGCGCGATAAAGAAAGGACTTCTTTTCTTCATCGAGAATCCGAATGAGTGCCGCGTCAGCGTGCGTCGCCTCTTTGAGCCTATCTACGATCTGCTGGGACAGTTGAGCACTATCCGAGGATGCCAGGGGCGCCAGGGCCGCATACAAGGATGACAGATCTCCGGTTCGTTCCGTCATTTTATTTTCCAAGCCCTGATAAGAGGCGCTCAATTCCGTGGCCATACGATTGAACTGATTCGCCAAGGTTTCAATCTCATCACCGGAATGGATGTTTAACTTGTATGCCAAATTTCCATTGGCAATGAGCTTTGCGCCTTCCTCTAGCTGGCGCACCTGTCTGGTGACGCGGGCGGCAAAGTAATAGCTGATTCCAAGTGTCCCGCCGAGCGTTAACATAAAGAACGCGATCGCTAGCGCTTGAATCTGCTTGACTTCCCCCAATGAAGTTTCAACCGGCTCTTCGACGACGACCGCCCAATCGGGCTGCGCAACTCGTGCATAGCTGCTCATGACTTGCTTACCGTTTTGCCCCACAACAGGCTCACCGAAGCCCGGATCGGCATCCGAGTAATGGAGAAACTCTTTCACTTCGTGAAGAGCCGCCAGATTAGTTCCGGAAAGAACCTTGGAATAGTCGGGATGGGCAATAAGATTGCCTTTGTGGTCGACCACGAAGACCTGCCCCGATTTACCCACCTTAATATCGGAGATGGAATTCCAGAGCTTTTTAAGGCTGACTTCGGCAACGATGACGCCTTTAATCTCTTTCGCAGTGAACTCAATCGGAACAGCCAAAGTGATGAAGGGCTCAGCCGTAGGCGCATGGTACACCGGGCTAATAAAGACCCTTCCCTGGAAGGCCTGGCGGAACTTTTCTTCTCTCCCTAGCGACCTCAAGTCAGCATCTGTATATGCGGACAATCTTGAAACTCGAATGATTTCACGCCCGCTTTCGTCGGCCATGGAGATCTCTTGAATCGCAGGATCAAATTTCAAAACGCGATTTAAAGATTCCTTTCGATGGCCATGATCAGCCTCCCAGAGATTACCGATCTGACCTGCCGCGACCAGCCCGTCGATTCTTTCTTGAATAAAGTGGGCTATTTGATCGGCTGCTCTTTGGGCAATCTCTTGTTGATTCTTGCCTACGCCCACCGTCAAGGCGGGCTGGACGCTGTAGGCCCAGATCAATGCGCCGATCGTCGCTAACGCTAGCGCGGGTAAAACAAGGGCCACCAAAAGTCGGGTGCGAATCGTCTTAAGTTTTAGGAAGTGCACTCAAGCAGCCTTTTGAAGTTTCATGATGCAGCTCATCCGCGCAGCTAAGGACCTCGCCGGAAACACCAGAATATTCGTTACCCCTTCCCTGGCAATTTCAGTCCACCACTCGGTCGGCTCGTTCTAAGATTTCACGAGAAATGTTTAGGCCAATTTCCTTTGTGGCACGGCGGTTGATGGCGAGAAACAACCTTTCGGGATTCTCCACCATGATTTCACCGGGTCTGCTTCCCTTCAACACCTTGTATACAAGCGTCGCGGCTTGAAGCCCGATCAACCGACCATTCGGTCCGTAAGAAATCATCGCGCCCTGATCCACCAGGGCGTCCTCGTGAACGGCGAGAGGAATTCTGTCTCTTTTGGCTTTTTTAACCAGGAGGTCGATGTGCGTCCTCACTAAGGTCGAAGGCAGGTGGAAG
>JBGPIK010000047.1:0-25621 GCA_041484845.1 Binatia bacterium | reverse complement strand
TATTGTGCACAGCGTGAATCTTGACGACGAGGTCGCGAGTCTTGTCCTGCGCGTGAAGTTTAGCGGACGGCGAAAGCAACACGGAGATGGCGAGAACTATACCGATAACCATTCGGTGCATGGCGGCTCCTTACAAAGATCATCCTGAAGGAGAAGGCAGTATACACGAAAAAACAGGTTGTTAAACTCCGTGGCGCTGTCGTTGCCGTCGTTTCCCTTGCAGGGGCGGTGCCCTCTACTCGCCATCGCGATGGGAATATAGTGAACCGGATTTTTCCTTGACAGTTGACCAGGCGCGGCATATTCGCTGATGGCGGTGGTCAGTTGAATCACATCTCGTGTTAGAATAAACGCTCAAGGAGGCATCCATGTGGTATTTGATTCTCCGACGCCCGCTAAAACCGCGTGAAGAGTGGACGGTTAGTTTGGACCAACATCTCGTCTGGATGAAGCGGCAACATGAATTGGGAACCATCCTCTTTTCCGGGCCGACAAGCGATAGAAAGTATGGCGTATACGTCATTAGGGCGAACTCCAAAGCGGAAGCCGAAAAAATCGCTGCGAGCGATCCCTACACAGCGGCGGGGCTTAGTGCATTTGAGCTTCTTGAGTGGGAGGTACACCAGATCATGGGTGCCGGCCCTTTCACGAGTGAGGAGATGCGCGGCCATCGTTAAACTCGCGATCGCCAAGGGTAAGGAAGCAAGCAACGTAATGGTATTTCTCCGGCAGCGCATCTTGGCTGACTGGGCCGGCACCGATTTAAGAAAGAATCTTGACAAGAGCGCCTGCAAACAGAGTTTTTCAGCAACCTGCGGGCAGCCAGCCGTAACTTTAAATCGGAATTCTCATTCCAAGTTGTTTTAGCGCCCGTCAAAGCGAAGTCGCTGTGCGCGACCTTACTTGCTCCACTGGTCTCACACTAAAACGTGAAGCCCGCCGTGCTCATATAGAGCTTAAGCGCTGGATTGATTTTAATTACTAACTCTTCACAATAACAATGTTTTTATGCTTTTTCTTATTCTCTTGCCGCAAGGGTTCCTGGATGAGAAGGAGTTTTGGAGTTTGTGTCTTTTCTTATTAATGAAGAAATATTTTGAGTTGATTTTATAATGCCGTGGCCTTACTCTATTCCGGTGAGGGCCGATTCAACATTGGCGTCATTGATTAAAACGACGGCTGTCTTCGTCTAAAGAGTAGTAAGGATGGGAAACAACAGTGAAAGCGTACCGCTTCCAATTATCTCGGAAATTACCGGGCCTGCCAAGCGTCTCTGTCAAATCAACGTTGCATTTCCGTAGCCGTTTTTCTTGGGCAATCCTAGTTGCCGTTCTGACGGTTTCCACTGCGCTGGCAAGCGCCTTCGCCAGCGACATGAACGAGTTTAACCGGCGCGCCACGGCTACCGCCCAGGTCATGGCGGGTATTGCGCCCATCAGCGGTGATGCCGCCATCGATCGATTGGTCAAGCTCGACGTGTTTGCCGAGCATCAGAAATGGATGGCGGCGCAGTGGGGCCAGGCGCGAAACAGGATCTTGGCCATTGAAAACTGGCGTGCTCAGGAAGTGAAAATCGCCGGTGCGAACAATAAAACTCTCATCTATCCGTTTAGCGGACCTGATTTCTTCAACGCCTACGCTTTATTTCCCGATCACCCGCAATATGTCTTCTTCAGCCTTGAAAGGCCTGGAGGGCTTCCGGATCTTGAATCGGTGACGCCGGCGCAATTTGCCAAATTGCTCGAGGATGTCCGCAACGCGTTTCGCGATATCTTTCAGCGTAACTACTTCATCACCGATTACATGAGCAAGCAGCTGACCACGCCTTGGATTCGCGGCACGGTGCCGGTCATCGCGACCATGATGGCTCTGATGAACCAGCGTATCGTGCGTATTGTGCCAGTCGATCTGTTTCCGGAACTCACCCGGGTTTACGAGACGAGCGACGCCGTCAAGCACCCGCGCAGGCTTATGAGCGCCGCGCGTATTGACTTTGCGGGAGCCAATGGAGGGCCGGTGCAGCAGCTCTATTATATTTCGGTCGATGCCACCGATAAGGCGTTGGAATTCTATCCCGGTTTTTTGGATTGGGTGGCGCAGCACCGGCCCGCGAGCGTTTTATTGAAGTCGGCTTCTTATTTGCTCCATGACAATCAATTTCAGAAAACCCGCAACATGATTCTGGCCACGGCCGATTTCGTCATTCAAGACGACACCGGGATACCTTACCGATTCTTGAATCAGGCTCCCTGGCAAGTTCGGCTCTACGGCCGCTACAATAAGCCGATCAAAAGTTTGAGCTACGGTTACCAGCCGGACCTTGAAGTCGCGTTTAAGTCAAAGAGCGCCTCGACAGAGCTTCCGTTCCCCTTTGGCTATCACTGGAGAGGCAAACAATCTGGCCTGCTCATTGCCAACCGATAAACTCGTTCGCGTTGCGCTTCTACGACTTTTGATCCTATCCTGTCTTACTATCGTGGCAGGATCGTGTAGCCTTTCCCCATTAGGCCGTCGCGGTTTTCAAACCAGCGATGGCATCACCCTTTCGATATTGGAAGCGGGGTCCCAGCACGCGAAAGAGAATAAGCTCCAGATCGCCTTCATCCCGGGCTGGTCCATGCCCGCTTCCATATGGCAGCGGCAACTCGAACACTTTGGAAAAGCGTACTATGCGCGTGCGCTTGATCCACGGGGACAGGGTGAGTCAGACGTTCCTTCCGACGGATATAGCGCCGAACGGCGTGCTACTGACGTGCATGAATTTCTCCAACCGCTTTCTCATGTTCTGCTCGTGGGCTGGTCCCTAGGCGCTCTCGAGGCGTTGCAGTATGTTCAAATGTTTGGCACCGATCGCATTGCCGGTCTGGTTCTGATCGATAGCTCAGTCGGGGAGGAACCGCCGCCTGCGGCGGGCGGGACCTTTAAGCAACGCCTGCGCGAGGATCGCGATAAAATGCTGGAGGAGTTCGTCCGCGCTGTCTTTGCCAAACCACAGCCGGAGCCGGAGCTTGAGGCTTTGATCCAGGGAGCGAAGCGAATGGCGTTGGAAGATAGTCTCGCTCTACTTTCTTATCCCTTCGAGCGTACGCACTGGCGGCAGATTGCACGCGGCTTTGACAAGCCTTTGCTCTACATCGTGACGCAGCAGTACGCCGAGCAGGCTGCCAATCTCAAGAAGAACCGGCCAAGCACGCAGGTGGAAGTCTTCACTGAAGCAGGGCATGCGCTGTTTGTAGATGAGCCGGAAAAGTTTAACGCGCTGATCGATTCTTTCGCCAAGACCCTTTCTCAACGTTGAGTCTCATAGTACCCTAACCTATCTCGTATATTGGGCCCGGTAGGGAGGGGAAAATGGCCGCTAAAGTCGGTTATTCTTTCGTTTTCCTGTTCGTTTGTGTCGTTCTACTAGGTGCGCCCGCCAGCGCATTGGAAGCCAAACTTTATGTCGTTTACGCCTCCATCAGCGGAACGCAAGCGGTGGGTTGGATCGCCAAGGAAGGGGGTATTTTTGGCAAATATGGTCTCGATGTGGATTTGCTCTTTGCCGGCGGCGGCCGGGCGATCACGTCGCTTTTAGGAGGGGATACCCCGATCGTGACCGTCGGCGGACCTTCGGCGATCGCTTCCCGACTGGCCGGCAGCGACGTGATCATTACGGCGCACGTATTCGACACTATTCTATACTCGCTCATGGTGACTCCGGAGATCCGCACGTTATCGGACCTTAGAGGTAAGAAGCTTGGGGCGAGCCGCTTCGGTTCGGCGACGGATTTCGCGCTTCGTTACGTGCTCAAACAAAATGGCTTCGATCCGGTGAAAGACGTGGTGATCTTCCAGATCGGCGGACAATCGGAGACGTTAGCGGCGCTCAGAGCCGGCTCAATCCAGGGCGGCGTCATCGCGTCGCCCGCCACCGCCGAGGCCAAACGACTGGGCATGAAAGAGCTGATCAATATGGCCAATCTCGGAGTGGCGTACCCGCACACCACGATTGCAACCACCGGGCGTTTTTTGCGTACCAACAGAGATACGGTGCTGCGATTTACACGGGCCTACGTTGAAGGCATTCATCGCTTTCTCAACGATCGCGAATTTTCGCTTAAGGTCATCGGCAAATACACAAAGATTCAGAACCGTGCAACTCTCGAGACGACGTACGACGACTACGCTCCTTACGTGAAGAAAGTTCCCACGCCCGCCGTTGGTTCGATCAAAACCGTGCTGGAACAATTATCGGCGGCCGATTCCAAGGCCAAAACGGCGCGGCCCCAAGATTTCATCGACACGAGCGTTGTTGCCGAGCTTGAGCAGGAGGGATTTTTCAAGCTGATCTGGCGGTAAATTCGTCAATTCATTTCCATGTCAGTATGGAAGAATGGCTGGACGGCTTTCAACCTCTGTGGGTCGATTCCCCGCAGCTTGCTGCGTTAAGTAAATTGCCTATCCGAAGTCCGTCATTCCCGCATGCTTTAAGCGGGAATCCAGGCGGATTCGGAACTGGACGCCCGACCCATTCGACGCGGGTCAGGGTCGTGGTGAGCACAGTCGAACCACGATAAATACATTCGGGGGTGACGCCTTTAAGACAAATCTCATCGCCGAGTTCTGATACCCCGCAGCTTGCTGTGGGGTTATTCAGTCGGCAAACAATGTAAATGTAGCCGGTCACCCCGGCATCTCGGTTAACAGCCGCCCGTACCCCGGCATCGGAAAACACAAGCCAAGGCGGAGCTGGGTTTCCCAGCAACGCGCCGGCCCGGCGTGGACCACAGGCAGGCCCGTTGTTTTTTCCAGCTGGTCAATGATGTCAATCGTCTTCCAGGCGGAGCCGAGCATGTAAATGCCGTCGGTATCTCTATGCTTCGCGGCGATGCTTTTCATGAAATCGAGAATGCGCTCGGGCGGCACCCTGGGAACGTCGGCAAAGGGTGAATCGAGTCCTTCCATCGCAAGTACACGGAAACCCGCGTCGGTAAAGTAGCGGGCGAAGATTGCGTTCATCTTCTCGGGAAAATAGCTGGCGCCGACAAACTTGTTAATGCCGAGCGTGCGCAGGGCGCGCACGTGATTTTGTCCCGACGTAAACATTTGCACGCCGTACCTCTTTTCCCAACTCATGATGAGTTCTTGCTCGGCTTTGTATCCGAGCAGCATGAAAGGCGGAGCGCCGCCGGGGCGAACGAGATCGGCGCCCATCTTCGCTAGCTCCGCTGCTTTCGCTTCGTACCCCGGCATGGAGGTACTGAATTCTTCCTCGGTGCCTCGGGTGAAGTTCATTGTGCGCGTGACGAATTGGATCTTCGCCGGGATCTTGGCGTCGAGGTCGACTTCTTGACCGGCTTCCGGACGGTTAGTAGGACGGACGGTGCCGACGAGATATTCTCTTTTGTTTTCAGCCATAGAACTTGCTCTCCATTCGTGAAGTATTCTACACGTCGATGCGTAGCGCCATGCTTAAATTAAAATGGCTTGCCGGTTGGATTGATAGCCTTCACCGTCAATACAACGTCGGTAAACTGTCCACTTCGACTTCCCACACTCAGTGTCCCCGCCACCAGAATGCTGTGATCGACGTACTTTTTGAAGTCTGCATCAACCTCCGGCGGGAATATGAGCTGGACGAAACTGATGTTGGTTATAGATTCGTTGTTGGCGCTGCTTATGGGATTTGCCTTGACTCTTATGGGTGTTTGCAGGATCAGGATCGGGACTTCTAACTTTTCATCCTTCTCAGGATTTTCACCATAGGTCGGTTTGCCATATTTTGTGACGGTCGTGACTTTGCCTCGAAGTCGGACAACCGACGGGAAATAGGATAACCAGCTGTCCTCTTGCGGTGCTACTTGCGCAGGGGTGGCCACAGCGAATACAAAAGCGAGTGTCAACCACCTCAATGATTCAGTCATCTCGTTTCACCTGATCGTCATGGGAGACGGCCTGGATCACGATTCCTCCGGCGCGCCGCCAGACCTGGCTAGGTCCGCAACTTTAATTTTTTCCACGTTCATTTTTTCCGCGGCTTGGGTCATTCGGTCCAACACTTCGTCGAAACTCAGTGGCGCAGCATCTTTGGGCCGGAAACGAATCGGATTACAACGCGCGACCACAAAGCTTTTCAGGTACGGACTGGTGAGGCCCTTCGACTTCAGAGCTTCCACTTTTTCGACGATCAAATCATCGAGCCGCATGACCGCTTTGGCGCGGTCGCAGCGAATCGTCAAAGCGGTTTGCAGAGGTTTCTTAATGAATTCGTCGGCGCGTCTGAGAATCGGATGATAAGCGCCGCCGCTAAAGCGCGGCCGCTCCAGATAGCAAAGGCCGAGGGTAATCAATGCCGCTTCTTCGAATTCGAGAGCATAAGTCTCTTCTGTGGCATCATCGAGCGCGGCGAGCTCCTGATACATTTTGATCACTTCGAGCGCGCGCTCGCGCAGGTTATGCGCTTTTTCAGTATTCAATGCGAGAATCTGATAAGCGGTGGCGGTTTCCGGGACGACGATGCCGATGATGGTCTTTGCGCCCAGCGTCCGCATCGCGGATAGACGATGGTTTCCGTTCGGCGTCCAGTAGCGGATTTCGCTGTCTTTCATTTCCTTGCGTACGACGATGATCGGATCGAGAAACCGCCCGAGTTTGGCAATCACGCCTTCGAGCTTGCGCACGTGCGTATCAGAAAGATTTCGCTGGTAGGGCGTGGGCTCAACCTGTTCGATGGGCAAGGCCGCCATGACCAGCCAATGACCGCCATAGGGCTCACGATACGTGGCGACAATCTTGCCGCCGTCATGCTCGATGGCTTTTCCGAGGTCTTCCACCGCGCTCGGAGGAGCCGTGGTTAATAGTTCCTTCGGCCCGAGGGCAGTAGATTTTCCAGCGAGCTTGCGTCTTTTTCGCGCTGCTCCGGGTTTTTTTCGTGTTTTCTTCTCGGCCATACGAATGTCCGGCTTCCGTTTCTCATTAACACAGCCGCGGGTCGTTAGCCAAACCGATCCACCCGGTTGTGCAATGGGAAATCACTCATTATGATCGACTGACTACACCTGGAAAGGTGATTCCTATGGAGAAATTCGATTTTGACCTCTTTACTATTGGCGCCGGCTCCGGCGGCGTGCGCGCGAGCCGCGTTTCGGCATCCTATGGCGCCAAGGTGGCTGTGGCAGAAGAACGTTACTTAGGCGGGACTTGCGTGAATGTCGGCTGTATCCCGAAGAAGCTGCTGGTTTACGCATCCCATTTTAGAAATGACTTTGAAGACGCGGCGGGCTTCGGTTGGACTGTGGGCGAGAGGCGTGTGGACTGGTCTAAGTTGATCGCCAATAAGAATAAAGAAATCAACCGGCTCAACGACGTCTACAGAAAGTTACTGGGAGATAGCGGCGTAACGATTATCGACGAACGCGCCGAAATCGCGGACGCCCATACGATCGTCACCGGCGGTAAAAAAATAACTGCCAAATATATTCTCGTTGCGGTCGGCAGTTGGCCCAAGGTGCCTACATTTCCTGGGTCGCAATATGCAATCACTTCCAACGAGGCCTTTTACCTGCCGTCGCTGCCGCGCAAGGTTATTATTGTCGGCGGGGGATACATCGGCGTTGAGTTCGCGGGCATTTTCCACGGCCTCGGCGTCGAGGTGACGCAGCTTTACCGGGGACCGTTGTTTCTGCGCGGCTTTGACGATGATTGCCGCTGGGCGTTGGCCGAGGAGATGAAGAAGAAGGGCATCGACCTGAGATTTAATGCGGCTATAGAAACTATTGAAAAAACGGGGGCGGGTCTACGGGCTCTTTTGCACGACGGCGCCGCTATCAGCGCCGATCAAATTCTCTATGCTACGGGACGCGTGCCGAATACCGCTTCACTCGGACTCGACAAAGCGGGTGCGCAGATGAAGGAAAACGGCGCAGTGATCGTGGATGGCTATTCAAAAACAACTACTGACAGCATCTATGCCATCGGCGACTGCACGAATCGCATGATGCTGACGCCGGTAGCCATTGCGGAAGGGCGCGCCGTTGCCGATACGCTGTTCAACAACAATCCCACGATGCCGAATTACGTGAACGTTCCTTCAGCGGTTTTCAGCGATCCCAATATTGGAACTGTAGGCTTGACGGAGACGCAGGCACGCGCGCAGTACAGAGATATCGACGTTTACAAAACAAGTTTCAGGCCACTCAAGCACACGCTGACCGGACGCGACGAAAGGACACTGATGAAGATCCTCGTCGATCAGGCCACGAACAAGGTGTTGGGTTGCCATATGGTGGGTCCCGATGCGGGCGAAATTATTCAGGGGCTGGCCGTGGCCATGAATTGTGGCGCGACCAAGGCACAGTTTGACGCGACGATCGGGATCCATCCGACCGCCGCCGAAGAGTTTGTGACGCTACGCACAAAACTAACGCCCCAAGATTAATATTCAATCCTTCGCCTCAAGCCGCTAGAAATACGAGTTTTTGTTCTCTAGTTTCTACTGTACACGGGCTTGTCTAGCGCCGTAAACTTTCTGACGGGTCGACCGTCTAACCAACCAGGGAGGACAAAATTATGAATAACAAGAAAATCCTGGTCTGGTTGGGGGTTGGCGTTATTTCCGGATTATTGATGAGCCAAGCGGCTTTTGCTGACAGCGGATATTACGGCCGGCGCGGCGAGATTCGCCACGAGAGACGAGAGCTGCGAAACGATTGGCGCGAACTTAACCACGATAGAGCGGAGCTTCGACACGATTTTCGCCACGGCGCTCCAGCTTCTGAAATCGCCGGTGAAAGAGCTGAAATCCGACATGACTGGCAAGAACTCGCCCATGATCGACAGGAACTCGGGAATTATCGCGCTGGTTTCTACAACGATGGGTATCGCTATCCGCCTTATCGCGGCGGATGGTACGGGCGCGGATGGTATGACCGCTTCGGCCGGTGGCATCCATACTGGCGGTAACATGCCAAATTAGGCCGCTACCCCGGATTTTTCTCTTAGAGGCGGGCTCGATGCCCGCCTCTTTTTTTGTCGCGACTTGACATCCAAATCGCCGGAATCCTATAAGCGTATGCGTGTCGTGACCGTGTGAGTCGGGAAAATATCCCGCGCAAGAAGCATGACTATACCGGAACGTTACAACACAGGCTACAACATCGGCGTCGGCGGCGCTGTGGTGCGCGATGGGCATTTGCTACTTGTTCGCCGCGCTTCGCGTCGCGGGCGCGGCAACTGGCAACTGCCCGGCGGGTTCGTAGAACCGGACGAAACCATCGAGCAAGCCGTCATCCGTGAAGTTCAAGAAGAAGCCGGAGTCGTAGCCGAAGTAGAGGGGGTGCTCGGCCTGCGCAATCGCTACGATCCGGAATCAGGTAATGGGGTTTACATTATTCTATTGTTAAGACAGCTCGGCGGTACGCCGGAGCCGGACGGGCGCGAAGTCGATCAAGCCGGATTTTTTACCTTGGACCAGATTCGGGAACTGAGCCCGCTACCGCCGGTAAACTGGGAAATCGCCCAAAGAACGCTTGCTTCAGATCGCCGACTGCTATTGCCCAAGCCATCGATGAATCTCAATGGTGCGCGGTTCACGCTCTTTGTCGGCTAAAGCTTTATTTTCTTAACGGATGGTGATTCGGTGTGCCGCTGATTAGCGCAGCGATGTCATTATTCGTTAGGACCTAGCAGTGTCACCTTAATGTACAAGGGACCGTCAGATCTAAATGACCACTCTTTCTCTTTAATACCGATGGGAATCTCTGACTCGATTGTGGCCTGAGCGGCTAGCTCGCTCTTGAATTGCTCATATTGTTCCGGACGCACGGTGTACCACAGAACGTTAAGCACCGACGACGATTGTAAGGCGGGGGGCTTCGTGGATTCACCACCGCTCGAAGAAGTTTCACTTTTCCCGCTTTTTTGCGCCGAATTGGCGGCAGTTTCTACGTCCCGTCCCCGACGTGCCCCGACTCTAACGTACAGTTCATAGTCAGCGACCGGCTCACCGAGGTTAGGTAATTCTCTTTCCGTCGGGAAGAGGCGAAATGAGCGTTGACGCCGCATCCCCATATCGCCTTCCAGCCCCGTACCTGCAGCAATGCCTTGAGCCGGTATGGTGAAACTCCGCCGACTTTCAGCGGTGCCTTGAAGTGGATTATCCGCAACAACCGCCTTCGGCATTGGTTCAGTGCCGGTCGTCGCGGTAGCTCTATTCGCAGGCTTTTCGTTGTTTGACGCGTGCTGAATCGACCTTGTTTGTTTTTCCCCAGTCGCGACCGGTTGTGCAGCGACATGCGGCGTCTCAGTCACCTTGCCATTCGTCGATGACGAATGCTGCGACAGGACGGGCCCGGCCGCGTTGTTATGATCTTCCTTTTGATAAACATAAAAAGACAGTATACCCAGTAGCATCACCGCGGTTGCTTCCAACGGAACCTTGATTTTTAGAGGGACGAATAGGCGTTTCCAGAAGCTTGTCTTGTTTGCGGCCTCAGCGACATTGGCCATGACTCGCGTCGTGAACCCTAGCGGCGGTTCAAGCACGGGCAGACTAGCAATGAGCTGCCGGCATTGGAGAAGTCCGGAAAATTCTTCGCTACAAATCGGGCAGCCTGTCAAATGATTTTCGATTCCCTTGGCTCGAGGACCTTCGGCGGTTTTCTCTACGTAGTCCGAAAATTGAGACTGAACCTCTTCGCACTTCATGATGCTTTCCTCTTCTTGTAAAAATACGGCGACAATCGGGCTTTTAATGCTTGGCGTGCGCGATGCAAACGGGACTTTACCGTTCCTATCGGAATGCCGAGTATGGCTGCAACTTCGTCATAGGGCACATCCTGAAGGTCCCGCAGTAAAATCACCATCGCCTCTTCTTTATCGAGAGTACTGAGAGCCTGCTGAACTCGTTCTTGGATTTCTTTTTGTTCCGCGCTTTTGGCGGGATCGTTGGGGCTTTCGCCGATGATTTCGACGTCTTCCAATGACACATAACGTTGCTGGGCGACTTTTAGGCTTTTGCGGCGGGTACTGGCATGGTTAAATGCGATCCTGTAAAGCCACGTTGAAAAATTCGCCTGGCCGCGAAACTGGTTAATGGATTTATAAGCGGAAAGAAACACTTCCTGAGCCACTTCGGCGGCTTCTTCGTAGTCTCCCAAGAGACGATAAATCAGATTGAACGTCGCCTTTTGGTGCCGCCGCACTAGGATCTCAAAACAGTCGGTGTCGCCTTGTTGGACCCGCTTGACGCATTCTGCGTCATCTATCCCCTCAACACGCATCGACTCAGATTGTATTAGACTCCGGCGCAGGAAGAAAGTTCCCCTGGCATTATTTTTTCGGCCTTTGGGTCCGGGCGCCGGCCCAATTGGCGATTCAGGTCTTTCGCCAGCTGCTTGAGGCGGTTCAGTTCCAGCGGCCCTAGCCTGCGCAGGGCAAAGGCGGTTTTATTGTGCGATAACGGTTCTGCGAGATCGGTCCATTCTCGGCAAAGCTCGCCGTCGGGAGTACCGGGGATCGGGGAGAACTCAGAAAGCATAATACGGATGCCCAGTTCATGGGCAAAACGGATTGAGTTTTCCACTTGTTGTTCATCGCTTTTTGGGTGGCCGATAATGATATAGGCGCGGAGGTGGCTGGGGTCAAACCCGGCTGCACGTAGAAAATGGACCGCTCGCGCGACTTCCCCCGAGCGGACTTTACCGCCGGTTTTTCGCTGCCAATCGTATGCCGTACTCTCGAATTCCAAGTAGATGTTTTTGAAACCCGTGGCGACCATTAGATCGCTCAACTCGCGGGTGATAAAGCGCGCGTTCAGAGCGTTTGGAATATGAAAGTTTACTTTAACTTTTGTTTGCTGAACGCTAATTAAGAAGGGTTTGAGAAGGGTTTCGGATCGATAGAGCAGAGCATCGTCATAAAACGCTACATGCTCGACGCCACGCTCAACGAGAAGATCCAGTTCACGCAGCGAGTGCTCCACCGGCCGCGAACGAAATTCCGGATAAACTTGCGGAACCGAGCAGTAAGTGCAGCGAAACGGGCAACCATCCGCAAGCTTCAAAACGCCCGTCTGCAGTCGTGGATAGCGCTCCCAAAGAGGTACCTGATGTTCGTCAAATGTCATACCTAGGAAATCTCGCAATGGGTTCAGATCGGCTCCCTCAATGATCAAGTCGGCTCCTGAGGCGCGCGCGTGAGAAACGCACAACGTGGCATAGACGCCACCGAGAATTATCCTGGTTTGTGGAGAAGTCCGTCGCAATTCCTCGATGACCTCACGCACGCCGAGATACCAGTAGGAATTTTTTGCTTGGCTTGAAGAGAAGGCAAAGAAACCGGGTACTTAAAGCCTAAGTACCCGGTTTCTTTTGCTTTTTGTTCCTTCCGTTCTAGCTTCATTAGTACACATTAGTACACATTAGGAGTGATTTCTTTTGAATTGCTTTTGAAATGGAATTAGCCTAGAGAACCGCTTCAAGTATCGCTTTAGGTTTCGGTTTGCCTTGGGTTGACGCTGAATCCCATCCTTCATATATAGCGCAGGCTTTGAGGAGGGGGCGGAATTTTAAATTGCTCGGGCTGAAGTGACCGTGATATAGAATCCAGCCTGCACGCAGCGCTAAAACTCCTGTGCCATGCCAGTAAAGGAGAGAAACAACCATGCAAGCGCGTCTTGTTTTGCGAGCCCTCGGAGCGGCGGGAATTATTCTCGCCGTCGTTTTTGCGGTCCCCGCGCAGATCGACAGCATTAAAGCCGGCTATGCCAAAAACGACCTCGGCTCATGGGGAGGCGTTTCCTACGTTCAATGGGAATCCTGGGCGCAATTCTATTGGACGGTTGCCGTCATCGTATTAGTGTTAGGCGTCGTGCTGCTCGCGGCCGGTTATCTGATTGCCGAGGACGCCTCCACCGTCCAGCTCCCCAGCGCGCGGCCGCCGGACGAGCCACGGTCTAAAACGTGTCCCATCTGCGGCACCTCGGTGATGATTGAGGCAGTGCGCTGCAAGAACTGCCGACATGAATTCGCCCGCCTCAAACGCCCGGTGTAACAAAAAGCGCCACGACGACAAGCGGTGAAAGACCCTTGTTCCCCGGCCACGCCGGTGTTATAGAGCCCCAAGGCTCCGCGAAGAGAGGCCCACCATGAAGACAACCTTGCTAGCGCTTATTTTTCTCGTGGCCTCGACCACTCCCGTTTTCGCACAGATGAAACAGTGGACCGACGAAAAGGGCGTTACCCACTTTAGCAATGAACCGCGCCAACCCACGGAGTTAGAGGAACTCGCCAAACCTCCAGGTGAACAGCAGGTAAGCGTAGATGGCTTATTAGCCGCGAAAATCGTCCGACGGGCCGGTCCGCAGCTCTGGTTTAGTGTCCGTATTATTTCTGTGTCAATCGGGCCAGTGTTCGACAAACTGTCTAATGAAAGTAAGAACGATGCTCTTTGGACCGTACTGCGGTATTATCAAAAGTCAGAAGGAGCCAACTCCATAACCAGTCGGGTCGTTGTCTATGATGCAAAGGATAAAAACGTCATTGGTAGTTACTCGGTAGGCGACGGGTTTCGCTTAAGCAAGTAAAATTAACAAGCGGCGCGCTGGCAAAGCGCAGCGGCGTCGGTAATTGCGACTGCTCAGGCGGTATGGTCCCAATACCGCTCATACAGGCGCAGCCGACTCGGAAGGGTGTTGATAAAGGTATTCAGGCGCTCAATGTCATTTACTCCGAACCAACTAAGGGAGTATTCATCTCCATCCGAGAATTGTTTATTGCCGGACATATCTTTGTAATCCAGCGGGACAGGATATCGTCCATACCAAATTGCACTCCGGGTTAGCCGGCGAAGTAGATCTTCTTCCTCAAGCGTAAACGCAAGGTCCACAAATTTCGCAAGCCATACTAGGTCATGGCCCTTGAGCTCTTGGGGAAATTTCAACGTAGTTCGGAATTCGCGCTTATAGCGAGCTCCGTCCCGCGCGACGGCTGCAGCCTTCAGTAGATTCTCTGTTGCATAGGCCAAGAGCATGAAATATGGACCTTGATAGTGATCCGCCTTTAATGACCCCGGCTCTCGTTTCGCCCGAGATCGATAACTTTCCCAGACTCGAATAATGTCCGGCTCGAGTTTCCGTGCCGTTTCGTAAAGGTCCCGCGCCTTTGAGATCCAATGCACGTCCCAGAATGCAGCCGATTCGAAATTCGTACGATGAACGCTGTCCCAGTCGACTTCTTTGTCCGCCATTTCGCTTACCCCTAGCGATTATGCTGGTCAGCATAATACATAAACACCGACCGGCATAGCAGCGCACTGGCGAGTGACGGCGCTTTGATAGCCAGCGCGAGCTTGCGCGGCTTTTTGCGCAGGTCCGGTGGAATGATGGGTTGGGCGTCGCTTACTTGCGCTTGCACGCAATGAGCATTGATCGCTCGTTCGTCTTCACAGATGAACCACCGATGCTGCCGCCGCTACTGCTGACGCTGCCGCCGACAGCAGCAAAAGACGCATCTTCGCTGCTGCGGTCGAGGATGTCATAGCCGGACTCTTTGCACAGCTCGCCGGCAGCTGCATAGCACTTGTCCCAACCCCGAGCAGTGCCGCTGCAATTCAAGGTGTATGCCTTACGGCCATCGGATGAATACGTTTCTTTGACAGTAGCACACGCACTGAGCAAAGCGGCAACTGAGATAGCGATTAGTAGGCGATGGATGGTCATGGATTGTCCTTTTGTTGTTGAGAGATGCGCGGATTTCTTCTTCATGCCTTCAGGCTCAGCCGACCGCGCGTTGTCTGCGCAGTTCGGCTGAGCGATGTGTTAGGCATTGCGGAGCTTCTATCACTAACGAAACGGAAGTAGCAAACACTGACCGGCATATAAGCACACTGGCGGGTGACGGCGCTTCTGAGCCGGCGCGAGCTTCCGCGGTTGCATTAGATGTCGGCGTAACGCCCAGCTGAGCGAGGCGAAGCGTCCGACTCAAGCCTAAAGTTAGGAGGTCTTATGCTCGACAACTACACAGGGCGCGAAATAATTAGTCCGGCAGGTAGAATGGAGAATGAAAAAATCTCATGCAAAAAATTCTCAGCTTATACCTGACGGCTAATCAGACCATAGCGGTCATCGCCGCTCCAGGGCTTGGAGAATCCGAGATAACAAGTTCTTCACTTGGGAAAGATCAGATTCCAAAGCATCGGCAAGGTTAGAAAGTCCAGTGTTGAGATTGTAAGCAAGCGGGGCAGATTGCGAATTTATAAGAGCACGGTTTTCGTCAAAACATTGCTTCGCCTGAATATATGACATTGCTTTCTCCTTGTGGCTATAAAATTTTGTTACCCAACGAGTTTGCCAATTTATCGGCTAAATTATCCAATGATTTTACCTCAGCCAAAGAAGGAGATTGAACATGTTGTTGTTCTTTAAGATGTTGCTCAAGCGCAAAGGCTCGGTTGTCCGCAGAGAGATTTTGCACCTCAAGCTTGATAATACGCTTATGAAGCTTCGCGTTTTCGGCCTTGAGTGCCACAATGTATTGTTGAATCTCAGGATCGCTCGCGTTTATCTTCGCCTGCAATTCCTTCGATTCCGGCGACCCGATTTGTTCCATCATTTCAATCCTCCTAATAGCGATTATGCTGGTCAGCATCTTACAAAAGAAAAACCCTAGAAAACGATTCGAGTGCCATCGTAGCGTCAAACAGTTATCAGCTTCTATCACTAACGAAAATCCTCTGTGTCGCACCTAGCGATGAAATCGCTCGCTTCGAGGCAGACACCGTTATTTCTTTTTCCACTCATTTGCGCGTTTTTGGGCTTCCGCAAGCTGGGCTGGCGTCATCTTCTCTGCGGCAATGTCTCTGCCTTTTGTCGCTATGTCTCTAACTGCTTTGTCAGACGAATATGCCACAGCAATATTGAACCATTTGTGCGCTTCGACATAGTCCCGGGTAACACCCTGCCCGTCGGCATACATCGCGCCGAGCATGCCTTGCTCTTCAGCAAGTCCTTGCTCCGCTGCCTTTCGATACCACAACGCTGCCTGGTTGTAGTCCTGCGGAACACCCTTCCCGTGGTAGTACATAAAGCCAAGCTGACTTTGCGCATTCGCAAGTCCTTGCTCCGCTGCCTTTCGATGCCAAGACACGGCTTGGCTATAGTCCTGGGGAACACCCTTCCCGTTGGCATACATCACGCCGAGATTGTGTTGCGCCTTCGCAAGTCCTTGCTCCGCTGCCTTTCGATACCACAACGTTGCCTGTTTGAAGTCCTGCGGAACGCCTTGCCCGTCGGCATACATCACGCCGAGCATGGCTTGCGCCCCCGCATCGCCTTTGTCTGCTGCGCTGGTAAACATCGCAAGCGCAGTTTTATAATCACCACGCTTGTATGCTGCGGAACCGTCTTCCAATTCACCAGCAAAAGAGACCGCGCTCATAAAAGCAAGAGGGCTGCAAATGCCATTGAGGCTAGGCGGGTTTTCATCGGATTCCTCCTGTTGTCCATGCGGTAGGTGTTCTTCTGCCTTCTACCTCATGCGCAGTGTGCATTACAACAAGCCAAGGGCGATTAGTTATGTGGCCGTCACTTTGGCGCTTATGCACTCCGTTGAGGAAGTCGGGGCGAGCGGCTTCACCCTGGACATCTCAGAATCCGAACGGTTTTTGCCTCGGCGGCGGTCGGCTTGAAGATTCGTCCCGTGGTGCAGTTTCCGTGCAAGGTCCTGCATAATTTCTCGCCGTCTTCTTTCGCAGCTCAAAGCCTCCCGTGGATCTGAGAACCATCTCGTTCCGTCCGCCGAAAATAGTGTCACCATCTGATCGCCAACCGTGGTGCTGCGAGTGAGAAGTTCGTTTGCCTTCATCGCGTTCAATCAAAGAAAAGCGGAAGCGACGTCGGCCTGGCGGCTTGCCGGTGAAACGGGTTCGGCAGGCATATGCCGAATTGACCTTCGGACACGTCGAACGCCGCTCCCCGCTACTCCAGCTCAACCCCGCTGCGCTTAAGCGGAGCATTGGCGATGCCAAACGCCTAGAGCTGGAATTAATTTTCCCGGCGCGAACGAAACTCCGTTCATCGTCGGTGAACGGAGTGGAGTCGGGTGGACAGCCCGTCGTCACGCCGGGAAATCGTTCACTACTTGAACATCGTCCATAGGACCGCTTTCAAATTCGCTTCGTTCAGCACCTGATTGCCGCTCGCCTTGTTCCAGAGGGACATCTCCATGCTGACGTGCTTCAACGCGAGGGCAATATCGATCTGACCGTTTGATAGTTTCGGCAAACCGCCGACAAGATTGCCCAGCAGTGCAACGGGTCCAGCGTCCGCATAGCGCTTGCTCACGATCTCATTGAATCGATCCTGAACTCGTGCCCCGTGTAGTCCTTGGCATATCCCGGATTCATCACACAGGCTTTCCGGAGCGCCGACCTGTACAGCAGCCCCTCTCTCGTCTGGAGGCTGACCGCGAAGAGTAGGAACTCGGCTTGCGCGCGCAGATATCCTGCGACGCGGAGCATCCCGTAAGGTTTCGATCAAAAATCGTAAGCCGAGAAATCGCAAATCGGCGGATTAACGAGCAGGATCTTGGGTTTCATTCTTCACCCATCGGAACGATCAAAGGGCGAGCCCTAGGAGAACGTAAAGTTCAATGTTCAAAGTTCAAGGCTCAAGGTCGGAAGATTTCAAGCGTTGAACCTGAAACATTGAACGTTGAACCATGCTTGGTGTATCGCTCCCCCGGCCTCGCCTTTTGATCGGTAGAGTGTCATCGTTTTGTGGCGCGGCAGTTATTCGCCTGGGATGTTCCCCGCTAAACGTTTTCCTCCCATAGGTGGCTGAACTGCGTAGCGACCACGTTACCGTAGCTCACCGGGCCCGAGAGCAAACCGATATCCTGCGCAAAACGGTTCATATCTTGTACGGTCTGCTCGCGGATCCGGGGATCGTAGTAAGGAAGATCGCGCCGCACCAACTCCGCGATGAGATCCGCTTCCGACGGCGGAAACCGTTTGTTGCCGACTGCTGTCGCGCGGCTCACATCGTCACGCAGCGCTTTGTGCGCCTTCATGACGGCGCGAATGGCTGCGGTTGCCGATTCGGGCGCTTCCTTAATTCTCTTTTCGGTTGTGACCAGCGCCGAAAACGTATAATGGCGCGCCGGCGCCGGCCCGTCGCCGCGACGCACGTCGAGAACCATCGTGCCGACACCGCGGTGCAGGGCGACTTCACAGCCCATACCGTTGGCCCAAAAGGCGTCAAGCTTGCCGTCTTCAAGGGCCTTCGCCGCAGAGAGACCGAAGGAAACATTGGGTCCAGCCGCGCCGGGAATGGGCATGATTTGGACATTGTTTTTGTCTGGGTCGATGCCTCCATCAATCAATAGTCGCTTGAGGCTCAGATCTACGCCGGGAGCGGCGCCGATACGCAGGCCCTTAACGACGCTCAGATCGCCGCGCTTGGCATTGAGGTCGCTGCGGACGACAAGAAACCAGTAGGTATGGCGTCCGATGGCACAAAGCAATTTCGCTCCGTTCCAGTTAGGAAATGCCAATAATGTCGCGTGTGCCGAACCGACAACAAAATCCAATTGCCCGTCTCGCAGTGCCTCAAAAGTCTTCGGTACGGGGAATAATAAGTCAACCGAGGCCTCGAACCCCTCGGCTTTAAAGAAACCTAATTCAACTGCCGCGATGATAGGAAAATAAGAGTTCGAAACCAGGTCTGGGACGGCGATGCGTAGCATAGGTTTATCTCCTCAGTTCGGCGTAATTTGAACGTCTTGAACGTTTTGAACAACTTGAACCTATGCAGTCAGTCCGCCAGCGGCACGGTCATGAATACGTGAGGTTCGTTGCCGACCACGCGGGAGATATGTCCCTCACCTGTGGTATCGTCCGCCAGCATGACGTCGCCCGCTTTAAAGGTCCTTACGATACCGGCGCTCGCCTCGATTTCCCAGGAGCCGGAAAGCGTCACCAGGAATTGGCGCCGAGGCGCCGGATGAAGGTCGAGCACCGTCCCTGGTGGAACACACCGGAAGATTGCGCTGGTTGCGGGCCGGGAGTCGGTGGTAAGTATCTTTTGATCGCCGCCGAATTTGAGTTCGATCTCTTCAAAGTGTGATTTCTGATCGCTGCCCGTGTAGAGTCTGACGATTTTCATTTTTCCTCCTGTATAGGGATGAGGTTCTAATGAGGCCTGGGTAGGCTACGAAGACCTTCGTCCGTCAAATCTTGAATTCCAGCCCCGCCGCCTGAATGCCCGCCACGACGCACGTTTCGTCTTCATCCGCCGTCCCGCCGCTGGCGCCGGCTGCTCCGATGATAACGTTTTCATCCATGATCAATACCCCGCCGGCAACCGGTACCACTCTGCCTCCTGACATGTCCGACAATGCACCCAAGAATGCCGGTCTCTCTTTGAGGCGGTCGGCTAGACGTCGGCTCGATTCGCCCATTCCGATCGCGCCCCAGGCTTTGCCGATGGCGATCTGTGGCCGCAAAATGCTTGCTCCGTCCTCGCGCTTCAATGCTTTTAGATTTCCTCCATCGTCGAGCACGGCCACGCACAACGGTCGAATGTTCATCTCACGCGCTTTTGCCAACGCGCGATCGATAATCGTCGTCGCTTGCTCCAAAGTCACTTTCATGATTTCTCCCCGTTTCTGCAAAACCGCTTGAGCCGAGATTCAAAGCGGAATTTGTCTTTTGTCCAGCGCCCGGCGCCACTTCTTCTCCGGATCTTTGCCGAAGACCAGCGCTTTATCGGCCGGAACAACAAACCACGCTTCGGCCTTCAGTTCGGCTTCCAATTGACCCGGCGCCCAGCCCGCATATCCCATTATGACCAACGCTTGACGCGGCCCCTTGCCGCGGGACATTGCATCTAGCAACTTGACATCGGAGGTCACGGCCAGGCCATCTTTAACTTTAGTAGAAGTATCCAGTAACACATCGTCGGTGTGAAGGATAAAACCCTCGGCGGGGCTCACGGGGCCGCCGTAGTGAATGACGATTTCGCCCCTAGCACCTTTGATTTCCGAGCCTAGACCCTTGAGCAAGTCTTGCATCGAACCTTTTGCCAATGGGCGATTGATGACCAGTCCGAGCGCTCCCGCCGCATTGTGCTTCACCATGTAAATAACCGTCTCGACGAAACGGGGATCTTTCATTTCAGGCGACGCCACCAGCAACTGCCCCGCGATGGTATCGCTCGTCTCGTCGGCGATTACAGCAACTCTCGCGAAAAATAGCGCGGAAGCCAGGAAAAGCAGCCAAAGCTTATGCTGGCGTATTCTCAGCTTTGCCCCTGGCCACGCTCTAGCGAAAAAAGTTTTACGGCGCATAATTTCCTTTCCGATGCGGAGCCGCGATTGATAACGCGGCACTCTCGTTTCGGCATTGATTTGCGCGCTCGCAGCCTGACAACCGCTTGGTACTTAGCGACTCAGGAACAAACTAGAATAGCAGAGCCGTACATTGCAAGCCGGCTCCGAATCCTGGTGAAGCGTCGGTTGTTCGCTTCCTGTAGACTTCGCCGCAACAAATGGCATCGATCTCACACCGAACATCACCGCAAACCCAGCCCGGAAGGCCGATAAGCCGACGGGAGTGACGACCTTGACCGGCAACCACGCATTGCCTATAAGTGCTAATGGCGTGACGAGCGGTCGATGGCGATGACCATACCCCAGATGATCTTGCCGGAAATTTTACCGGTGTTTCCGTTGACGGGGGTCCTACTGCTGCCCGGTACGATATTGCCGCTCCATATTTTTGAGCAGCGCTATCGAAACTTGATCGAGGATGCGTTAGCTACCGATCGAGTTTTCGGAATGATCCAACCCTTTGCGCCGCGGCAGGATAATCGGCCGTTGCCGGGGGCTGACAATGAATCGCCCGAGCTTTACAAGATCGGTTGCGCGGGTCACGTCGACGAATGGGAAAGGTTATCGGACGGGCGATTTTTTATTCAACTGAAAGGCGTCAATCGTTTCAGGTTCGAAGAGGAGTTGCCGCTGGATCGCGGTTACCGCCGCGTCAAAGCCATCTATGGTGAATTTCCCGATGCTACGCTCGCTCAAGGGTGGAGCTGTGATCGCCAAGCCGTGCTGGAGGCTCTCGCCGTCTACGGGCAGTCCCAGGGTATGCAGGTCAATCCCGATCAAGCGGGGCGCTTTTCCGATCTGGAGCTGGTCAATCTTCTTGGAGTGTCTCTGCCTTTCCATCCGGCGGAAAAGCAAGCTTTGCTGGAAGCCCCCACGCTTAAAGAGCGCGAGAATATGTTGATCAACTTGCTGCGGCTCAGTAGCACGCCTCAGAATCCCGAATCGGAGACGCCGCCCCGGACGCTTAATTAACCTCGCCATCTCTCGACGGTTGGAGTAGAATACGGCATTAATTCGTTACCTGCGAATTTAAGAAAAGCTCATTTGCGCACGAGCCGGAATGGGGCAGTTTGAAGGATTCGCAATGTTTGTTTTGTTCCGTTCAGATCCGTTAGAGCGTTCCCTTCCTCACCCTGTGATCGCGCGCAAACTCCGGCCCCTGAAAAAGTTTCCAAACCTCGCCGTCGTAAGCGGTCTTGCTGAAGAACATGAAGGGGGTGCCTTGGCCGTGAACTTCGTAGTAGAGATCAATGTTATCGCGTTTTAGAAAGGGCACGTATGATCTTCCTTTGCGTAAGTTTCTCGATCTGAGGCATAAGACTATCAAAACGATTCAATCTCTGTGGGTCGATTCCCCGCAGCTTGCTGCGGGGTTATTCACTGTGGAAAGCAGGGCGGGACTGAAAGAAGCATATGGATTGGATCATGCCGGGTGGTAGAAAGGAATAAATCATTCCTCACCCACGACCCTAGTCCCGTTGTTCGTCCTCTCCCTTCTCATGCGCGATTTTGGCGCGTCGCCGGCGTTCACGCTTTTCGGCCTTCTTTGCGGCAATCTCTCGGGCTCTGTCCTCGACGGAAAGAACGCGTTCCGGCTGAGCTTTGCCGAAGCGCTTTTGATAGAGGTGCTCAATGAAGATCGGAAGGGGAGCTTTCCATGGTTCTTGGTCGTGGTTGGCCAGCGCGCCCAGCTTCCGCGGGTTCATGCCCATTTCGCGCGCCATCTGAACCTGTGCGTCGGACAGGTGAAACCTCATGCGCGCGTCGATCCATTTCTGAAGCTCTTCAGGTATTCGCTGCTTGCTCTTAGCCATTGTTCCATTTCTCCCCGATAGTCTACCGTCCGCGCACCGGGGTTTTGTCCGGTTTCGCTTGATGCCCGCTCTGTGCTCGATGATTATTCATCCTCAGGAAATCCTTCGCAGTATTGGTCACAAAGACCATCGTGGTAGCCCCAACCTATTCCATCTGAGGTCACCATGATGGTTCTCAGTCTCTCGCGAAATTCGTGCTGCTCTTTGGCGGGAAGGCTGAGGACCTTCTTGATAGCCCGGTCGTACATTCGCAGCAGGGCATCATAAAAACCTTCGTCTATGTCACCGAACTCGACCGTAAATTTATTTCCGCACTCGACGAAATAAGTCATCAATTCCGCTGCACCCTTCGCGTCGCCGACAGCCTTGGCGTACTCGATGATCGCTTTCTTTGCCGTGGAAATTTGGATGGGTTTGTTTTTCATCACATCAGGAAACATACACTCTTCAATGACTTTCTTGTACGGGGCGATTGGATCGGCGCCAATCGAGAAGCGGGCATGGAGGAAATCTCTGTTGCCCTTGGATAGCTCATACAGACTGCCAATCAGTCGAATGAGTTCTCTGGTATCAAGCGACGCAATTGCTTTTCTTACATCGGACCAAGAAAGGCCGCCTCGATTTGTAGTAGTCATCATCCGTCTCGTCTTAAGCAAGTTTTCGAAGTCTGATACTCGGTTACGCGTTAAAGCGACACGAACAATCTCTCGGTGGAGCCGAGGAGGGCCCCACGCTGTTAACGTGCTGTTGTGCGGCGGGCCGGCACAATGTTCAAGTGGGTCACAGTGCTTCCGACCCGTCCGCACCAACTAAAGTTAGGCTCAGCCGCGATCAAGACGGAGGGCCAGCGGGTCGCCGAACCGCGATTGTGTCGCCAACTTCGATGACCATCAGGTTTCGTTCAAACAGCTCTCCCGTCAATAAAAGACTCCTCAACCCCCTCTCAGGAGTGGATTGTACGACGCTTCGATTCAAGCGAACGGTAATGTTGTGCTCGCGGCAGGTTCCAGAATCTTGCGGTGACGAACCCTTTATTCCCATTAGCACTATCACGTAGCAAGGGTACTTGGGTGAAACAGCTCCTCAGGGCTAAACTTGCTAGGGATGATTCCTTGACGACGTGAATAGTCCAACATTTTCTCGAGTTCTGGTCGTGCAGTACGGAAACCCCATGGATAAACGTCTGAACCCGCAACTGCGCGCTCTTCTTCCCATAAGGCCCGAAACCACATGGACGTCTGGTGCACGCGCTGCCATTCAAGCCATTTGTAGCAGAGATCCTTTGACTTCTGCCAGGCGTTAAACATGCTCATAGCGACCCATGGATGTTTTTCCAGAACAGTTTTCTTGATAACCAGCGTGTGATTGATTGGGAAAAAGCCGGTGCGCTTGAAATATTCCCGTTCCAGAGCTGCATAATTTGGAAAAAGGAATGTAATGTCCGGATGTCTGTCGGGCGCCCACGATCCTGTAGTTATACTTGCGTCAACTGCTCCCGAACGCAGAAGATCATATTGATTGACTCCATCGGCAATTTCCAGTTTAAGCCAGGTCGGCGCCTTCCAATCACCGATCGATTCCTCTTCCTGGGCCACCCATGTGATTGATTCCAGGTCTACCCCATACTCTTCTTCTAAAATGCCGCGAACCCACAGGGCCGTCGTTGTAAACCACGTTTGAATACCTACCCGCTTGTGATTGAGATCAGTCGGCGACCTGATACCGGCGCGCTTGTTAACATAAATGTACGAATGCCGAAACATACGCTTAACGAAAATGGGTATGGCGGTATAGCGCAGGACCTTGTGAGGCAGATCGGCTATATACATGCCCATGTGGAATTCAATGATATCGAATTTTTCCTCACGGGCATGTGCCAAACGGAACTGGCCACCCTCCGGATCAACATGGATATCGAGATCAATGCCGTCAGGTTTGACGGTCCCGTTTAAAAGGGCTTGGTTTCGGTCATATGCGGTACACGTCATCGTAAGTCTTAAGCTCATTTTCACCTCGTCTCAATACGAGTCTTCTCTATGGGTCATAGTTTTACCTCTAACAATACCTCCCCCAGGTATCTCACGCGCACAACCCGATAAACATTGTCGTCTGTAGAACGAAACCCTAAACTCTTATGGCGGAGCTCAGGATGATTGGTTGCAATGGTCCTACCCGTCTAAAGACAAAGGTGTCAATAAAAATAGTGCGATTTGCCGGGAGTTCAGCGCTTTTGTCCATGAGAGCCATCTACGGTTTCAGTCTCGCCAATAGCCTGGCCTGATGCTGATGGGCAATTGCAATGAACCGCAACTGTAACTCACCCATCCTTGGTTTTTTTCAGGATCTTTAGCGCCGCACTTTTGATCTTCATATCCGGGTCGTCGAGAAAAGGTTTAACTTCCTCTCGCAATGATTCCAGAACACTTTCCCCGGCTTCTTCGGAAAGTCTGTTCAATGCCAACTTTCGAATCCGACCGTCTTGGTCCTTGAGACATTTTCGGTAGACCTCGAGATGGTCGCGAACATCGGTTATCGGCCCCATGCAAACAAGAGCATCAAAGCGGATTTCGGGATTTTCATCGTGCAAGCATTTGAGGTAGATCTTTGTCACTTCCTGTTGTTTGGAATGAAATCGCCACAGGTTAAACAGAATGATCTTCTTTTGCTCCAAAGAACCATTGTTCAGTCGGTCCAAAAGCAAGTCCAAGATTCTGTCGTCCCTGAGATTGCACAAAGCATTGACGGCTGTTTGCTGAACGCGAGGATCACTATCGTAGAGCCGCTCGATCAAAGAAATCGCTGCTTGAGAATTTCCCTCCCACCCCATCGCGAAGGTTGCATGAAGGCGCCGTTCCGCGTCTGAATTTATTATCTCTTCGGCCAATCGGTCCATAAGAGCCTGCCGATCCTTTTTTAGGAACGGAGCGACGACGCTCAATTGGATGGCGGCATCATGCCGGACCTCCTCGTCTTCCATAGGGTCGGTCATCAGATCGTAAAGAGGCCAAACAATCTGCTCCTTAGCGAAGCTCCCTAGGACGAGCATAATTTCGCGTCTAAAATCCCTGTCCGCGTACTTCATAGCCTTCAGAAGCAGAGGAATAGCCTGATCGCTTTCCTCAAGGAATGATTCAACGGATTCGACATAATGCCTCGCCTTCGCAAGTATGCGCTCTTTCGGCTCCAGTTGTATTACCTGATTCTTCTTCATCTTCAGTCCGACACGTAGTGGTCCACCAGTTGCAGTACTTCAGGCAAACTGGCGATCGTGGCGCCCTCCCATTCTTTAGCTTCTTGATGTAAAGCGCTCATACTTTCTCCTGAAGATATTTGAATCAGCACCGAGTGCAAACCGACGGTGGCGGCAGCGGTTAGTTCGTGGTCTTCTCCATCGGCAATATAAAGGCAAGACTCGGGCGCGACGCCGAGGCGTTCGCATGT
>JBGPIK010000046.1:0-25684 GCA_041484845.1 Binatia bacterium | reverse complement strand
CCAGCCTCGATATCTTCTGGGTCCGAGACGACAGCCTCGAAGAATTTGACAATCTCCTCGATGCCGACGTTCTCGGCCAAAAAATCGATTCATACGGCGAAGCGGAAACCGTTGCTTGCCATACGTAAATAACCCGCGTAAGTTGAGCGCTTGAGAAAGAACAGCAGCGAGTCCGCAAAGAAAAAGAGGAAAACCCTTGTTCGCTGCTCGCTTGCGCAAACGCACAGTGAACGCCTCGCGTTCCCAAATTCCCTCATTCTTAACGATTTGAGGGCGCCATCGCCGTCATCAACTTGAATCAACCGACTCCAACTCACGATTCTATGGCGCAAACGGCCTTCTCCCCTAAGCTGCAACGGCTGGCGTTGGTCAATGTCTGCCTGGGGCAGTTCATGAGCGCGTTGGACTCGCGCTCGGTGATCGTTGCGTTGCCGACGATATCGGTTTATTTCAACAGCTCGTTGGCGGTCGTGCAGTGGATCCCGCTCGCGTATCAGCTTACCGTTATCGGCTTCGTTTTGAGCCTGGCGCGCTTGGGCGACATGCTAGGCCGCAAGAAGATATACGGCTTAGGATTTCTGCTGCTTACGCTGGGCTCCGCGTGCTGCGGATTGAGCACCGGTCTGTGGCAACTCATCGCCTTCAGAGTCCTGGCCGGCGTCGGCGGGGCCACGGTTATGGGCAATGGGCGGGCGATCGTGTCGACCGTCTATGCGCAAGAAGGGAGGGGCCCAGCCCTCGGTCTCACTTCAATGGCCTTCCATTTGGGATATATCATCGGACCCTCCCTTGGGGGATTTCTCATCGACACCGTAGGCTGGCGCTGGATCTTTTTTGTCAACCTGCCGGTCGCTCTGGCGGCAGCTTCCATGGCCTGGAAGGTTCTGCCGGAAACGGCCGGTGCTAGGGAAAAATATTCGATCGATATGATGGGTATGGTGACGCTGCTCCTGACGGTAGTGTCGCTGATTTTGGGTTTGCAGCAGATTGCCAAGTCGGGCGTTACCATGGTCGCCGTAGCGGCCCTTCCGGCCGCCGCGATTTTTCTTGGTTTGCTGTTCCATTTTGAGCGCAGGAGCCCGGCGCCGCTGCTCGATCTTTCGCTCTTCAGAGTGCGAATGCTCACCGCGGGGGTTCTAAGCAATCTTTTTATTGTGACCGCTCACAGCTCGACGTTTTTCCTGTTGCCGTTTTACTTGCAGGGGATCTTACATTTTACCCCGACCCAAGTCGGCCTGACGATTATTTTTTTCTCTCTGGTCATCGTGTTTCTGGCTCCGGTCGGGGGCTGGCTTGGGGACCGGCTTGGCTCACGGTTGCTTAGTACCGCGGGCTCCGTCCTGACCGTAATCAGCATGCTGGCTTTGTCACGCCTGGGAGCAGGCGCCGGTCAGTTGGCGGTGATGATTCCACTGATGATACTGGGACTGGGTTGGGCACTTTTCCAGGCGCCTAACTTGAGCGCGATCTTCAGCGCGGTGGAGCCTCGCTACGTCGGGGCGGTGAGTGGAATATCCCTAACATCGGCCAACATCGCCAACGCCATGGGAGTCGCTGTCGGGAGTGTGCTGTTTTTGCGTGGGCTGAATTACTATGGGTTGAGCGGGTCGGTGGTGCCGCATTACACGCAATGGGCAAAGAGCCCTGAGATTTTTATTAGGGCATTCCAGAGCTCCTGGCTCATCATCTCCGGTTTAGCGGCGATCGCCATCGTAACTTCAGCGATGCGCGGTGGCGATCAGCGAACCCGAAAGATTGTTTAGGGCGGGAGCGGTTTTCGTCGCGGCCTGCGTTCGATCAATGAAAGGGCGGGCATGGTTTGGAAGACTTGAATTGCCGGCATCAACCGCGACAAAGCAAACTTCGAGATTTCCTGGCTCAGAGATGAGAGCTTCGAAGAGTCCGATAATCTTCGCGACCCCGATGTTCTCGACCAGGAAATCGTTTCCGACCTCCAAGGCGCCCTCGAACAACGCCGAAAAAGTCGCCTCTGACCTGAACCGGACAAGAAGCTGCCGTTAACGCTGTCAGACGCTAGCCAGCAATCCCCTTTGTATCAGCGCTTTCGCCATACCCACTTTGTAGCCGTTATCCTTTAGTGGCTTCGCACCTTCCAGTGCAATTTCGCCGGCTTTTTGCGCAACCGGCTCATCAAGCTTCTTGCCGCGTAAAAATGCTTCCGCCTTCGGCGCGCGCCAGGGAATCGGCGCCACACCGCCAAGCACGACACGCGCATCGCGCACCGTGCCGCCGCTGCTTTGCACGACGGTGGCCACGCTCACGATGGCGTGGTCCCAGGCCTGGCGCTCACGCACTTTGTGATAAAACCCCTTGCTGCCGGCTTGCGGCTGAGGAATGAACATTTCCGTCACGATCTCGCCCGGCTTGAGAATATTTTCACGCGTGAAATCCACCGCCGGCAGAACGAAAAACTTCTCCAGCGGTATTGTTTTTTCGCCCGCGGGGCCGGCGATGGTGATCTGAGCGTTGAGAGCAACGAGCGCCGGCGCCGTGTCCGACGGATGCACGATGTAGCTGGGGCCGCCGCCAAGGATCGCATGAAAGCGGCCGTCGCTGGTCACGCTGTAACAGATTTGTCCGCCCTTTCTCAGGCAGTTGAAATTGGCCGAGCGAAAATACCAGCAGAAGGGCCGCTGGCAAATATTCCCGCCGATCGTTCCGGCATTGCGGATCTGCGGCGAAGCGGCTTCGGCCACAGCATCGGAGAGAATCAAAAGCCTTTCTCGCACCCCCGGATGCTCTTCGATTTCACTCAGAGTCGTCAATGCGCCGATACGGAAACCGCCGCGCTCTTCTTTGATGGTGTTGAGGCCGGGAACGGTTTTTAAGTTGACCACGTAATCCGGCGTGATGACCCGTTCTTTCATGAGCTGCAAAATCTCGCTGCCGCCGCCGACTACGATGGCGCTCTTTTTCTGTTCGTGAAACTTTTGTAGAAGGGTTACGGCTTGCCTTACGTTTTTGGCATCGATGTTTTCGAAACTTTTCATAGCGCTCCTCCTCGATCAGACCCGAACCGCCTGCAGGATCTTGTCCGGCGTAATCGGTAACACCTTGATGCGCTTTCCCGTCGCGTTGAAGATCGCGTTGGCCACGGTCGCCACGGCGGCGGTGATCGGCGGTTCGCCTACCACCTTTCCACCGAAGACGCCGTAGGGATCGTAGTTTTCAATGAATATGACTTCGACATCCGGTGTTTCCAGGTGGGTCGGCACTTTGGCGTCGCGATAGCTGGGATTCATCGGCGTCGCGGTTACCGGGTCGATCAGCAATTCTTCGGTGAGCGCCATGCCGATGCCTTGCACGATGCCACCCTTCACCTGGCTTTCCGCCGTGAGACGATTGAGAATCATGCCGCTATCGTGCGCGGCGACATAGCGCGTGATCTTTACGTGGCCGGTCCACGTGTCGACCTCGACCTCCGCGAAGTGGGCGGAAAAACTTTTGCCCTCCACATCTTTCGGAAAATTCGGGTTGGTTGTCGCGCGGCCAATGAGGTCGCCGGAATCTTTCACGATCCGACCCAGAGCTATCTTCTTGGAAGGATCGGATGTCGCGAAAACTTGGCCGTCGCGCAGATCCAGCTCATCCGCCTTCACTTTGAACTCTTTAGCCGCCATGGCAAAAATCTGTTTGCGCACGTCTTCAGCCGCGGCGATCACCGCCGGCCCGGTAAATGAGGTGGTGCGGCTGCCGGACTCGCCGACCGAATAGGGCGTGGCGTCGGTGTCGCCGTTGGTGAGTTGAATCTGGTTCAGCGGAATGCCGAGAGCTTCCGAGGCGATAATGGCCATGGTGGTTTTAGCGCCGGTGCCGATGTCGGTGACACCCACGAGAACGTGAGCCGTGCCGTCTGGATTGACCCGAATCGTCGCTGCGCCGAGTCCCGGCCTGAAGGGATAACCGGCAATGGCCATGCCGATGCCGTGTTTTACCGGTCCGGACGCGGCACCCGGTTTATGCCACTTCTCGCTCCAGCCAATGCGCTTCGATCCTTCGGTGATGCACTGCTCGAGGTAGTTCGAGGTAAAGGGAATCTTGCTCTTATACATGCGAATGCGATTTCGCATGAACATGTCGAGCGGGTTGATGCCCAACTCGAAAGCAATCTGGTCCAGAAATGACGCGAAGCCAAAGACCGACTGCGGATAGGCGGGCGCGCGATAGTTCGCCGCGACGACCGTATTGGTGTGGACCGGCAGGACCACCTTCTTGAAATTGGGGATCTCATAAAAGTCCGTTCCGCTCAGATTGCCGCTCTGTTTGCGGTAAGCGCCCATGTTGGTGACGGCGTCGAGTTGCACCGCCGTAATGGTGCCGTCATTCTTCACGCCGATTTTGTAGCGCTGTTCTGACGCCCAGCGACCGTGCATGCCGATGTAGTCGTCCTCGCGGGTGAATTCGAGCTTGACCGGCTGGCCGGTGACTTTAGCCAGAGCAGCGGTCATATAGTCATAATCCTGGGCCTGATTTTTGTTGCCGAAGCCGCCGCCCATATATTTGCAGACGACGCGCACTTTGCTGAGTGGCAGACCGAAATCTTTGGCGATATCGGTTCTGGCATTGGAGACCCCCTGAGTGGAGGCGAAGACGGTAAGCTTACCGCCGTCCCACTTGGCCACACTCACGCGCCGTTCGAGTTGGGCGTTGTTGACGTGCTTTGAAATGTAGGTGTCTTCGAAAGTGCGATCGGCTTCCTTGAAACCCCTTTCCAAATCGCCCCACGTTTCTTGAATGGGCGCACTGAACGCTCCCTTGCCTACCGATAGATTACCGTTGGGCGTAATCTTGGGCGCGTCCGGCTTGAGGGCCTCTTTGGGGTCGAGCACGTGCGGAATTTTTTCGTACTTGACGTCGATGAGCCCGAGCGCCTCCTCGGCCAGATGACGGTTTGTGGCCGCCACGGCCGCAACCGCCTCGCCCACATAGCGCACTGGGTTATTGAAGATGAAGCGTTTATGAGTCAGGCCGCCGCTGGACCAGGGGATCTCCGTGGTGCCGTGATGAATCACAGCCTTCACGCCGGGCAGTTTTTCTGCCTTGGATGTGTCGATGCTGACGATTTTCGCGTGGGGCAGCGGGCTGCGCAAGACGCGCGCGTAGAGCATGCCGGGGAGTTGAATGTCGCCGGTATATTGGGCTTGCCCGGTGACCCGTTCATATGCGTCGATGCGCGGCGTTCTCTTGCCGACAATGGAAAATTCTTTCTGTGCCATAGCGACCTCCTTACCGTGCTTTCGATGCCGAGGCGAGCACCGCCGCGACTTCACGGTTGTAATTTCCGCAGCGACAGAGATTCCCGGAGAGGGCTCGCCGCGCCTGGGCTTCGCTCGGTTGGGAATTTTTTAACAGCAAGGCCTTACCCGACATAATCTGTCCCGAAGTGCAAAAACCGCACTGCGGACCGTCATTCTCGATGAAGGCTTCCTGCAAGGGGTCCAATTTATCGCCTTTGGCCAGGCCCTCGATGGTGAGAATATCCTTGCCTTCCATCCAGACGGCAAGCTGGCTGCAGGAGTAGACGTTGCGACCATTGATGATTACCGTGCAGGCGCCGCACTCGCCGCGGTCACAGCCGATCTTGGTGCCGGTGAGACCCAATTCATCGCGCAGGACTTCGGCCAAGGTGCTTCGATGCTCAACTTCCACACGGTAACTTCTGCCGTTGACCTTAAAATTGACGACTGACCTTTTGAAAGTACCAACCGCCTCTGGTGTATAGGCCTCGGCTGGCTCAACGTTTAGAAGGCCGGTCGAGATCACCGCTGTGCCGATGGCGCCGCCGCCGAGTCCCTTTAGGAAGGAGCGTCGGGATACCTTATTGCCTTTCTTTTCGACACCCATATTCGCTATCCTCCTTTATCCTTTGTGCATGAGCCATCTGTTACGATGTAACCGTTATTACAGACATCTCATCTATGTCAATGGAAATATTGCGCCTTGCCGAGGGCGCCCAAAATGGATAAGCTTAACCGTCGTTCCATGGCTGAAAAGATCCTCCCACAATCCGAAGGAGCCGAGCTCGACGCTCTTCTCGACGAGCTCCAAAGAGAGCACGCCGTGAAGGAGATCTCCGGTTGGGAAACAGGATTTCCCAATTTGAGCCGCGCCCTGGACGGCATCCATCCGGGCCTCCATTTGCTCATCGGACCGCCGGCATGTGGCAAAACTTCATTGGCCAAGCAGTTGGTCGATCAGGTTGCCATGCACAACAGCGTGTCGGGAATTTTTTTCACTTTTGCTGAGCGCAAGAAGGATCTTGCAATCAAGACGCTCGCTCGCTTGAGTGAAATCGAGAACCGAGAAATCCGCCGCGGCAGCTCCTACCTGCTCCACTGGTACGGCGTGCCGAAAGCTCATCACGCTGACAGCTCGGCGTTAGCGCCGAGCTGGGAGAAAATCAGAAAAGTGGCGCAAGAAGCCAAGCCGTGGTTGGATTTGGTTTATGTCGTTGAATGTAGCCGAGGAACCGACATAGCGCAGATCAAGGCTCATATTGGCGAGGTTATAACCAGTAACCATGCGGATCGAGTGATCGCGGTCATCGACGACTCCCAGCGCCTCGGAGCCATTGATGAGCCATTGAACTATCGCCTGCCAATACTAACCGAGCAATTTCAGGAGATGGCCGTAAACCTAAACATTCCAATCCTGGCCGTGTGGCCCGACCTGCGAGATGATCCCGGACGTTTGCCTCAGATCTGGTGCGAGAAAGTTTCGAGCGCGGACGTGATCCTGGTGCTGGAAACCGAGGCGGAACCAAAGAAAGTCAGCGAAACGAATCGAGTCACTCTGCACGTGGTAAAAAACCGCGGCGGCGAGAAAGGGAAAGTCGTCTTCGATTTCCTGCCGGCATTTGCGAAATTCGTCGAGGTTATCGTGCGCTGAGCCGGGTCAGGAATGAAGCTTTGATTCAAGAAACGACGGTTCCCAGCGGTAGCACTGCGGCTCGCCATCGAGTTTTTTGGCTGCCAGTGCGGCCGCGTAACCGCCGATCGGACTCAGTTCTATCAAAGACCAGTCACCCACCGGGGGCGTGACACGCACGCGAGCCCCGGGCATGAGCATGATTTGGACTTCGTCTAAGGACCCGCTAAGTCCCGTGCCCTTGGCTTTCAGCAGGGCCTCCTTGCTCGTCCAGCACTTGTAAAAGGCCTCTCTCTGCAGATCGACCGGTAAATCCTGGAGTGCCGCCACTTCGTTGGCAGTGAAGAATCGTTGCGCGATGGGTTCGAACGCAAAGTCTTCTCGAATACGTTCGACATCGACACCGATTTCACTACCCCGAGTTACGGCGATCAGTGCAATCTCGCCGGAATGGGAGAGATTAAACCCAAGCTCGCTGCTGGCAAAATTGTGCGCCAGTTTCGGCTTGCCCACAGGACCTGAGCCAAATTCGATCGCTACGGGGTGGACGTTCAAATACATTCCCAGGATCGAGCGCAAGGCTGCGTGCGCGACTAGGTAACGTCTGCGGTCGGGTAGAAACTTAAATTGTGCTGCGCGATTGCGCTCGGCCAAAGAAAGATAGTCTGCAAAATATTTCAAGCCAATGCCAGGATCGTTCAAACCGGCTAACCAAACATGAATTTCATCTTTTGCGAGGGCGAGATTCGCGGGGAAGGAGGACCAGACGCGCTCCGACGACACAGTGCTCAAAGGGATCCCTTCGCTTTTTCGAATCGTTGCAACTATCCGATAGGTTTTGGCACCTGCCACTTCTTTATCAAACAGGCTTGCGAGTTAGTCAACAACTTGGCAATTGAAAAACAGAGACGGGTCGGAGGAGCAAGCGGAAGCGTCGGCGCAATGCCCGGTCGAAATATGGGTAAGTATCAAGTACTTGGGGGAGTTTCAGTGGTAGGTGGAGCACCGCTGATAATGATTTTGTCAACATCTCGGCTGATCACCACGTCACACGGGCCGGTAAAAAAAATCATCGTGCGCGGGTGTTCGTATACCGTCGCCTTGTGGGGGATTTCCTCGACATAGATGTCAAAGAGGGTGTGGGCGGGGAGGTTGACGGTTCGGGTGTGCATGAGGTCGCCCTCGAAGAAGAATTCGATCCAACTACGATTCTCTGAAACTCCAAGAATCAAACCCGCGGCGTTTCGAATACGATCGATGATAAGGTCGCCTTCATTCGCCGCATTGCTCATGAAGCCCCCGAACGATCCGAAAGCAGCACCGCCGCTTCGCGGATCGTCTTGCCCGAGGAGGTGCGAGGCAGAGATTGGCGAATCGTGATCTTTTGCGGAACTTTGAAGTTCGCCAGGTTGGCGCGAAGAAATGTGAGCAGATCTTTTTCGACGATTGTCGCGCCCGGTCGTGGCACCACGGCAGCGCCAATGACGTGACCACGTTTGGCATCCGGGATCGCAAAAACAATGGTCTCCTGAATCGAATCGTGATTGTAAATCATGGCCTCGACCTCCGCCGGATAGACGTTGAGACCGCCGGTGATGATCATGTCGTCGCGTCGTCCTAAATGATAAAGGTAGCCGTCCGCTTCGCGTCGACCGATGTCGCCGGTGAACAGCCAGCCGTTGCGAACCCGCGCCGCAGTCGCCTCCGGTTTGCGGAAATAGCCTTTCATCACATGGGGACCGCGGGTGATAATTTCTCCCGGCTCGCCGACAGGAACTTCCTTGCCGCTTTCATCGACGACTTTGACCTCGACGCCGGTCACCGGCCGGCCAATGCTGCCTATCTTTGCTTCGGCCTTTTCCGGTTCCACAAGCGTGATCATAGGCGAGGTTTCGGTCAGTCCATAACCTTGAATGACCTTGACGTGGGGTTGGGCAGACTGAAACGCACGCAGCAGCGGCACGGGAATCGTCGTACCCATCATCGCGGCGATTTTTACACTGCGGGTATCGTAACTGGCGAGATTGCGCACGCCGAGCAATAGTTGAAAGACGATGGGCACACTTTCGAATACCGTCACCCGGTGTTTTTGAATGCCTTCCAGAAGCGTGATCGGATTGATCTGATCGAAAATAACCAGCGTAAACCCCTTGTCTGCGAGGTCGTTGCACACGATCGGGCCCACGATATGCGACATCGGCAGGATACACCCGCGCACGGTTGCGGAGCTCGTGATTTGGGTTTCTCCCATGATCCGGGGATATTGCGCCAGGTTGTTATAAGTAAGCACCACGCCTTTAGGCTCGCCCGTAGTTCCTGAGGTGTAAAGAATAAGCGCGTCGTCATCGGGGCTTACGCTCGGGACTGCAATGGCTGCCGGCGGCGCGGAATATCTTTTTTCGAAGCTGTGTTCCCCGGCGCCGTTAACCACCCAGACGGGTACCGGCCGGCTCGTCTGCAACGCCTCTCGGGCTTCAGCTAACAAGGGCTCGTTGGCGATAAGCAGTTTAATATCAGCGTCTTTTAACACTCCTTGTAGTTCTTTACCGCGTAAGCGTGCATCGAGGATAACCGTCACGGCGCCGATCTTTTGTGTCGCATAATAACTTAGGGGAATCGCCGCACAATTCGGTAACAGAACGCCCACGCGATCACCTTGAGCGATGCCTTCCTGTTGTAGATGCGCAGCCAAGGCACAGACCCGTTGATTCAAAGCTGCGAATGTAAGCTCTTCTTCCTTCGTGATGATAGCGGTTTTGTTCGGTTGCCGCTCGGCTGTTCGTTCCAGCACCGCCGCCGCACAAAACGCTATTGAACCGGAATCGTTTGCCATATTGAAAACGCCTTGTGAAAAGGTTTGTACCAGCGCGAAAGCTGCGCCAGTTCACCGCGCTTGAGTTTTAACTTCCCCTGTTGTGTGGCCAGAAACGGATCGATGCGGTTGCTAAAAACGGCTCTCCACCATTGTTCTTTGCCGCTGATCAAAAACTCGCCGTTCGTCTGCTGGTCAACTCCGGTGATTTCCCCGCCAATGAATCTCACCGTCCATGAAGTATCGGTTTCCTCTAAGTGAAGCGTGAGGGTCGTGGACAGGTCTGTTTCACTGCCAAAGCCACGAAACTCATTGTCACGGTTGGCATAGGCCACCAGCGCGGCCATGTGCGCCGGGGAAAAAAGCACGTACCGCTCACCCTTGGACAAAGCAGCAGGTTTTTGCGCTTGCAGGCCAGGCGCTGCCGTTGCTGGGCCGGCAACGATTCCTTTACCCTCCTTGAAGAATTGACAGTGAACCGCCTCTTCAAGCAGGTCCGTTAACAGAAACGCTTCTTGAAAATCCTTTCCGATAGCGACGGTGCCGTGGCCCTTGATAATCACCACCGGATGGTATTTGAGTTCCTCAATAAGCGGCTCTGGCTGGGTCACCGTCGGAGTATCCTGCGGGATGATCGACACTTCACCTAGGGTGTACTTTTCTTCGAAGCTCACGGGAACAAAACTCTCATGAGCCAGTGAAAAAGCCAAAACCATGGGTGGATGAACGTGAATGATGGCTTGAGCATCTGTGCCGCGGTAAACGGCCAGGTGCATGGGTGTCTCGCTGGAGGCGCGCTGGTCCTTTTTCACCGGCTGGCCTGTGTCGTTGATGCGCACCAGATCTTTCGGCGCAAGAAATCCCAGCGGCGCATGCTGACCCGTGATCAGGAACTCGTTTTCCCCCGCGCGGCAACTTAGGTTTCCACCCCAGCCACTAATGAGCCGGCGTTCGAATAGCAATTTCCCCCAGTGAATCATCTCGCGCTGCGTCATGAGCCGCTCCCATTGCCTTCTTTACACCACTGCCACGGAATGATTTCCTTTTCGAGTGGATGAATAGACACTCCCGCCGGGATGACTTTCTCTCCTAAGAAAGTTGAAATGTCCCGATCCATGGCCGGATCCGCTATCGCCTGAGACTCCCGCACCTCAATCGTAACGCCATGGGCACGAGCAAGCTGTGCGGCAAGGAGCGCGCCGCAATACCCGCTTGGCCCCTGCTCATTGACGCCTCGGTGAAAAAGGAAAAGCTTTGCAATTTGCCCTTGGGCGAAAAGCGTACCGATCATATTATCTGAGATCAGTGTGGTCCGCAGGTCGCGGCGCATCAACTCGCGCGCAACGATGCGCGCACCCCACAGTTCAGGTCGCATCTCGGGAACTAAGATACTGTGGACTTTTTCAACCATAACCGCAGCGGCCAGCACCGGGTAACTTTCTTCTGCGGGCACGCCATGGACAAGCAAATATTTTTGCTGCTCTGTTTTTTCGCGTCGCGCGATGGCAAGAGAGCGGTCGAGAAATCTTTCGCTGAAACTTTCGGGCGTGAACAAATCATCAAAGCCGATCAAATTCGTTATCAGCGCGGCGGGAGTAACGTCAAACGCCGGGTAACGAACGGCGATTCGATCCGTGCCTTGCACCAGCAGCCGTCGCCCATGAAAATAGAGCAATTCATCGGCGGGACGCTCTTCAATCGCGAGATCCACTCCCCGTGCTAACGCACCCGGGGCTTGCACCAGAGCATAAAACGGGATGCCGTACTTCTTAGCCATGAGCGCCACGGGATAGGTTCCGACCTTATTGATAATATCGCCGTTCTGCGCGCACCGGTCCGATCCGACCACGACCGCATTGACGTGGCCGCGCGCCATGATTTGCGCCACGGCACAGTCGGGAATCACCGATACCGATACTCCTGCCTGGGAAAGTTCCCAAGCCGTGAGTCGCGATCCCTGCAGATAGGGACGTGTTTCCGTGGCAATCACTGAAAAACGCTTGTTGAGCTCGCGGCACGCTTGCGCAACCGCCACCAATTCGCCGCTAATATTGCAGTGGGTGAGCACGCGCGCCGGGTCGGGAAGGATGGCCGCGGTCCGCTTCGCGCGTTCATGTCGCGCTTTGAGGATTTGTGCAGCGAAGCCCCGCGCTTGACAGGCAATCCATTCTCCGACATGTCCGTCCGCCGGCAGCGCCGCGAACCATTGCGCAAAAAAGCTTCCAAGGCCTTTGAAATCAAAAGTCGGCCGCACGGCGCAGAACTGCTCCGTCATGAGCGCCATCTTTTCGCGCAGGGGCGACGGCGCATCACCCTGATATTGCCGCGCCAGCAACGCTGCGCTGTATAAGAAAGTTAAGACTTGGCCAAAGGCCCGCGTCTTCATTTCTTTGACCGCGCTGAGGGCGGTCGACACTTCGGTAACTTGAATGTACTCGATCCGCTCGGGGAGCAGAATTTCGTCAAGAATTTTGAAGCCGTTTCCGTCCCATAAAACAGGCTCGAAGAGCGGGCTGGCCGAGGATTTCATGTTATGTAACTGAGGGGAGAAAACTGCATCACAAATAGCGTAACGCCGTCTCGGCCACCTCGACCATTTTTTCTTCGGCGGCGAGGAACAACGGGTCACGAAAGCCAAACCGTCCGTACAGGCACTCGTCTGAAACGGCGACGATAGCGCCGGCTTTTTTCTGGCGCAATTGAGCGATGGTTAAGAATGCGGACGTCACCATATCGATACTCGAGATATTCTGCTCGTTGAGCTCTTGGATGAGCTCGGGCGTTTCTTGGAACAGCGCGTCGGTGGTAAAAATCCACCCCAAATGATAACGCACCTGCAAGCTGTCGGCAGCTTGGCGCAATGCCCGGATAATATCGGGATGGGCGACTGTGGAGAAATTTCTCGCCACGTAATAGCCCGTGGTTCCATCACCGCGGACGGCGCCTGTGACGATGACAAGGTCGCCGATCTTCACATGATCCTGTAACGACCCACAACTGCCGATGCGAATCAGGGATTCCGCCCCCGCAGCGCAAAGTATTTCGGTCGTCATCGCCGTATCCGGAGCGAACCGTCCACCGTTGCCCACCGTCACGCTCTTGCCCTCCAGCGTGCCGGTGTACATCTCGTAATCAAGAAAAGTAAAATTCTTGGTCGGATTCTCCAGCGTCCCGAGTAGTCTCTGACACCGCTCCCTGGGTCCAGGAATCAGCGCGTATGGACCCAGCGAGTTGGCGTTAAGTCCCAACAGAGACAGCATTTTTTTTGGTGTGAAGTGAGGTTCTTTGACCATAGTTAGAGAGCTTGATAAGCAAAATCGAGCAAGTCTTGGTTCGGCAGAGCGTTCGGGCCGCAGTCATCAAAACTGCGTCGGCACAGCGCGCTGGAGGTGAGGACTAACTCAGCGCCGGTTTCCTGAGCCTCGCGCAATCGATCGGCGGCATTCCATTGCGCCAATTCCGGGTAAGCCTCGGGAACACCACCGCCACCGCCACAGCACCAAGCCCAACGTCGGTTGCGCTCCATTTCGACTACTTCAACGCCGGGCACGGAAGCTAAAATGAATCGCGGCGCCTCGTAAACGCCGCAGCCTCTGCCGAGATGACAGGAATCATGATAGGTGACCTTTTTGTTCACGTTCTTGGTAAATTTTATTCGGCCGGCGCGCACGAGCTCTGCGACGAATTCAGCGCCGTGAAGCACGCGTACATCCGTGCCGAGTTTCTCGCCATGCTCGCGCCAGATGCGCTGGCAACTGCCACAGGCGACGACGACGTTGCGCGTCCCTGCATTTTTGATCGTGGCAAGATTATCATCGGCCAAACGATCATATTCTCTGCGGAAGCCAAGATCATGAGCAACTAGGCCACAGCATTTCTCGTCCTCGCCGAGCACCGCAAATTCTTCGCCGGCGGCCTGCATGAGCTTAGCCAGAGCAATGACCCCCGCGCGTCCGCTTGGGCGATCCGCAGAACAGCCGGCGAACAATAGAGTAGGCACGTTTCCGGCGACAAGTTTTTTCAAGTTCAACCCGTTGGCCCACTGTCCTCGCTCTGTCTTGGGCTGCGCCCATGGATTATCCTGGCGTTGAAGCCCTTCGTAGATCGCGCGATGCGCTTCCAGAGGTCCATCTCTTTCGGTGATCTCTTCGCGCATCGCAACGGTGATGTCCCACGGTCCGTAACCGTCGCCACGCACGCCGCAAAGCTCCTGGCACATGAGACAGTCCGTGCAGGTGAAAATAACTTCTTTCAGTTCCGGGGTAATCGGATCGAGCCCGTGGAAAACGCGCTGCGCCATAAGCCATCGCGATTTCGGAGTAAAGCGCTGGAAACGGTAGAATTCGTAAGGAGGACACTTGGTCTTTGGCCCCGGAATATCTTCCATTGGGTTTGCCGGCCCATGGCCGTAGCACGACCCGCACAAAACACACCCAGCGCTGCGTTCTTGCAGGTCTTTGGCGTAGAGCCACTTTTTGACTCTGGCGAGTCCCACGGTTCCTTTCGGGTTGTTGTCCACGACGGGTCAGTCGGAAAAAGATTCTTTAAGTGTTAACTTTATAACTCCTAAAGAACTCCTGTCAACCAACAAGGGCTAGCTTGGCAAGGAGGTGTGATTGAGCTTACGTAGGAGCGCGGAAAGTTGTTTTTGTTGCGATCGACCTAGACCGGAAAAAATTTCTGCGATGCTTTTCTCGAAACGGGGAATGGTATTCTTGTACAGTTTAGCGCCCTTTTCCGTCAGCACAACGTGAACTACGCGACGATCCATGTCGTCTCGTTTTCGCAAAACAAATTTCTTTTCTTCAAGCCGGTCCACGATTCCGGTGAGGTTGCTCACGGTCACCATCATTTTTGCCCCAATCTCGCCGAAAGGAAGCTCACCCGCGTAACCGATCGTCGCCAGCACATAGAATTGAGGCGGGGTTAAATCCAGTTTCTCCAGATCCTGTTCCAGCTTTTTGTGCGACAGGAGACCAAACCGGAGAAAACGAACCCACAGGCTTGTTGTATAGGTTGAAAAAAAGGGACGTTTATAAACGCGCACGCGATCATGTTATTCGGTGAGACAGTAAATTGCAACTCAAATTCGCTTGGTTATAGGTTCTAAAGCGGTGTACGCGCACGCCGCAATGCCGCCCCTCAGGGCTTGTAGCGACACTTGCAACGCGGTGGTAGGATTGAGTACGAACCGAGCGAATTGACACCATTACAGTCGTGCGGCGCCGACGTTTTTATGAAACTTTACATTCTTGGATGCGGAGATGCATTTGGCAGCGGTGGCCGTCACCAAAGCGGTTATTTATTTCAAGCCTCTGATCGGCTTTTTCTCCTAGACTGCGGACCCACGACACTTTTGGCAATGAAACGAGCGGGTTTTGATCCACGCCAGTTGGATATCGTGTTTTTGAGCCATCTCCACGGCGATCACTGCGCCGGGCTGCCCTTTTTTTTCATCGACTATCTCTACCGAAGTCCCCGCCACCGGCCATTGCAGATCGCCGGTCCACCCGGAACTGAAAAGAAGGTCATTGAACTGTTCCGGCTAATGTATGGTCGTGGAAAGGCTTCAACTGAACTGCCGCCGGTTTCCTTTCATGTGTTAAGCCCGGATCAGATTACTTTCATAGACAAAATCGAGGTGCTTCCCTTTCTTGTGCCTCACCAAAGCCATGAGATTTCCTTAGGATTGAATATTACCTACGAGGGCAAGCGTATCCTTTTCTCAGGAGACTCGGCATGGACGGATATTTTTATCACGCAAGCGCGTGGAGTGGATCTCTTTCTCTGCGAGTGCTCCTTTTATCGCGAGGCAGTCGGCAATCACGTGAGTTTTATCAAATTGCACGCAGACCTGCCGCGCTTGGAATGCAAGAAGCTTATATTGACCCATTTGGGAGACGAAATGCTGGCGCGAAAAAAAGAACTGCCCGTGACAACGGCTGAAGACGGTATGATATTCGAGCTATGACTGAAGGAACCAGATCATGGGACTAACTTCGGTCGTCCTTATCTCTGAGTGTGGTTGGAACGGGCAAGATCAGAGCCCGATATCCGCTTCGAGAAAAAAGCTCCTGCGCGCTCGCCTGCGCCTGCAACAGTTCCGCATAAGGGCCGACACGCACTCGGTACGCCATTTCACGTTGGTTTAATGGCGCCTCTTCGACAAAGGCGTTAAAACCCTTTTCCCCAATTTGCTTCGACAAGGATTCCGCGCGTCCGCGTTCCCGAAACGCGCCCACTTGCAGGATATAACCGTCCGCGAGCTTAAGCTCGTCATCTTGGGGCGTCACAATGAGGGTCGAAATCTTGTCGGATCGCATGGTCGCCTGTTCACCGGGCGCGTCCTTCGGACCGGGCTGTGTTCCGGCCTTTAACGTCTGGTAATTGTCAAAGCCGTATTCCAGGAGCTTCCTGGTATCCCCCCACTGGTCCCGGGAACCCAGGATGGACACGATCAATGTCACGCCATTGCGCTGAACCGCACCGACAAAACATTTTTGCGCCGCTAATGTGTACCCGGTCTTGCCGCCGATGGCACCATCAAAATTCCACAGCAGTCGATTATGATTTCTGACGGAAATCCGTCGCGCGATCGCTCTTTTCCTCACGAGCGTGTTGGAGGTCACGGAACTAATTTTGGTCTGGACGATTTCGTGAAACGTGGCGTTCTTCATTGCATAGCGAAACAGGAGAGCGAGATCTCTTGCCGTGGAATAATGATCCGGCGCAGTCAGTCCATGCGGATTGGTAAAATGACTGTTGGTCGCGCCGATTTCATTGGCCTTTTTAGTCATCATTTCGGCAAAATGGTCGACGGACCCGCCGATGCCTTCGGCTAGCACGACGCTGGCATCATTGGCCGAAGATAGCAGAAGTCCGTACAACAAGTCCTCAATGGTTAGGGTTTGACCGGGCCGAAGGTAGAGCTTGGAAGCCGGTACCCGTGTTGCGGTCTTGGAAACCGTCAACAAATCCCTAAGATCCCGTCCACTTTCCAAAGTCAATATCGCCGTAACGATCTTCGTTGTACTTGCGGGCGGCAACCGCAAGTCCGGCTCTTTTTGGTAAAGGATCTTGCCTGTACTTGAATCGATCAGAATCGCGGCACGCGCTGTTAGGTCTTCATCAGGAGAGAAGGACCAAAGCGAAGCAACGGGAAATAATATCAGCAAAACGACTAGGCTCGCACCCGCCGAAAGCAATTTACGAACGGACAGCTTCTTAGACCTCCTTGGTAGGTGATACTGCAAGGGCGAAATAAAACCTATTTATATCACATTTTCGATTTTTTGAATAGAGAGAAATTTTAATGAGGTCAAAAATGCTCGAGCCGTAGGAGTCCAATCTCATCTCGGTCTCATTTTTTGGTGGGCGGCACCCCTTGTTGCGCCAATTCGTGTTCGGCACGATCACTTACGCCTGACTGTTCACCCAGCGCTTCGCGGCGTATCCGTTCTTGGCAGGGCTCACAAATACCACCCTTCAGAACCGTCACTGTCTTTGCGCAAACCATGCATTTTTTCTTTTCTTCGCTCATTTTTGTTATTGTACTCCTGCGGCTCTGTTTGCCAAGCGGCTAATTCAAAACCCTGATCTGCGTTGGACTTTCAACAATTAATTCCAGGCCGTACTGCGGATGATCCTTGATTTCTCCCGCGACCTCGACTTCCTTGCCTTCAAAACTCTTTAATTGAAGTTTTTGCTGTTCAAAAAGATCCGCAGCCGAGGCAAAGATGACGGCGGTGAGAGCTTCCCGGGAAGGACCAAAATTGAGAAAATAGGTATTGCTCTTGGCGGAATGGCCGACATGAAAGATTCTGCCACGAACCCTGGCTTGGGCGCCGGAGAGGGCGCGGATCTTGTCCACTTCCCGCGCCTGCAACAGCGGACGTTCGGATTGCGCTTCAGCCGGTAATGATAACGGGACAAAGGACACGCGAAAGCTTTGCGCTTCGCCCGCCGGGCTTTCACCGTTCAAAGCCAAACCGCCATCATTGTCTCGTCTCAGTTCCAGTGCAGAAGGATTCCAGCGTCGATAAAGCAAGTGGCAGAAAAATCCACCCCAAAATGCTAGCACGAGCGCGAGAACGGCAGTCGGCCGAAAGACCTTCAAGGTTGCCTCTCCCACAGGCGAAAAAAAGCCTTGCGATACTCTTCCGCTAATGGCCCGGCATCGCGAAAGAGCAGTAAGTTTTCATCATTCAAAGTCTCCGCGGAGTGAGTCCAGTTATAGGAACCCGTAAGAACGAGGCGTCGATCGATCACCGCAAACTTTTGGTGCATCAGCCCCGCCTCCTTTTCAATCGTGCCCGCTCTTAGACCGGCAACGCGGCGCAGCAAAATTTTTTGTGCTTCCAAAAATTTACCCTTGGACCTTTCGTTCGCCGCATCGAATTCACGGTCGACGACCACTTGTATGGATACGCCGCGTTTTCGGGCTTGCACTATAGCATAGGCTAACTCATCGCTGGTAAACGCATAGATGGCAACGAGGATTTCTTTTTTTGCTTGTTCTAGCTCACGGATTATATAACTCGAACATTTTCCCCGCGGGCTAAAACAGGCTTGGACAACCATGTCGGCCCGAGAGAAGGTGGGACATAGCGTGAAACTAATGAGAAGCAGCGCAGCAGCGGTTTTTACCTGGACCATGGAGATGCTCTGATGGTGCCCACCGTCAGGGCTGCAAACACATTTCGAGAATCAGCCTTTCCATGACCAGTCGGGGATTGCCGCCGCTGGATTTTAAACGCAAGTCCGCCGCGTAGATCTCGTCCATGTAACGACGCAACGCGCCGAGGGAAAACTTATCGGCTCTTTGAAAGCACATGTAGTCGGCGTAAGGGTTCCGTGTCAACATCGGTACCTTCTGCTTATTCACGTTCTGTTGGTATTGGGCGTAGGTCATGCCGCGACGCCAGCAGCCGCGCAATTCATTTTCGAGAAGTTGGCGCGCCGAGAATAGGCGCCGCACCTCGCCGGCAATCATGCCCAAAAGCTTCAACGGGTGTTCTCCTTGAGCAATGAGACGGCCTAAATGAGCAAGAGCGGCTACGGCTTCGCGATCACCGATCGCTTTCGTTAGGTCGAAGATCCAGTCTGCCCCCTCATCGGTGAAGATCGCCGTTATATCCTCGGCCCGGATCGGTGTTCGATCACCCACATACAAGGCCAATTTCTGGAGTTCCTGGCTGAGCCTGCGCAAATCGTCACTGGCACGAACCAAAATTAATTCACGCGCCTGCGAATCCAATGTTTTTCCGGCTATGCGCAGGCGCTGGATAATGAATTCCATTAAAGTTTCCCGGTTGACTTTGCCACTGCGATCGCGCTCCATACCGATATAAAACGCGGCACCGATTTCTTCAAGTCGTTTGTACAAACGAGTCCGGCGATCCACTTGTACGGCGGTAAGCAAAATAAAATTCCAATCGGGCAAGCCTCGCTCCAACCACTCCGCTAGCCTTTGGTCCTCAGCGCCTCTCCTCGCGCTGAGATTCATTCCGCGGCTCCGGCAATATTTTAAAAGCGCCTCCGCCTCGTTGCGGGCATCCGGCCGTTCGAGATCGAGCAGCTCCATAAATGGACCACTCGAAAAGGACTCGAGCTGATCCCACTGCTCTTGTGTCCAGCCTTCCACGGCGAGCAAATCCAGCAGGAGCCTGCTCGCCTCATCTTTCTTTCCTTCGCTCCACAGGCGCAGAACTTGCTCGCCCAACTCCCCTTTTTGTTCGCGCGAAAAAAAGTAAGGAACGTTTTCAACCCAGAGGACTTTTTTGCCCGGAAAAAATGGCGGCGTGAGCAGCGATGCTTCCAACCGATCCCAAATGACCGCCCGCCCGTCAAAGCGTTCGAGGTTAAAGCTCCTTTGACTTTGAGGAACCAGAAGATCGATGATGGTGTTACAAGTCTCTTGGACCTGGAGATCATCGCCAAATACAAGGAGCAACGGCGGTCCCTTGTCAGTCTTAATGTCGCCGATAACGGCTGCTAAATCGCGTTTCACGGTGGTTCAACGAGAGCTGATTCCGACGCTGTATCTTCGATTCAAGACATGAGTCATGAGTGCTCCATAGAAAGCAAGGCGACGATTGGACGTTTCCCGGAAGCCGATAAGCTCATCCATGCTTCGGTACCCACATTTGGTTTTTTTCGCTCCAGGTATAATCGGACTTCCACACTTTAAGACCGATCGTATACTTGCCGCCCGACTTAGATACGAAAACTTTTTCGTTAGAGTACGGAACATCCACGCGTGCGACGATAAATACCTTCTTCGAAATTCCTTTGTTAATAAGAATGCGATCGCCCTCGCGCATCATCGCCCGGTTGTCTTTTTTGTTTTTCATGGTGAAAAAGTACCACCGCAGTTTTTGTCAGGCAAATCTCACGGGGCCCTCGGCACGATTTCGATGAACTCATAAGCTCTAAAATCCGAGGTTAGAGCAAACAAGCGGGGTATCGTTATATTGAAGCCGCACGCTCCCGCCTCTCGATGGCAACGCAAAGAATACTCGCTGGTTCTTCCCCCTAAGTTGGCTCAGTGTCCGCTTTTGTGGCTTGACAATTACCCTCCCCTCCGATAGCAGAGTACGCTAACCGCGGCGAACGTATGATCATCGATATCCACACACATTACACCCCGCTGGATAGCCTGGTGACCGCTACTACTATAGGCAAACGTTACGGCCTCAAACTTGAGCGAGACGAGCGCGGCCGCGACGTGGTGACGCGCGACGGCAAATTGGTTTTAGGTCCGCTCAAGGCGGAGTTTTATGACCTGAACCTGCGTATGTCAATCATGGACCAGCAGGGAATTGATATGCACGCGCTCTCCGCCGCGAGCTCTTATTTTTTTTATTGGATGGCGCCGGAAGAGTCGCTGGAGTATGCCCATTGGCTGAACGGCGCCTTGGCCGACGCCGTGAACATGCACCCGCGGCGTTTTGTCGCCCTCGCATCGGTTCCCATGCAGGACAGCGCCAAAGCGGCCAGCGAGCTCGAGCGCGCCATCACGAAGCTCGGCCTTCGCGGCGTTGAAATCGGTTCCAATGTCAACGGACGTTACTTCGATGACCCGCTTTTCAACCCTTTTTGGGAAGCTGCTCAAGCCTTGGAAGCGCTCATTTTCGTACACCCGCAACATGTCGTCGGCGCCGAGCGAATGAAGGATTACAATCTCGCCAATCTGATCGGTAATCCAACCGAAACCTCGTTGGCGTTTGCTAGATGCATATTTGGCGGTGTGCTGGAGCGCTTCCCGAGGCTCAAGTTTTTGCTCGCTCACGCCGGCGGTTTTCTTCCCTACACGTGGGGCCGGCTGGACCGCGGTTTTCAAATTCAGAATTCAGCCACGTCAAAAATTTCCAAAACACCTGCAGAATATATGAAAGTTTTATACTTCGACACGATTGCGCACAGCCGTATGGCCCTGGAATATTTAATTGAAAACTTCGGCGCAGACCACGTGCTGCTTGGGAGTGATTATCCGTACGACATGGGTGAGCCAGAGCCGGTGGAATCACTGCGCCGGTTGCGTGTCAACAATGAGCAGCAGGAGCAAATCTTCAGTACTAATTCCTATAGGCTCTTGGGGTTTGAGCTTAGATAACCAGAGAAAATCTATAACTCGGAGGATTTCCATGCGCCTTGTCACTTTCTCGCGAAAAAACCAACAGCGTATCGGCCTCATGGGGCCGCAGGAGCAGGTCATTGATCTCGCTGAGATCAACCGGCGTTATCTGAAGCGCGGCAATTCACCTTTTCTTGCAAGCATGCAAGCGTTCATCGAGGCGGGTACTAAAGCGATACAGCTCGCCCGAACGGCTGAAAAGTATATAGCCGGGAAGAACCCCGATGAGCTGAAAAAGCTCGTGCAAACGGGCGCACTCCTCAAACCGACGCAAGCAAAACTTCTTGCGCCGATTCCAGCGCCAAAAAAGAACGTCGTCATGCTTGGGGTGAACTACCGCGAGCATATCGACGAAGGCGCCAAGGCGCGGTCGCTTGAGATCAAGTACCCGGAATGGCCGGTATTCTTCACCAAGCCCGCTACGTCCGTGATCGGCCATCTCGGTAAGGTTATCCATCACCGCGCCACAGATCGACTTGATTGGGAGGTGGAATTAGCCGTCGTAATCGGAAAACGAGGCCGAGACATTCCCAAAGAAAAGGCTTACGACTACGTTTTTGGTTACACCGTCTGCCTTGACATGACGGCGCGAGACCTCCAACGCAAGCATGGTCAGTGGTTCAAGGGTAAGTCCTTAGATACCTTTTGTCCCCTGGGTCCTTGGATCGTGCATAAGGCCGCGCTCCCCGATCCGCAACAAGTGCGCCTTATTTGCAGGGTCAACGGCGAGGTCATGCAAGATGGAAACACGCGGGATATGATTTTCGACATTCCAACCACTGTTGAGAGTCTATCGAGTGGCATGACCCTAGAACCGGGAGACATCATCAGCACGGGAACGCCGTCTGGTGTCGGCTTCGCGCGAACGCCACCCGTATTCCTAAAGCCCGGTGACAAAGTTGAAGGCGAAGTGGAAGGAATCGGCACGCTCCAGGTCGACATTGCGGAACCGTAAATAGAAAGGTGCGGTCGTGCAGCGGATTCGGCCTCCTGCCGTAGCGGGCTCTTTCTACCCCTCGGACACAACTGAACTCGCGGTTGTTCTTGACGAGTGCTTCGTCTCAAGTCCGCTAGGTCCCAGCGGGCGACAATCGCCCAGGCTGGCGCTTATCGCCGGCATGGTTCCCCACGCCGGCTACCTATATTCCGGCCCGTGCGCGGCGCATCTTTACGCGCGACTCGCTGACAGCGTGGAGCGCCTCATTATCATCGGCGTAAACCACTGGGCGAGGGGTCACAGAGCGGCGCTGAGCCCAGCGGACGCTTGGCAGACGCCGTTTGGTAGTGTTCCGGTGGATCAAGAGATCAACGCGATTCTAGAACAACGCGTCCATTTCCTGAAAAGGGATGAACTTGCCCACGCTCAGGAGCACAGCATTGAGGTTCAACTGCCCTTTCTTCAGCGGGTCCTGCGACAATTTACCTTCGTGCCGATATCGCTTTCGGATGTGTCTACCGAAGAATGCTCGGAACTGGGGTCTGCGGTTGCTGAAGTTTGTAAATTGGATTCAGCTCGACAAAACAAAACGCTCATCCTGGCAAGCACTGACCTCAGCCATTATCTTTCACCGAGAAAGACGAATGACCTCGACCAAATCGCTCTTGAACGGGTGCTGCATCGCGATCCGGCAGGATTGCTGGATGTCGTTGAGCAAGAAAACATTAGCATGTGCGGCGTTCGTCCGACCGCTGTCATGCTATATGCGGCGAACCAACTGAGGGTCACCGATGCGCGCTTGCTCAAACATTTTCATTCAGGCGACGTGACTCCAATGAGAAAGGTGGTCGGTTATGCCAGCGTTGTTTTTGAGCGTTGACGCACGAGTGCGTAATTTGACTTGCCTTTATCGCTCTGTTAAGGGTGCTTTAATGCTGGGGGTGTCCTCAAGCGGACTGAGAGCCTGGAGTTTAACAGGTAACCCTTTGAACCTGATCCGGATAGCGCCGGCGTAGGGAAGCGTGAGAGTCACGGTCCCGCTATTGAATATCCGCTGTACTTCGGGACGAGCTTAAAACCGTATTCCCTGGCCACCGTAAGGCGGTCTTTGCGGATACGGTTTTTTATTTCAGTGAAGCTTCTAATAAGCGTAAACGGAGAAAAGAGAGAGATCGCCGAGGGATTAACCATCGCCCAGCTCCTCGATGAATTGAATATCCGTCCCGGACGGGTCGTGATTGAACTGAATCGCGATATTGTTTCTCGTGAAGCCTATGGCTCGGCGATCTTGAAAGAAGGAGACGCGCTTGAAATCGTCCACTTCGTGGGCGGAGGATGAAGAGATGGAAGACGCACTAAACTTGGCCGGCACGACTTATCGTTCGCGGCTGATCGTCGGTACCGGAAAATACAAAGACTTTCACGAGACACAAAAGGCGATCGAGGTTTCCGGCGCTGAGATCGTTACCGTTGCCGTTCGCCGTGTCAATATCACCGATCCCCATAAGGAAAACCTGCTCGATTATCTGGACCCCAAAAAGTACACCATTTTGCCCAATACAGCCGGCTGTTACACCGCGGATGATGCCGTTCGCACCAGCCGTCTCGCGCGCGAGGCCGGGATTGGTAAATTGGTAAAACTCGAAGTTATCGGTGATGATAAAACGCTCTTTCCAGACATACCGGCAACTCTTGAAGCGGCCAAGATTCTTGTAAAGGAAGGTTTTATTGTGCTGCCTTACATCACGGACGATCCGATCACGGCAAAAAGACTGGAAGACATCGGCTGCGCTGCCGTCATGCCGTTGGCGGCACCGATTGGCTCCGGCCTCGGCATTCGCAATCCCTATAACATTCGCATCATACTGGAACACGCGCATGTACCTGTCATCGTGGATGCGGGCGTAGGCACGGCCTCCGACGCCGCCGTGGCCATGGAAATGGGGTGCGACGGCGTGCTAATGAACACGGCGATAGCGGGCGCGAAAAACCCGATCTTGATGGCTGAAGCGATGCGCCTCGGTGTCGCCGCCGGCAGGAAGGCTTTCCTCGCCGGGCGCATCGCCAAGAAGTTATACGCGACGGCCTCGAGTCCGCTCGACGGCATTCTGAATTAGCCGCACGTGCCGATTCCTGATTTCGACCTGTACCTCGTCACGGACCGGAGTCAGACCCTGGGCCGTGACCTACTTTGGGTTTTGGAACGCGCTCTCGACGGCGGCATAAGAGCCATTCAGCTCAGGGAAAAAGATCTCGGGGGAAAAGAATTATTTCTTCTCGCCGAGGCGGCGCGTAAGCTCACCTATCGTTATCGGGCCGCGCTGTTTATCAACCACCGAATTGACGTGGCTTTAGCAACCGGCGCGGATGGTGTGCACCTGGGACGGGAGTCGTTCCCTATTACAAGGGCACGCGAGCTCGTTGGAACTCAAAAATTCATCGGAGTATCCACTCATTCTCTTGAGGAAGTACAAGAAGCCAAAGAGCAAGGCGCCGACTTTGTCGTGTTCGGCCCCGTTTACTTTACGCCGTCCAAAGCCAATTATGGCGCGCCTCAGGGACTGATAGCGCTAAAAAAAATTGTGGAAAAAAATTCCCTGCCCGTTTATGCTATAGGCGGGCTCAAGTCCGATAATATTCTAGAAACCAAGAAGACAGGTATTCGTGGAATTGCGCTGATCTCGGCTGTGGTGAGCGCAAGTGATCCAAAAACAGCTGCCGAGGGAATCATCGCTCAATTACGGAGATAAGCGGTTGCAAGAAATAGCGCAGCAAGTCATCGACTATCTGAAGACCAACCCCGCGCTCTCTTTAGGACTCGCGTTTGTTTCTGGCATCGCCGCTATTAAATCGGTCGCCCATGATAGAAGGGCGGGGCCTTTAGTGTGCCTTATGGTCGGGATCATCGGTTTCTTCTTGGGTCAGTTCGTGATAGTTTACTTTGGGTTTCAGGAATACTTAGAAAAAATTTCAGCGTTCCGCATTTTATTCGACTTGATCGCCGCTTATCTCGGCTCATTCATCGTCGTGGCGATAATTCATTTCATTAAACCCATGTGAGCCACCCTAGCTCAGTCGGTAGAGCAACTGATTCGTAATCAGTAGGTCTGCGGTTCGAATCCGCAGGGTGGCTCCAATTTCTCAGGAACTTAGCAATTCGGGAATCCCCGCGAGAACCTACTGCCAGGTTGACCAGTCCTTTTAGATAAGCGAAAGTTAATGGAGGAGGATTTACAGTGCCCCAGTATGAGATCCACGTGCTCTGCACAGAATGTGGAGCTGTGCATCCAATGCGGATTAGAATTCATCTAGAGAACGGTCCGGTTGACAAACAGAGTCTCGCCGACACTTTCCAAGAAGGGCCGATGCCGCCGCAGGTCTCGGCTATCGAGGGCCACAAAACGCTATGCTT
>JBGPIK010000045.1:0-25806 GCA_041484845.1 Binatia bacterium | reverse complement strand
CAACAGAAAAAAGACAATCCCCCTTAAGGCCCACGAATTCATCCGCCGCTTCCTGCTTCACGTCTTGCCTGATGGCTTCATGCGCATCCGTCACTTCGGCTTCTTAGCCAACCGCTAAAAAAAACCGGCCTTGGCTCAATGCCGCAAACTTCTGAAACTCGATCGGGCTTTGCCAGAAATCCCCAAGCAATCAGCCATAGACTTGCTGCGAGAACTCACCGGTATCGATCTTAGTCGCTGCCCTTCCTGCCATCAGGGAACCATGATCGTCGTCGCTGAACTGCCGCCGATATCAAGCTTGTCTCGATGGGATTCCTCGTGAGAAAAACTCAAATGCGGGTAAGCCCTTTTTACTGTTTACAGGCCGTCGTCGTACAGCTGTGTCTGCTGACACCCAAAAATTGTTCCCCTGCCCCATTGCACCGTAGCCATTACAGAAAATCTACCGACGTCGATCTCAACCTTCTCCCATATGCCGATCTATCGCTAACGCAGCGCCACGCTCCGCGCTGCTCCGCCACTTTACAATCCGCATAGCCGCAGCTTGCGTGCAGCTCCGCGCTTTAGTCCACCACGTTTTATCCCTCCCGTCGCTCCTGCCGCGATCATCTTTGAGCTTGATTGCTCCCACGCTTTGGGGATAAAACGCTATACGTTGGGCGGAAAAGCAGCTATGACGATTGAACAGGCTCTACTACTCGCCGCTGTTTGCTCGCTGTCGGTGGGCGGCCTTGTATTATTTTTTTCGTATAGGCGCTGGTATCTCCCGCTCCGAGCGAAGCTAAAGGTGGAGCGACTGCGTCGTGAGGAGGCTGCCGGCGTTCCACCCAGCCCGCGCGATTACCACTATGCGATTTTATTCGACGCCGAGACCTTCACTGTTACTGACCTACGGGGCCGGGAGCCCGAGTCCACAGTGATGCGCTGGGCGGAGATTTGCCGAGCGACGGCCTTCAAGCGCGACTTGTTCGCGGTCGATTGCATTTGTTTGTGTCTCGCCCGCGCCGATGGGACGGGCGTCGAGTTGGATGAGGAGATGGCACGCTGGAACAGCTTCGTAGAGGCGCTGCCGCAACATCTGCCGGGCTGCAAGGCGTGGTCAGAGTGGTTTTCTGTTGTCGCCTTCCCAGCATTCGTCCCAAACGAAACGGAGATTTATGCTTATGGGGCGATTCAAAATGCCCAACAAACCGGATCGAGCTAATCGCCGCCAAGCTCTCTGTTTTCGAGAGCGTGTCGGCGAGGTTTGCACCAGTGGTCTTACGGCGGCGGTAGCTCATCCGGAACGTTAGAGCTCAAAGATGAATCAAGAAGCTGTCAGCCTGTTAAAGGTGGGGCGAAAATTTACCGATCCAATCATGGAGGCCCATGGCTTTCATTGGGAGCCGCGTGGAGCCGGGAAAAGTAGCGGCGGTTTCTCCGATAGCGGCGTATATGTCAAGGGCGATCGCAAGTTAGAGCTTCATTTTCGGTTTTCCCTCGGCTTAGTCAATTATCACATTGGCTCGATTTCCTTGTCGCATGAAGAATACATGCGTCATGTAGCAGGGAAAGGGCAAGCGCAGTATCCAGGTTTTTCCGACGATCCTATGGGTGGTTCTAAACATCTGGCGGATGATCTCGCCAAGTACGGTGGCGATTTTCTCTCGGGTTCGGGAGATGAGTTTAAAGAAGCAGTCACCGCGGCAAAAGAGAGAGACAAGTTGTCTGGGTTTCAGAAGCTATCCAGCAATTGAGCTTGAACATGCGGCTTGAGACGGACCTTCGGACCCGCTCGCAAAGCTCGCGGGCCTCGGCTGCTCAGCCTCAGCCGCGAACCCCGTTAGGTGGCTTGAAGTCGGCACTGCAGGTAACGTAAACTTGGCAGCAGAGTTAATAAGAAATACGGCACCATTGAATGCCAAGAATCAAAGACATCCCCGGACCGTATTGGTTGTTCTTTTATAGCTTTGACTGCAACGAGCCGATTCACGTCCACGCCCGACGAGAAAAGCAGACATGTAAGTTCTGGCTCGAACCCATCCAGCTTGCGGCAAACCACGGCTTTACTGCCAGGGAGCTGAACGTGATTCGGCGGCTGATCGAAGTTTGCTACGATACTATTATGGAGGCATGGCATGAGCATTGTGGCTAGCACGGACCCACGGATTCGAAACGTTAAGGTTACATCCGACACCATCACCGCGTATCTGGTTGACGGTCGTGTCATCAGTGTACCGCTAGTTTGGTCCTGGCGGTTGTCGGAAGCGACCCCTGCGCAGCGGACACACTTTGAGCTTATCGGTGACGGGCAAGGGGTGCACTGGCCGGATGTCGATGAAGACATCAGTGTGGAAGGTATGCTCCACGGCGTGCCAGCGCATCGGCCGCAAAGCCTTGGTCGCTTCTGGGGCGTTCAGAATCAAGGACATCGTGAACCACCTAACAAAAGGATGGAGCGAACGCGGAAAACACGTCGCTCATCCTAAGCGTTTATGCAAGCAAGGCAAATGGAGTCGTACATAGACAACTACGTGGGCGAATGGGCTGACCCGTACGGTCGGCGTCTTCGCATCACAAAGGTCAATGCCACCACTGCCTCAGTATCGCTGTTCGCCGAGCATCAGCCGCTCGCGCGTCCTTGGTACGAAAGCAGACCGTCTACGGAAATGCACGCGACGTACGATCCAGCGGACAGCCCGGAGCTCGTGGTCGAGCTCTGGGCAAAGGACAAGGGGTTCGAGCTGCATTTGAATTTCGAGACCGCCTACGAGCTTGACAAAGAGAGACGCGACTCGCTAACGGTTGCGTTGTCACGCTTCGAGGAAGATCATTTCCTCGACGCGTACTACTACCCGTTTCAACCGTTGAGCCATTACGTGAAAACCCCGGGATAACTCGGCCTTGTTTACGGTGTCAGATGACTTGCCTAAATTGACTCACAAGGGAACTACATGGATTGGAAAATTTTATCGACCGTATTCACTTCAGTCTTTATCGCCGAGCTCGGCGACAAAACGCAGCTCGCGACGATGTTATTCGCATCAGACAAAGACATCAGCAAACTGACTGTTTTTGCCGGAGCGTCGTTGGCATTGGTCGTAACCTCGGCAATGGGCGTGGTCGCAGGCTCGGCTATATCGCAATACGTCGGCGAGAAAGCCTTGCATTACCTGGCAGGGCTGGGGTTTATCGCTATCGGCATTTGGACGCTCATTAAGGCGTGAATCAGGAGTTGGTATGAGCAAATACTTAATGAACAAACTCATCCATCACGTCAACATGAACGAAACGGCGGAGCAAGAATACAAAACTCGACCGCGCGAGTTCGTGGAGCAATGGGAACAAGAGCAAAAGCTAAAATTCGCTGCGGAAGAGCGTGAAGCGTTGGCCACCAAAGATTACGGCAAACTTTACGCCCTGGGCGCGCACCCTTTCACGCTCTGGAGTTTTACCGAAGCGGTCTGGGGGCACGAAGTGCCGCGCGAAGAACTGGTCAAAGACTACAAAGAGAAGGCGGCGAAGGCCGGCTATCCTAATTTTAAAACTTGACCCGCAGAGTGAGGAGCGCGGCGCGTCGCCGTGGCTTGAGGCCTGCGGGCTGTGCTACCACAGCCCGCATCGGTAAATTTCACACGAGCGCTATGCTTTAGGCGCCAGATCCTGTGTTTTTGCGTAGCGTTCCCGAATCGTCTGGGTCAGCTTTTCTGTCCTCATTTTGACGCTTTCCAGATTTTGCGGGGAACGCGCGATGCCACCATCGACTGCCGCTTTAGCTACTGCCATGGCTTCCGTCGGCATGGCCCGAAGGTCGAATGGAGTCGTAATAACGTAATTTTCGTTCAGCTCTGACGGCGATACTAAAGAAGCGAGCGCTTGCGCCGCCGCAATCAGCATCGGTTCATTGACGTCTGAAGCGCGCACGTCAAGCGCTCCTCGGAAAATGCCCGGGAAGCCGAGCACATTGTTGATCTGATTGGGATAGTCAGATCTTCCGGTGGCGATGACCTTGGCGCCCGCCTCGATCGCTTCCTCAGGAAGAATTTCCGGATCAGGATTGGCCATAGCCATAACAATCGGATTTTTGGCCATGGACTTGACCATCGCCTGAGTCACCTGCTTGGCCACTGAGAGGCCGATAAACACGTCCGCGCCGCGAATGGCGTCAGCCAAGGTCCCCTGAACCTTGTCTCGGTTTGTGAGGAGCGCGATTTCGTCCTTGTAACGGTTCATATTGTAAGGGCGCCCTTCGAAAACGGTTCCACGAGTATCGCAGAGAATAACGTCCCGCACCCCTGCTGTCATGAGGAATTTGGTCACGGCAATCCCGCTGGCGCCCGCGCCGTTGACCGCCACCTTAATCTCAGTGATTTTTTTGCCGACGACCTTGAGCGCATTCAACATGGCAGCCAGAGTCACCACGGCCGTGCCATGCTGATCATCATGAAAAACGGGGATCGGCATTTCTTGTCTTAGTTTCGCAAGAATTTCAAAGCAGGCGGGTGCCGCAATATCTTCCAGATTGATGCCGCCAAACATCGGCTCAAGATTCTTAACGATCATCATTATTTTTTCAGGATCCGTGGTGTCGAGGATAATGGGAAAAGCATCGACCCCGGCCAGATTCTTAAACAGAACGCATTTCCCCTCCATGACAGGAATCCCAGCGCGCGGACCAATGTTTCCCAATCCGAGGATCGCTGTTCCATCTGTCACCACAGCGACGAGATTATCCTTCATCGTGTAGTCATGAATTCGCTCCGGGTGCCGCTCAATTTCTCGGCAGACCTCTGCCACACCGGGAGAATAGGCTAAGGTGAGATCCTTCGCGTCCCGAGTCGGGACTTTACTGATCACCTCAATCTTTCCGCCGCCACCGAAATTGTTGGCATGATAGGCAAGGGCTTCTTCCCTTGTGTATGTTAACAAACTTTTACGAACGCTCATGAGTTTCTCCTTCAATAAACTTAAATTCGTTTTTGATCAGTACGGGCGAGAAATTCGACGCTTCACCTACGCGTCGGCATAATTTGCCCCCTAAGCGGATGTGCCAGGGAACGTACCCAATAAGCTCAGGTAATTCATTAGCCGGGCTCGTTGGCAGGTTCTAAACTGGTACCATTCGGATTACTACCACACCCCAGTCAGATTGTCGAATGTGATAAATAAAGCTCAAAGTGAGTCCTCACCCATCTGTCCGACCCTCTTTTAAGCTATTTGAACTGCGCTTTTTTGTTTACGTAAAACTTGCGCATCCGATCCATAAGTAGACGGGAACCGAAACGCAGCATTTGTGGCTGCCCGCGAAGCGCTATTTTAGGGGTTGCATCTCGTATTCTATTCTAGTAAGGTCCGCGAGTTCGTAGGTTTCTCATATGCGGCCCCGAGCAGTCATTTTTGCCCTAAGTTTAGCACTTAGTGGAACTTACGGCTGTGCCCAGTTAAGCGTTCGCTCATTACTTGCGAGCAATGCAGCGAAACAAACCACAAACTTAACTCCTCCTCCGGCCTCACAGGCGCCTCTATCAGCCGCGCTTTTGGCGCTCATCCGTCAGCAAGACCTCGCGGACGAAAATCTGTTTGCGCCGGTTGTATTTCCCGAGAATGCGTTGTCCTCGAAGACTGAGGAGCTCGAAGTGATGGAGAGCCCCGCGACGAAAGTCAGCAAAGCTCCCGAAGAAGCATTGACCGCGCTGCAGCGAGCTCCGGGGCCACGTGCCAATGACCGCTTGATCGACCTTGTGGAGAAGGATTTAAAGAAAGCCATCGAACAGCCTAACGAAGGGCGACGATTGGAGTTCTCCAAAGCGGTCGTGGGAAATCCCCGAGTGCATTACTTCATCAACTACTTTTCAAAACGCCAGAAGGAGCCGTTCGCGAAGGCGCTCGCGCGATCAGGAAAATATTTTACGATGATGGCCAAAGTCCTCAGAGAAGAAGGGCTTCCCGAGGATTTTGCCTATCTCGCGCTCGTCGAAAGCTATTTTTCGCCGCAGGCTTTGTCGCGGGCAGGCGCGGTAGGGCTATGGCAATTCGTGCCTGTCACGGCGCGACAATACGGACTAAAAATCGACGGCTGGATCGATGAGCGCCGTGACCCGATCAAGTCCACTCGCGCCGCTGCGGCTTACCTGAAAGATTTACACCGCGCGTTCGATCGATGGTATTTCGCCACCGCCGCTTACAATGCAGGACAAGGGGCAATGGAAAAAATCATGCAGAGTTCCCAGCCTAAGAACTTTGCGGCCCTCATCGAAAAAACGAAGCTGAGCGCAGAAACGCGCAATTTTCTTCCCAAATTCGTGGCCGCGGCGCTCATCGCCGCCAATCCGGAAAAATATGGTTTTGGCAACGTCGTTCAAGACACGCAGACAGAGTACGAAGAAATCGAAGTTCGAGGCAATTTACAGCTCGCGTCGTTAGCCGAGATGGCTGCCACCGACACCTATACTTTGCGCGAGCTAAACCCGGCTTTGCTGCGCACCCAGACGCCGCCGGGAGAGAATGGTTACCTCCTCAGACTGCCAGTCGGACACGCGAGCACTTTCGAGTTAGCCTACGGACAAACACGGGAAGCAGAGGAAGCACAGATCGTAACGCACGAAGTCAAAAGAGGAGAGACGCTCTTTTCCATCGCGCGCCGTTATGGGCAACAAGTCCGTGCTTTGATGGAACTCAACGGCCTCACCGACTCGCGCCTGCGAATCGGCCAGAAGCTCAAGATTATATTTGAAGGACTTCGCGATACGCTGCGTTAACACCCGCGCGTTATTTCCGTTTTTCCATCGGAACGTAATCCCGCGTTGCGGCACCGAGGTAAACTTGCTTCGGCCGGGCGATCTTCTGGTCCGGGTCCAGCAGCATTTCTTCCCACTGAGCGATCCAACCTGAGGTGCGCGGGATGGCAAATAACACCGGAAACATATCCATCGGCAGACCCATGGACTGATAAATCAGCCCGGAATAGAAGTCGACGTTCGGATAGAGCTTACGCTTGATGAAATACTCGTCTTGCAACGCAATCCGTTCGAGTTCCAGAGCGATATCGAGGAGCGCGTTGCGTCCTCTCACGTCAAACACATGGTCGGCAATCTCCTTGATGATCTTCGCCCGCGGATCGTAGTTCTTATAAACGCGGTGTCCAAAACCCATCAATCTCCCCTCGCCTCCCTTGACCTTTTTGATGAACTCAGGGACCTTGTCTTTCGACCCAATCGCCATGAGCATTCTCAAAACGGCTTCATTGGCTCCGCCGTGCAGCGGGCCATACAGCGCCGCGGCCGCCGCCGCCACTGATGAATAAGGATCGGATTGCGAACTGCCGACGCCGCGCATCGCGTTCGTGCTGCAATTTTGCTCGTGATCGGCGTGTAAGATAAAAAGGATATCCAGAGCCCGTTCCAAAACCGGATGCGGCTTGTATTTGAGCTCGGTCATCTTGAACAGCATGTTGAGAAAATTACCCGTATAACTCAGGTCATTATCAGGATACGCAAAGGGCTGCCCCAGACTGTGGCGATAAGCAAATGCGGCCAGCGTCGGCATCTTGCTGATCAGCCGGTAGGTCTGATCTCTTCGCGATTGGGCATCAAATATCTTTTTACCATCAGGATAAAAAGTGGATAAAGCTCCAACCGTGCTCACCAAAATGCCCATCGGATGCGCGTCATGATGGAATCCGTCGATAAGCTTTTTAATATTTTCGTGGATGATCGAGTGATAGGTGATGTGGTGTGTCCACTCCGCGAGTTTGGACTCCGTAGGGAGCTCGCCGTGTAAGATAAGGTAGGCGGTTTCCAGATACGTGCTTTTCTCCGCGATCTGTTCGATCGGGTAGCCCCGATAACGCAGAATGCCTTTGTCCCCATCAACATAGGTGATCCTGCTTTGGCACGAAGCCGTATTCATGAAGCCGGGGTCGTAACTCACCAAGCCGTCATCATCAGTAATTTTAATCTGAAACAGGTCCGTTGCTTTGATCGCACCGTTCTGTATGGGTATCTCGTATTTTTTGCCGGTCCGGTTGTCTATGACGGTTAGTGTATCTGAAGCCATGGCATCTACCTTTCGTTTTGCTTACGCGTTATGCATTTCACTTTTAGACTATCCCTAGTTGCGGGTCAACGGGGGTCATGTCGAATCGGGCGTCAGCATCCAAGCGAGCGTCCACTGGGAATCCTTGCGGGAGCAGCAAACCATGCTCGCCGGAGAAAAATAAACAACTCCGCGGTCTGAATCTCCGTTGGTCAGCAAAGCCGCCAGCCGATTCATATGGGGCAGATGGCCCACTAGGATAATTGAATCCTGCGCCGTTTCTAACTCGGCAGCGGCGATTGCCGGATCATCTCCTGGCATCAGTCCGGAAATTTGTTGCACTTGGATGTCTGGGGCAAGCTGCGTGCCGAGGATTTCGGCTGTCTGTCTCGCCCTGAGAATGCCGGAATGAAAAATGGCCGAGGCGCGGATAGGTCTGGCGGCCGCTAGGCGCGCTAATCGCTCGACATTCGCGCGGCCCGCGGGAGTCAGAGGGCGGCGCGGGTCCTGCGTTTCCGGGAATGCCTCCCCATGGCGCACTAAGTAAAAATCCACGATAGAGCCGTATTCTTATTTCTGGCGCGCTTCGAGAAAGTCACGCGTCGATAAAGGAACTGTCTCCCAAAAGTAACGATCGCCATTGCATGGTGTTGAGTTTCTATTGCAAAATGCCCTTGGTGATATAGTATGCGACCGGGTAATTTGCAATCTTGCTAACCTGAGAACATTCCGCATCTGTGATCGAATTTCGCGACGTCAATAAATGGTTTGGTCCGCTTCATGTGCTGAAGGACATCAACCTCAGGATAGAAGGGGGCGAAGTGGTGGTTGTCTGCGGACCCAGCGGCAGCGGCAAGAGCACGCTCATCCGTTGTATTAATCGGCTGGAACCCATCCAGTCGGGTGAAATCGTCGTTGATGGCATGGCTCTCTCTGATTCCAAACTCGACATTGCGAGTCTGCGCGCGCGAGTGGGCATGGTTTTCCAGTCGTTCAATCTTTATCCCCACATGACGGCGGCACAAAACATCTCCTTGGCGCCGATCAAAGTCAAACGAATGCCCGCCGCGGAGGCCGAAGCCATCGCAACGAAGCTCCTCGCGCGTGTCGGTATTCCCGATAAGGCCAACGCGTATCCGGGCAATCTTTCGGGCGGCCAACAGCAGCGGGTCGCGATTGCGCGCGCGCTCGCCATGATGCCCAAGGTGATGCTCTTCGACGAACCGACATCGGCCCTGGACCCTGAGATGATTAATGAGGTGCTTGAAGTGATCACCAATCTTGCGCACGAGGGAATGACCATGGTCGTGGTGACGCACGAAATGGGTTTCGCGCGCCGCGTCGCCCACCGGGTGGTATTCATGGATGAAGGGAAAATCATCGAACAGAATGCTCCGGAAAAGTTCTTTGCGGCGCCGGAATCAGGGCGCGCGCAGCAATTCCTCGGCAAGATACTTTCACATTAGGGAGACGGAGAATGAGAGCGTTCTTACTTTTCACAATCGCATTTACGCTGGTGGCCAGCGCATTCAATCTACAGGCAGAAACTACATTAGAAAAAGTTGCGCGTACGGGGACACTCACCATCGGAACACGTACGGGCTCCCCGCCGTTCGCTTACGTTAATAAAAACAATGAATGGGTGGGTTTTTCCGTAGAGCTGGTCGAGAAAGCGATTGTTCCGGCTCTAGCAAAAAAAGTCGCCAAGCAGATCAAGCTCGAGAAAAAAGAGTCAATTCCGCAAACGCGGATTCCGCTGCTCACTTCGAACGCCGTGGACCTTATCGCTGAGACGATGACCGATACCCAATCGCGGCGCGAGAACGTGGATTTCAGCCTGAGCTACTTTGTCACAGGCGCGCAATTTCTAGTCAAGAAAGGGAGCCCCATCAAAGGGATACAAACGATTGGCGGGAAAAGAGTGGCGGCTCAGCAAGGCTCAACCAACGCGCGCATCATCCGTGAGCGCGCGCCCAGCGCCCGCCTGCTGGAGTTCCCGGATCAGCCGGCCGCCTTTCAAGCCTTAGCGCAGGGACAGGTGCAAGCCTATACCAACGACGGCATTCAGCTCGCCGGATTGAAAGCCAAGGCCCCCAGACCGGACGATTGGGCAGTGGTGGGTGAATATTATTCCTATGAGCCGTATGGAATGGCCATGCGCAAGAACGATTCGGATTTTCGCCAGGTGGTAAACATTGCGCTGATGGATGCCATCGAATCGGGAAAATACTTTGAGATCTACGAGAAATGGTTCGGAGCCAAGGGAGAAGTCCCCTACCCGCTCGCCCCCGAGACCAAACGCTTTCTCCAGATGCAGGTCGTGCCGAAATAGTATTGCGTGATGAGTGCTGAGGACTGAGTGATGAAGAGCCAATGATCGATCTTTTCCCTATGACTCAGTCCTCATTACTCAGTCCTCGGTCCTTCTTTGTATGAATTATCGCTTCGATTGGACTGTGCTCTGGAGCGGCCAATCCGGTAGTTGGCTGCTTCACGGAATCGCCACGACGATCCAGATATCCTTACTCGGCTGGTTGATTGCAATTGTCCTCGGCATAGTGTCGGGCGCGTTGCGCACGCAAGCTGTCGCCCCGCTGCGCTGGGTGGCCGCCGTGTACGTTGAATTTTTTAGAAATGTGCCCCTGCTCGTCTGGATGTTTTTTTGGTATTTCGCCGTCCCGCCATTGCTGCCACAAATTTTTCAAGACTGGTTGTTTGACCACGGCGCGGAATTCTGGGCGGCCACAGCGGCACTGGGTGTTTATCATGGCGCCCGTTTCTCGGAGGTGATCCGCGCCGGCATTCAATCCATTCCTCATACTCAGTTTGAAGCCGCGGCTTCCACTGGACTCACCACAACGCAAACCTATCGGCTGATTATCATTCCTATCGCTTTGCGCCTGATTGTTCCGCCGGCGACTAATGAGGCGCTGAATCTGCTAAAGAACTCTTCCATAGCGCTGACTATCGGTGTCGCGGAATTGACTTTTCAAACGCGTCAAATCGAGACTTACACCGCAAAGGCGTTCGAAGCATTAACCGCGGGCACGTTGATTTATTTGATACTGTGTCTCGCCGTCGGCACGGTCATGGCACGAGTGGAACACCGCTTTGCCATTCCCGGTATGATCACTCAGCGTCGAGGAGGAGAAATTTAAAGTTGGACCTGCAGGTCGTCGTTAACAACTTCTCCTTTCTCATCCTGCAAGGTTTCCTCGGCATCGGAAGCTTCGCAGGCGGGACACTGCGTTTGGCCCTACCGGCCATTGTGCTGGGGTTCCTGTTGGGGATCTTTATCGGCTTGGGCCGGCTTGCCCGTTCGCGCTGGATCGCGATTCCCACCAAGGTTTACGTGGAGTTTTTTCGCGGCGTTCCGCTAGTGATGGTCATTTTTTGGATTTGGTTCATCATCCCGACGCTGCTGGGAAAATCGCTACCGGAGTACGGCGTTGCGCTCACGGCTTTCGTGACTTTCGAAGCGGCCTATTTGGGCGAAATTGTTCGCGCCGGCATTCAATCGGTGCCCCGGGGCCAGATGGAAGCCGCTACCGCCACTGGACTCAGCCGCGCGCAATCGATGCTCCACGTCGTTTTGCCGCAAGCGCTGGGCAACATGATTCCCGCCTTGGTGACTCAATTCATCGTGCTGCTCAAAGACACCTCATTGGCTTCAATCATCGGTTACGTTGATCTCACCAAGGCGGCGCAAATCGTTAATAACCGCGAAGTGCGGCCGTTCGAGATTTATCTCTTCATTGCCGCAGTCTACTGGCTCTGTAGTTTTGCCATGTCGCGTTACGCCGGAGCTCTGGAGCAGCGGCTAAACCGCAATGCTGCTTAAACCCGCATTATTTACGGTTAGACGGCGATCGAGAGGCGAGCCAAAATAGCAAAGTGCCAAGCGCTAAGAGCAAGAATGGTTCCGAAAAGCTCCTTGCTCCCTGCTCCATGCCCTATGCGAAAACGCGCAGGCCCATTGCCTCGCTCCGGAGGGCTCGCCTCTCGATCGCTCTCATGCGTGAATATCCGCGCTAGTAGTTGTCATTGCCAGCCATCACCCCATCGTGGTAACTTTCTCCGGACGAATCTTGTAAATCACGCGCACCTCACCCGGTCCGCGAAAAGGATATTTGTCTTTGCCCAGATATTTTTTCGCGAGCATGTCGATATGATCATCAGCGCCCTGCTCGGTGATTTCGACGACGTCGCCCTGAAGCGACAGGTGCCGGTAGGCATTGTCCGGATCCTGGATCGATAGCGCAACCTTTTTATTACGGCGCATGTTTTTGTCTTTCACCCGTCCTTTGGCCGAGTTGATCCAGATATTCGTGCCGTCGAAGTTGCACCAAACGGGTGTGACCTGCGGACTGCCATCCGGCATTACCGTACCGAGGTTCGCGAACGCCACTTTGTTGAAAAGTTCCCTGAAGGGTTCCGGAATAGTCGCTGCCATAAATTACCTCCTTGCAAGTAATAGTTTCCTTCTAACAGAAGCATTGCGGCAACTCGTCAAGATCATCGATCAGCAAATCCGGCTTCGCCTCAATCAATGCGCTCTTATTCCCCAAGCCATAGGTTACGCCGCAGGTGATGACTCCCGCTCGTCTTCCGGCTTCAATATCGGTTTCACCGTCGCCGACCATCACGGCGTTGGCGCCTGGAATGTTAAAACGCTCCAGCACGGCATTTAACAGTGCCGGATGAGGTTTTTTATCAGCGGCGCTGTCGCCGCCCAAAATGGCGTCAAACTGCTGCTCAATACCCAGACCCCGCAGGACGGCGACCGAAAAGCGATAGACTTTGTTACTAACGACGACTCTTTTTTTGTTACGAAAATGATTCAGAACGTGATGAACACTTGGATAGAGAACCGTCTTATCAAGCAAATGATGCTCGTAACGTTCCAGGAATACGCGCATCACCTCTTCGAACTGGCCGGGGTTCTCTTCCGGCAACGCATGCCTAAGAAGATATTCCACGCCGCGTCCCACATGGGCGTATACAAGCTCATTCGGCAGCGCGGTAAGTTCGAATTCAGCCCGCGTGTAGTTTACCGCATCGGCCAAATCATGCCCCGTGTCGGCCAGCGTACCGTCCAAATCGAACATGATGAGATCGATGGATCGCTTCATTCGCTGCCGTCTAAGTCAAAAATAGACTTCAAACCTGGATCTGTCAATTGAGCTTTTCCCGGCCGACAGAAAGTGCTATACGGCGGCATAGATCGAGTTCGTGCCGAACAAAGAGAATCTCCGGAGGTGGCCAATGAAGTGCATTCGTCGAGTCCAGACCCTTACGATGCTCATTTTCCTGTTCTCCGGGACGACGCTCGGATCGGCCGCGGATAGGATCAATACGTCTTACATCTCGCCGGCGCCCGCTTCTTCGGCCATCATCTGGGTGGCAAAAGATACCCACCTGTTTGAGAAATACGGCCTCGATGCCACAGTAATTTATATTTCAGGCAGCGTCCGCGGAATTCAGGCGATCTTAGCCGGAGAGATCCCCATCGGAGAGGGAGGCGGACCCGGTCTGACCTCGGCGCGACTGGCCGGAGGGGACGTGGTAGCGATCGCGGGAAACATCAATGTTTTGCCCTACTACCTGGTAGCACAGCCGAGCATTAAGAAACCCGAGGACCTCAGGGGAAAAATAGGCGGAAACCATATCGCTGGAACCACCGCCGAGTTCGCGCTGCGCGTGGGGTTAAAAAAATTGGGCTTGAATCCGGCGAAGGATGTCAATTTGCGCGTGATCGGCGGCTCCATCGAGCGCATGGTCGCGTTGCAGAAAGGGATTGTCAACTTTACCGTTGTGACTGAGGCGGGAAAGGCAATGGCCGAAAAGCTTGGATACCCCATGATCGTCGATATGGCCGCGCTTGAGATTCCGTTTCCGCAAAACGGAGTCTATACTTCGACCCGGTTCATCAGAGAGCAGCCCGATATCGTGCGCCGGTACATGCGGGCCTATGTCGAAGCGATTTATTTTTTCAAAACGCACAAGGAAGAAAGCATTAAAATCATGCAGAAATATTCCCGCGTGAACGAGCGCAATCCCGTGGAAGAGTCGTGGACCTGGCACGTCCGCTATACCCCCGACGCCCCCTATCCGCCAGTGGAAGGATATCAGACCATATTACAAGATCTCGCTTCGACTAATCCCAAGGCGGCGCAGGCCAACGCCAAGGATCTTATCGACTCGCGCTTTGTAAAGGAGTTGGAAGACTCGGGTTTCATTAAGAGCTTATACGGGAAATAATCGCGGTCGCCCCGTGTATCTGAATCGAACGTTAACGAAACTCAAGCCTGCTCATCCTTCGGGATACTGTCGGTGGATCTCCTTGCATGCTTTCAGAATCTCAGGCCCGCTGGCACGATGAATCACGCCTCCGCGATTTGAACCCACCTACCCATTCTTCTCCGGAACCGGTATTGTGTGGTAGGCTCGCCAATAATTAGGAGGCCGACGATGCGCAAGACAGCCTGGAATATCTTTTTTCTTTTTTTGGGGATTACCTTTTTTACAGCCGCTCCGGCTCGTGCCGCGGAAAAGATCAACACCTCGTTTATTTCCGCGACGCCGACGGCGTCAGCCCCTATTTGGATCGCTAAGGAAACGGGAATATTCGAAAAATACGGTTTCGATGCGACGGTGATCTTTATTTCGGGCAGCATTCGCGGGATCCAGGCGATTCTCGCCGGCGATATTCCCATCGGTGAAGGCGGAGGTCCCGGTTTAGTCTCCGCTCGCCTGGCCGGCGGCGACGTTGTCGCGGTCGCGGGCACGATCAACGTGCTGCCGTATTATCTGGTCGCGCAACCGAGTATCAAAAGAGCCGAAGACCTGAGAGGCAAAATCGGCGGGAATCATATCGCCGGCACAACGGCGGAATTCGCTCTGCGCATGAGCCTCAAAAAATTGGGCATCGACCCGCTGAAAGACGTCCAGCTGCGGGTTATCGGCGGCACCATCGAGCGTATGGCGGCATTGCAAAAGGGCCTTGTGAATTTCACCGTCGTGACTGAAACCGGTAAGGCCATCGCGGAAAGGAATGGCTTTCCTACGGTCGTTGACATGATCGCGCAAGGGATCCCCTTTCCGCAAAACGGCATCTACACCAGCGGAAAAATGATTCGGGAACGACCCGATGCGGTCCGTCGCTACATCAAGGCATATGTTGAAGCGATTCACTATTATAAAACCCACAAGGAAGAATCGCTCAAGATCCTAAAAAAATATTCTCGGGTCGACGACCGTGCGCTGTTAGAGGACTCGTGGGAATGGCACACGCGCTACTTTCCCAACATTCCGTATCCGACCGTCGACGGCTACCAATTGATCTTGCAGGATCTTGTGGCAAGCAACCCCAAGGCGGCAAAGGCCAACGCCAAGGAAATGGTCGACATGCGCTTCATCAAGGAGTTGGAAGACTCAGGCTTTATTAAAAGCCTATACGGCAAATAACCCGGATTCCTCCGAAAGTGGCGCGAAGCGACAAGCCTTCCGGCCGCAGCCGATGGGCCTGTGGCTCCAAGACCCCATCACCAGCCCCATGCGTGCTAATTCCGGCAGTCCGGGCCTGGCAGCACCTGCACGGTTCTACGTCTGCGACCTCCAGGCTTGCCCCTTCGCTCTGAACTTTCATGCTCAAGGGTGAAACAAGCTTTCACGAACATTATTCATGCTCAGGGAAATGACAGTGACACTGTGTTGCGAGGGCAAGTCTGGAGGAGTGAAGGTACAGAAGGGAAACCCGCGGTCATCGGTCGGCATTAAAAGGGCAGTCAGCTTTACGCGACGCAGATCATGCCGCGAAAACTTGATTCTTCAAGAACGTTTCGGCGTCAGTCGGAGCGAAAAAAATTAATCGTATTTCCCGAAGGCTCGAGTCTCCGCGCAGAAAATGTTCAATGGTTCCCGAGGAAACGCGCGCAGCCTCCGCCGGCGGATAGCCGTAAATGCCGGTCGAGATCGCTGGGAAGGCGACGGTTTGCAAGCCCTCCTTTACAGCGAGGCTCAATGAGTTCGCATAGCATGCTGCCAATAATTCCGCTTTCTCTTTACCGCCGCGCCCATAGACCGGGCCCACCGTGTGAATGACGTACTTCGCCGCCATTCTACCCGCCGTCGTGATTACGGCCTGCCCCGTGGGCAAGCCGTCGGGGAATTGAATCCGGCGAATCTCCTTGCATTCTTTCAATATATCCGGCCCGCCCGCCCGGTGAATGGCTCCATCTACACCGCCGCCGCCAAGGAGCGTTCCGTTGGCTGCGTTCACTATGGCGTCCGTCGTCTCCTTCGTAAGGTCACCGACTTTGACAAGCACCCGGCCGTCCAAAAATGTTTTTAGCGCGCTCATTGAATCAATGTCTCTCAAGAACCACCCGCAGCCGTTAAGCTAAATATCCCTGTTGCCGTAATTGTGGCAGCAAATCTTCGAAACCGTGAATAAGCATTTTGGGTTTAGCGGCAGCTAACGTCTCTCCATCGTTGTACGAGTAGCCGGTCGCAAGGGCAATCGTAACGACCTCGAGCTCCGTGCCTCCGACTTTGCAGCCGTCGGCGTTATTTCCGGCGCGAATATAGGAGACGGTACCGGTCAGCGCCAGAATTCGCAGCTTCGGCAACTTTTGCTTTCTGTACAAATAATAGAATCCTTGCTCTTTGGCGTAATAGGTTTCGTCCCGGTCAACGATGTCGGTAAAGTATTTGCCGATGCCGTAACTTTCCATCGCGTGATGTTGAAAGCGCCGTCCACCCGTGGTCAACAGCACATTACTCAGCCCCGCCGCTTGAGTGGATTTTAACGACTCTTCGATTCCCGGAACGAAGTTGGGCGGTTCCGTATCAAAATGGTGTTTGCGCGCAATCTCCAGGGCATGCGTCCTTATTTCGAGCCGCTTTTTTTCATTGAACACGATGTTGTGATCGGTCTCGTATTCCGCGGCGAATATCAACGGGATTAGAAAAAGGTCGAATGGACCGTCGGCGATTTTTCGCAACCGCTCGAAGCTGAGAGGATGAAGCCCGTACTGCGGCAAGATCTCGTTGGCGATCGTTAGCACCCGTTGAATATCAGTTTCCACCGTGTCGGACATGGTGCGCATGAGGAAAGTTTCTGCAGTCATATAAATTCCTCCGCAGGGATCGATCGGCGCACTCCACAGCGAGTGCGGATCTGGTTCAACCGGCAACGTTTAATTCAAGGCCCGAGAGAGCCGAACCATTGAACCTTGAACCATGGTTTCGCCCCTTCGTCCCTAGCCGCCCGGTTCTTCGAAGGGCAGCCGATACTTTCGTTCCGAGTTACATTTCTTGCAGCTTGGCACCAGATTGCCTTTAGTGGATTTTCCGCCTCTAATAATCGGAATCAAATGATCCATGGTCAATTCCGCCGGCGCAAATTTACCGCCGCAATGATGACAGATTCCCATGGCGCGCTTACGCTTCCACCATTGACTCGCGCGCAGCTCCCGCGCCTTGCGCCGTTCGCGGCGAATTTGCTCTTCAGACACTTCGACTAAAAAGGGCGCGGATTCCACGGCAGCTAGGAATTGCAGGGCTTATTTATATAAGCGCTTTAAATGTTTGAGATAGATTCCGAATCCAAGAGCCACAATAAAATACAATACGCCGCGAAACCCAGCCCAGCTGTCGCCGCCAAAATAGTGCCGCAGTTCCCAAAAGGCAAAATAGATGAAAAAAACGACAGCGGTGCATATAAGAATTTTATGCGCGGTCAGTAGCTTCATATTTATCTCAGTGAAGCACAAAAACACGACTGTGTGCAAGGAAACAGCCGCGCGGACTACAATCGTCGTGCAATCGTGCTATAGGATCATCGTAATCGACGAATTTCACTTAAAGGAGATCTCAAAATGAGTCGCGAAATAGTGCAAACAGAGACGGCGCCCAAGGCCATTGGGCCCTATGCTCAGGCGATCCGAGCCAATGGTTTTATTTACACGGCGGGGCAGATACCCATCGACCCTAAGACAGGTGAATTCGTCAGCGGCGGAATCGCGGCTCAAACACGGCAGGTTTTGGAGAATCTCAAGGCCGTGCTCGACGCCGGCGGTTCGTCGTTAGAAAAAGTCGTCAAAGCGACGGTGTTCTTGCGCAACATGGGTGAATTCGCCGCCATGAACGAGATCTACGCCGAATATCTTGGCAACGTGAAACCGGCGCGATCCACGGTCGCGGTCAGTGAATTGCCGCGCGGCGCGCTCGTTGAAATCGATTTGGTGGCGCTCGCATAAGCGCCACAGCCAATGCGGCGAAACGCTGTGGCGGTTCTACAGATCCATCGCCGCGCTTCAGGGGTGGCTAACCAGCGCCGCTGAAGCGCGTCCCCTGCGAGCGCTGGTTAGAAGTCCGCCCACTAATTTAGCGGTATTCACCCGGTTTCATCGAGACCCCTTCAGCAAGCAGACCTTGCCCAGGAACGTGATTCATCTCCAGACGGATGCCGTCGGGATCCTCGAACAGAACTGAATAATAGCCTGGAGCCCACGTGCCGTCCTCGGGGGGGTGAACGATCTTGGCGCCCAGCTCCTGCAGGAAACCATAGAAACTGTCGACGTCGCTGCGTTCTCGTGCGCGGAAACTGAGATGATGCAGACCCACCCGGCGCTGGACAAACTGCTCTTGCCGATAACGTTCATCGCACTTGGAGATCCCCAGTGCCGTTCTTCCGCCGACGTAGTACAGAAACTCCTCTCCCTTGAACACTCTCTTCATGCCAATAAACGCTAGCAACTTTTCGTAAAATGGAACTACGTTTTCAAAGCTACTCACAGTGAGGACAACGTGCGCCATGCCGTTGATCTCCATAGACTGATCCCCTTTCGGTTCGTGAAACTTAGTATCCTTGATCTGGCTGGAAGTCAGGTCTAACGCTTAGCGTGAGCGGCAGCTTCACAACCGTTTCGGCAGAACCGCCGTCCTCCTTTTGCCCGCTCCACGCTACTGTTAGGCGGTGTTTTTTGCCCTGAACAAGCCACGAATCGCTGCCCACAAACGGTCACTGAGAGGTTGCGGCGGATGTTCGAGAAAGCGTTCAACGCCTAGTTGGACAAGCTCTGAGAATCCAGCTCTTGACACACCAGACTCAGGTACGCCGACTCTGACGAAGAACTCGCGGAGTTTGTGTTCCAATTCGGACCGACAATCCACAAGGACTTTGGGCGAGGAGATGAGTCCAGCACCGTTCGGAGCGGGCGCGAGTTCGAGTTTAAAACCGTCCGCGTCATAACACGTATATTCGCCATTTTCGATGTCGATCGCCTCCAGTGATACCTCAGCAAACGACAGAGTTGCAATGAAGTGGAATCCATCGTCCGCTTCTACGATGATCGGCTCTCGCATCTGGACACCCGTCTAACGTATATACAGACCGGCTTTTGTCGATATTAATATCCGCAAAGACCGCCTGCAAACAATAGGCCGTTGCTCCTAAAGATTGCGCCTAATCCTGTCCTCCCTTTGATCGCTGTTAGTGGTTGCTGATCAGCAGCTCGCCACGGGTGGTTCCACGGCTGGCGATTTTGCGCATGCGTCTGTAGCGCAGCGAAACCGTTTGAACCTTAATGCCCCCGAAGATGCGCGTCACTTCTGGGTGGTCATTCAGGGACATTAGAACGAGACCACTGCTTCACCGTGAATAATCCGGAGCTAGCGGTCGCGAATTAGGATTGACTCCGTGATCTCGCGCACATTCGCCGTCCCGGTCATGCAAAGCACGCGCTTCATCTCCTCGCTCAAAATGGAAAAGACACGTTCGACGCCCGGCGCTCCAAAGGCGGCCACGCCCCACGCGACGGGGCGACCCGCGAGCACGGCCTTAGCGCCCAAAGCAATGGCCTTGACGATATCGCCGCCGCTGCGCACGCCGCTGTCGAGGAGAACGGGCACGTTTGCGCCGACGGCGGCAACCACCTCGGGCAAGGCTTCTAGCGCCGCGCGATTATAATCGAGAATTCTGCCACCGTGGTTCGAGACGACCACGGCATCGGCACCGGCGCTCACGGCAAGCCGCGCGTCCTCCGATCCCATCATGCCCTTCACCACTACCGGCAGGGAAACCTGCTGCTTCATCCATTCGATGTCCTTGGGAGAAGACATCTGTCCCCGGCGCGGCTTACCGTCTTTGGTGGACATCGGGACCTCGTCACCGATCTTCACCGGCCTGACGGTGTCCATCGTAATGCCGACAGCCGCGTAGCCGAGGTCCTGCGCGAGTTTCGCATACCTACTGACTTCTTCCTTGCCGCGATTCATGTAGGCCATGAACACCAACGGCGATTTCGTTGCCTCGCGCCAGCCCCTGGGATCGAATTTTGCGGCCTGGCTGACAAACATCATTGCGCCGAAGCGGTCGGCTCCCTGGGCAACCTCCCGCTCCTTCTGCTCACCGATCAGGCTAAAGCTTCCGACCGGAGCAACGATCGCCGGAATGGGTAGCTTTTGTCCGAACAGTTCGACCGTGATATCCGGATCGACGACTTCGTGAAAAACGCGTTGGCGAAATAGGTACTTTTGGAATGAGCGCGGATTTCTATAAAATGTCGCCTTCGTCTCCGCGGCGCCATTGAAGTGATGCCATGCCTCGGCAGGCATTCGCTGCCGAGCGATCGCCCGCAGATCTCTAATCCCCATCTGATCTAAAGATTTTTCCGTCATAGTCGTTTCAATTTCTAAAATCGGATCGTTATTGCATCGATTGATTGAGTCGGAATTTACAGCGCGGCCGCCGGGGTGTCAAACAGAGGCTGGGCTAGTGGTTCAGTTTGATCAAGATCCCTCTCGGAGTTTATCCTGAGCGCAGCCGAAGGGTTCGGGATGACGGATCCTTTAAGTGTCATTCCGAGCGGAGCGAGGAATCTTTCTTGATGATCGACATAGATTGACGATGTTGCATTCTTTACCGAGTCTCGTCTTCTCTTGACTCTCAAGGGATCTTGGAATTAATAGAGGAGACGTCGGTTTTTCTACGAGTAAGGGATGCCCAGTTCGGTTCGGTTACGGCGCGCCACTCCGGTTTAGAACACGTAAGCCGCTAACCGTTGCTCCCGTCCTAAATTCGTAGCGAAACTCATCTGCATTTACTCAAACCTAGGCAACGAATACATCACAGGGAGGATCTATGTTGAACGGACGGTTTCACAGACTATTAATTCTCGGCGCGCTGCTATTCACTATAAGCGGGACTCGACTCGCGGCCGCTCAAGATGTTTTTTTCAAAGGCAAAACGATTCGCATCGTCGTCGGTTTTTCCGCTGGCGGCGGCTACGATCTTTATGCTCGCGCTATCGCCCGTCACATGGGTAATCACATCCCGGGCAACCCGACGATCGTGGTGGAAAATATGGCCGGCGCAGCGAGCATGATTTCGGCCAATCACGTCTACAAAGTGGCGCGGCCCGACGGATTGACCATCGGCCATTTCATCGGCGGATTGTTCCTCCAGCAAATCCTCGGCAGACAAGGGATCGAGTTTGACGCCCGCAAGTTCGAATACCTCGGCGTGCCGATTAAAGATACCTACTGCATCGGGCTAACCAAGGCGAGCGGCATCACGACCTTAGAAAGCTGGATCGCCGCAAAAAATCCGGTGAAAATCGGCGGCACCGCGCCGGGTTCGGCAACAGACGACATTCCGGCGGTGCTTCAGGCTGCATTGGGGTTACCCCTTCAAGTCGTGTCGGGTTATAAGGGAACCGCGGAGATTCGCCTCGCGGCCGATAGCGGCGAAGTAGCGGGATTTTCAACCGGTTGGGAGTCGTTCAAATCCACTTGGCGCACGTCACTCGATGCCGGCGAGGCTTTCATCGCGGTGCAAGCGGTAGCGAAGCCGCATCCGGAACTGCCGAAGGTTCCGCTCGCGATCAATTACGCCAAAACCGATGAGGCAAAAAAACTGATTCAAGTCGGCGCCCAAGATCCCGGAACATTGGCACGGCCATTCGTCTTGCCTCCGGGAACGCCGAAAGAGCGCGTACTGATTCTGCGTAAAGCTTTCATGGAAACTTTCGCCGATCCGGTATTTCTCGCCGAGGCGAAGAAGTCCAATCTTGACATCGCCCCGATTGCGGGAAACGAAATAGCCAAGACCGTGGAGAGCCTCTTTAAGATCGAAGCGCCGGTCGCGGAGCGGCTCAAGAAAATCCTGCTGCCGAAATGAAGAATGGAGTAGTGGAGTGATGGAGTATTAGAAGAATGGAGTGATGGAGTACTGGAGTGTTGGAGTGTTGCGTTTTTATCCCATCACTCCATTACTCCAGCACTCCTGTCTTATTTTGCCCGGCGTTGTGTGATACGAAAGACGGCAAGACGCTTGGAAGCGAGAACTATGTACGAATCGCAAAACCCGCAGGCCAAGGAAGACGTCTGGATCAAGTCCACTTGTTTCATGTGCTGGAACACCTGCGGCATCCGGGTGAACCGCGCCGACGGCGTTATCGTCAAGATCGAGGGGCAGCCGGATTGTCCGCAGAACTGGGGCAAGACCTGCGCAAAAGGGAACGCCGGTTTCATGTCGCTTTACGATCCAAACCGAGTGCTCTATCCCATGCGCCGCACCAATCCGGAAAAGGGCTATGGCATCGATCCCAAATGGGAGCGTATCACCTGGGAACAAGCGCTTAGTGTACTGACGGAAAAGCTTAAGAAGATCCGAGTTGAAGATCCGCGCAAATTGGTGGCTTCAACCTTCGACACGCGCGGCCAGTCCGGTGTTTTCTTCGCAGCTTGGAGCGCCGCGTTCGGCACGCCCAACCACTGGGGCGGCGGCGCGCAATATTTTTGCGGCAACGGCTTTCACCCCGTTACTTATCTAACTCACGGCACCTGGTTTGGCGAACCGGATGTTCACCACTGCCGTTATGTCATGCTTTTCGGGACGCAAAACGGCTCTGTGTCGAACCACCTGCCGATGGCTCTCGCAGCCAACATGGCGGACGCCCGCATGGACGGCATGAAACTGATCGTCATCGATCCCGTCGGCATCAATGCCGGCTCCAAGGCTCACGAATGGGTTCCGATTCGCCCCGGCACCGATGCCGCCTTGGCCTTAGCGATGATCAACGTTCTGCTCAATGAAGAAGGCGTCTACGATCGAGAGTTTCTGCGCAAGTACACGAACGGTCCTTATCTGATCGCGGACGATGGGCATTATCTGCGCGATCAAGCGAGCGGCAAGCCGCTGATGTGGGACGCTAAAGCGGACTGCGCTCGGTCGTATGATGATTCCGGCTTTGGCGCTGTCGCTCTTGAAGGTCGATTTACGGTCAACGGCAAAGAATACCCGACGGCCTTCACGGTTTTTAAGGAGCATGTCCGGCAATACACCCCGGAAAAGATGGCGGCGGTCACAACCCTTGCGTCCTCAACGATCCGCCGTTTGGCCAAGGAATTTGGCGCAGCAGCTCAGATCGGCAGCACGATCGTCATCGACGGGCAAGAGCTCCCGCTCAGGCCCGCAGCCGCAAGCTGGTACCGCGGCGCCACCGCACATAAACATGGAATGTTGACGGGCTTGGCGATTCAATTCTTAAACGTCATCATCGGCGCCATCGATGTTCCTGGCGGGCATCTCGGCGCCAATCCGGTTTCCAAAACCGCGCCGCTGCACTGGTCCCCGGCCGCATCGGCGGACGGCTTGCTCATTCCGCAAGGCTACGCAAGGCGGCGCAAACCTCCTTATCCGGCGACCAAAGTGAAAGCGCCCGAGCGCTTTGACCTTCTCGATCTTTGCCCGATTGCGCCCTACGGCGGACCGTTTTTTACCGAAGCGATTCTTCATCCAGAAACTTTCAAGCTTCCCTACTTTCCGGAGATGCTGATCGTGTGCCGCAGCAATTTGCTCATGACATGCGCGAATGCGGACGTTATGGCGGAAGCGCTGAAGAAAATTCCTTATGTGGTTTCCTTTGCCACCGAACTCAATGAAACAGCGGAATTCGCCGATCTCTTATTGCCCGACACTCATTATCTGGAACGGCTCGATGCAATTCCCAACGAGCCGACGGAGTTTGTCGCCGCCGGCGCGGGCCCATGGTACTGGATGATACGACAGCCGGTGGTGGAGCCGATGGGCGAGGCGCGCAACTGGGTAGCCGTGCTTTTCGAGCTCGCCGATCGCGCCGGTTTTCGCGGCGACCTTTACACGTTGCTCAATGGCACATTGGACCTCAAGGAACCGTTCGCCTACAGGACCGAAGAAAAATACACCTGGGAACAGTTGGCGGACCGCTGGATGAAATCATGGTTCGGAGCGGATCGCGGGCTGGATTGGTTCAAGGAAAACGGCTTCCTTGTCACCGGTGAAAAAAAGATCGAGGAGGCCTACCCGCGCCCGTTCATTACCCCGCGTTTGCCCATCTACCTCGAGTATTTTATCGATGCCGGCAATGAGGTGCGAAAGACCGCCGATCGCCTCGGCATTCCGTGGGACACGAGCGATTACCAGCCGCTGGTAGCCTGGAAGCCTTGTGAAGCATTCGAGGTGAAAGACGATCACGATTTAATTATAGTTAACTTCAAGCTGCCGTTTCACTCCTTGAGCTACACGACAAACAACGCGTTTCTCGCCGCGTTGAGCGAAACCAATCCTTATGCCTATTCGGTGCTCCTGAATGCCGACACGGCGCGCAAAAAGGGCATCAAGGACGGCGACCGTATTCGCCTCAACTCGGCCGAAGGCTACGAAGCCGTGGGCCCGGCGATGCTATCGGAATGCATTCACCCGGAAGTCATCGGCATCGCAGGCTGCTTTGGACGCAAGAGTAAGGGTCTCAAATTGTCTCAGGGCAAAGGAGTTCATTTCAATAGCTTCTTGCCCCACAAGCTCGATCGAATCGACGCGCTTTCCGCAGCGCTCGACTCGTGCGTCCGCGTCAAGATCACTAAACTGTAGGAAACGGAAATCGAATGGCAAGACTCGGCATGATCATCGATTTAGCCCGCTGCGTGGGCTGCGACGCTTGCACCATCGCCTGCAAAACAGAAAACGCCACCCCGCCCGGGATTTATTATGCTCCGGTATTTCGCAAAGAAGTCGGCAAGTTTCCGCAAGCGAAAGTCCTGTTTCTCCCGACCTTATGCATGCACTGCGTCGACGCTCCCTGCATGAAGGCTTGTCCCACCGGGGCCATTAGCAAACGCGAAAAAGACGGCATCGTTCTGGTGGATCAGGATAAATGCTGTGGCAGCAAAGCCAGCATGGCCGCCTGTCCTTACGGCGCGCTGAGCTTTTACGAGGAAGAAAAAGGCCACTATGGCAAAGAGTTGACCGCGCCCGAAGAGCGGGGCTTCAAGAAATACACTCCCGGCACGGCACAGAAGTGCACGTTTTGCGTTCACCGCGTGGATAAGGGATTGGAGCCGGCCTGCGTCACCACGTGCCCGACCCATTGTCGCATATTCGGCGATCTCGACGATCCTCAAAGCGAAGTGTCGCAGCTTATGAGGGAAAGAAATTCAATTGCGCTTCGGCCCGACGCGGGCACGAATCCATCGGTGAGGTATCTGCCATAAACAAATGCAGCAAGCATTATTTCACCACAGAGGCACTGAGTTCGCGGAGTTCGGAGTATTTCTTAGTCAAAAATATTCTACTCTCTGCTCTCTTACTACTATGCTTCTAAGTTTTCTGCGGTCGCACAAGTTTCTCGGCTGGCATACTCCCCCACCTCTTTCCTCCCCCGCGACTGCCTACTCTGTGGACGTAAGTATGGGGGCTGGACACTGAAGATGATTTGTGGCATTGTTTACGTAGGTGGACAACAGCGT
>JBGPIK010000044.1:0-26120 GCA_041484845.1 Binatia bacterium | reverse complement strand
TACAGACGGCTGCGGAAATGCGCTTGAACGAGTATGATCTTTCAACTACCGGCAGCTTCGATACTTTCTTTCTCGCCGCCTCCTCAAATTCCTCGTCCCCAATGAATGCTTGGCTTCGCACCGGCAGTTCCCTACATTTCTCTTTTCCCCCTAACCCGCCCTCCACAAAGCCCCGATACTGCGCTATTTGCTTTCTTTTTCCTCCAGCAAAATACCCCAATATTTTACGCAACTTGAGCCCCGGTATCTCTTTGCCTTTGAGATACGAACCATAGCTGCTCTAGCGATACTTATCCGGCCGCTCCACCACCCTGGCCGCTACGGCATTAAGGTGTACATAACGGCTTACCTCCAGCAGATAATTGTCCTGATCCACGAGAAAAGCCTTGTAGCGTTGCTCGAAGACATGGCCGCTGCGACCGTGGCGCTGGTTAAAATAGACGCTGTAGCTCGTCTGAAACGCTTGCATCATCTTGGAAAGATTACCTTGCGGGGTCTCCAGCACCAGATGGACGTGGTTGGTCAACAAACAATAACACAACAGTTCTACAGCTTTTTCCTTACAGTAAAGAGAAAGCCTCTCCAGATACCGCTTTCGATCGTGATCGTCGCGAAAGATCGTTTGGCGGTTATTGCCTCGGCAAACCACATGATACACAGCTCCGGGATATGCGATCCGAACCGGTCGAGCCATGGCGCGAAGTTACCACGATACCGTTCTTATTACTACTAGATTCATCTATGCAAGCCTGACCCTAAGTCACTAAGTCTCTCTGTTTATATCCATATTCCCGTATCCGGTTTCATTGCCAGATGTCGCAAGAACTTCTTGTGCAGTTACCCCGTTCGGTAATTGGCTTGCCAGAGTTTGCGCATGACCCTTGTATAGATCCATAGAATTCTTAACATTTGAGAGGCAGGAACCTTGTTTTTTGCGGGTCCACCACCTCTCAAAACCTGGCCAAAGTTTGGCCCACCAAACGGATCTTCTGGACAATCATCCCCGACACAGTCATCGCCATATCTGAACACGTTGTATGTCACGAATCCACCCCAATTTCTTTCTCGCGCTTGTTTCGGGGGAGGAGGCAACGACCTTACGATAGGTTTGGGCGGTTCGGGGTGGCTGATAAGAAAAAAATCAACAACAATCCTAATGGCTGTCACCAGGCGAGGTTTCGAAGTGCCTATGGTGACGAAAAGCATTAGCAATCGAGGAAAAACCGCGTGTAAAAGTAATTTGACAGAAAGGCGCTTTGTTGAGAGACCACTTTTCACAGATGAGAAAATAAAACGATATGTCCCGCGTGGATGGGAAGACGATGAAAGACAATTTGCTTTCTCGGACTTGGTCACCAACGGCATCAATAAATCTTGGGCGGCAGCCTTGAATAGGTGGCGCGCTTTCTTGCAAGGGGAGCGAAGATATTTTAACGTTGACGGGATGAACGGTGTCTCTAACGGTAAGAACGGCGCGCCGAAGATGATGCTTGGCTTTATCGTGCGGCGCTGTGCGGCTGATCTCGGCCACATGCCGTCGCCGGACGAGTTTGCCGTGTGGGCGAACGAGCAGAAGCAAAACGGGCGGCGCTTTTGTCTTTTCGGCAAGCCCATCTCGCCGATAGCCGCTAGAATTATGCTTCGACAGCCGGGCCGTTTGGTAACCGTCCGGCCCGACGGCCTCGCCACCATGGGAAAGGCCGACGAATAGGAGGTCGCCATGGCATTTCTGCCGAGTATTTTAATCCTGGTATTTATCGTGCTTGGGGTCGGCAGCAGTGTCGGGGCTCAAGGCAAAGCGGAAAAAGATAAAATCCGCATAGGATACGCGGCCCGCGCCGTAACGCACTCGATTCCCTTCGTCACCAATGAAGCGGGTTTCTTTCGCGAAGAAGGGCTTCAGGTCGAAGTGGTAAGGACGGCCGGCGCCGTATCACCCATGGCGTTGATTTCTGGCGATACGGATTTCGCTACGATGTCGGCTTATTTGCTCATCCCGGTCGCTGTCAAGAACAATGACGTTGCCATGCTGGGCGGGCTGACGCGCTATGCTTCTATGACGTTCATCGCCCGGCCTGAGATCCGCAGCGGGAAAGATTTAATGGGGGGAGTGATCGGCCTGCAACGCCCCGGCGACGCCTACGAAAAAAACGCCCGGACGGCCATTCAACACCTGGGATTGAATCCCGATAAGGACGTCAAATGGCTCTATCTCGGCAGCAACGAAGCGATGTGGCTCGCTCTTCAGGCGCGCCGCGTTCATGCTACGGTTATTTCGCCTCCGGCCACTCTGTTTGCGCGCAAGGCGGGCATGAGTTTTCTGGTCAACCTCGCCGATCTTAAAATCGAGTATCAGGGCTCGACGATCGCGACGCGCCGCTCGCTGATGAAAAAATATCCCAACCTCGTGCTGCGCACCCTGCGTGCCATGCTGCGAGGCATTCATTTTTTTAAGACCCGGCGCGAGGATGCGATAAAGATCCTGGCGAAGTTTCTCGGCACCCAAGATCGGGAGGCGCTGGTGGAATCCTGGGAATACGGCGACATACCGGCCAAACCTTACCCTGTGGATACGGCGGTCCAAGCCGTCATCAATCACCTGGCCGAGAGCGATGCGAGATTTGCCCAGTATAAGCCCGCGGATTTCATCGAAGCCGGTCCGCTTGTCGAACTCGATAAGAGCGGGTTCATCGACCGCCTTTATGCGGGACAGCAGAGCAAAGGCAAATAGCAGCACGCTTGTTCAAGTGTCACCGCGTTGCTATCTTTTATGGAATGATCCGCGCTAGAGACGAAGGACAATTCCAGCTCATTTCTGATTTCAAACCTCAGGGCGACCAGCCGCGCGCGATCGCTGAGCTCGTCAAAAATCTCCAGAATAATCGGCGCTGCCAGGTGCTTCTCGGTGTTACCGGCTCGGGCAAAACATTTACCATGGCGAATGTCGTCGCCCAGGTCAATAAACCCTCCCTCGTGATCGCTCCGAACAAGACCCTGGCGGCTCAGCTCTACAATGAGTTTCGCGAGCTGCTGCCGAAAAATGCCATTCGCTATTTCGTCAGCTATTACGATTACTATCAACCCGAAGCGTATGTTCCCTCAACGGACACCTATATCGAGAAAGACGCGTCCATCAATGACGAAATCGATAAACTGCGCCATTCGGCGACCAAAGCGCTGCTCGAAAGACGCGATACGCTCATCGTGGCGAGTGTTTCCTGCATCTACGGTTTAGGTTCCCCGGAAGCTTACTTCAACCTCATGGTCTATCTGGAGGAAGGAACCGCCATCCAGCGCGATGTCATGCTGAGGAAATTGGTGGACATCCAGTATCAACGCAGCGACTTTGATTTTCATCGCGGCACGTTTCGCGTGCGTGGCGACATTGTTGAAATCTTTCCGGCGTACGAGGACAGCTCCGCGCTGCGCATTGAATTCTTCGACGAAATGATCGAGGCGATCCATGAAATCGATCCCCTGCGCGGGAAGATTCAGCGCCGCGTCGATAAGGCATGCATTTATCCCGCCAGTCACTATGTGACCAGTGAAGAGAGCATGAAGCGGGCGATTCTCGGCATTCGCCAGGAGCTTAAGGATCGCCTGGCGCAATTGCGCGGGGAAACAAAATTGTTGGAAGCCCAGCGGCTCGAGCAGCGGACCCTTTATGATCTTGAATTACTGGAAGAGATGGGATTTTGCCCCGGCATCGAGAACTATTCGCGTCATTTGACCGGCCGCAACTCCGGGGAGTCTCCGCCGACGTTGTTGAGTTATTTCCCGAGCGATTTTCTGGTTATGATCGATGAGAGTCATGTCACGGTGCCTCAGATCGGCGGCATGTATCGCGGTGACCGCTCGCGCAAAGAGACGTTGGTCGAATACGGCTTTCGCCTTCCTTCGGCGCTGGATAATCGGCCGCTGAACTTCGATGAGTTCCAAGCCTGTTTGAATCAAGTCATCTATGTTTCAGCCACACCGGCCCGATACGAGATTGAACAGAGCCAGGGCGCCGTAGTAGAGCAGCTGATCCGCCCCACCGGGCTGACTGATCCGGAACTCGATGTGCGCCCCGCGCGCAACCAGGTGGACGACTTGCTTGATGAGATCCGCAAGCGAGTGGAGCGGAAGGAGCGGGTGCTGGTCACGACATTAACCAAGCGGATGGCAGAGGATCTCACCGACTATTATCAAGACCTCAACGTCAAGGTGCGTTATCTGCATTCGGACATCGAAACGCTGGAGCGGGTGGAAATTATTCGCCAGCTTCGCTTGGGGCAATTCGACGTGTTGGTCGGCATCAATCTGCTGCGCGAAGGTTTGGATCTGCCCGAAGTGTCACTCGTGGCCATTCTCGACGCCGATAAAGAGGGTTTTCTGCGTTCTGATCGCTCTCTTATTCAGACCATCGGCCGGGCGGCGCGCAATGTTCATGGGAGAGTGATCCTCTATGCGGATTTTATAACCGATTCCATGAAACGGGCTATCGACGAGACCGATCGCCGGCGCCGGCTGCAAGCGGCATTTAATAAAGAACACGGTATTACGCCGCAAACGGTTATCAAATCCCTGGGCTCGCCCCTAGTAAAGATTTATGACGCGGACTATGTCGATATTCCGTTGGCGGCGGATAAATCAATGAGCTATGGCGCGGCCGACTTGGCGCGCATGATTCGTCAACTGAAAAAAGAAATGAAGCAAGCGGCCGAACAGCTCGCCTTCGAGAAAGCGGCGGAATTGCGCGACCGCATTCGCGAGCTGGAGATGAGCGAGCTCGCGCTGCGCGAGGCGACGGCCTAAGCGCGCTCAGGCTGAAAGGGTGAAGCGCGACCTTTGATGGAAGCGGATCTGCAGGATGGCGCGCCTTGCAACTCTGTTGTAATCGCATCTCCGACCGATCAGGGGTTCTCCGCGTCGGAAGCGTGGGTGACATTAATCGCTATCTCTACCGGATCTCGCGAGCTCGGCGGTCCAAAACTTTCTTCGCTGTTCGGTCGGGAGTAGCGTACCCAGCGAATCTTGGTTTTGTCGCCTCCTTCCGCGAAGATCGTGGCGACAAAAGCGACGGCAATCGCCAAGCCACTCAGGGAATAAAGCACGAACGGCTGCATCGATCCGCTGTGGGCAATGTAGTCGCCCCATTGGACCATGAAACCTAAATAGTAAGTAAAAAGGTAAGTAATCAGAAGGCAGATTTTGACGCGATTCCAAAGTAAAAACGGAAGGAGGCTCGCAATAAAAAAGAATACCTGCCAAATCGGAATGAGTTGATTAAATACCCCAAGCTGAAGTAAATGATCGATATCGAACATGCGGCTTTCCATATTTAAGTTCCTTGATGGATTTATTAAGGTACCTTTTCCAATACCCAAAACCCATGCCAAAACCGTTTTTAACCTCGCAGCAAATGTTATGTAGAAACTAAGGATATTAGGAGAACAAATGACGAGAATCGCGCCTCGAGAGGGGTGCACGTACGACGTAGGCACGCAAAGGACTGTGCCATTTTGTCGCTGTCCCGCCGGTGGCGCGCCGGTGAAAGACCCGCTGTCGCTTTTCGGCGCTTAGTTGATAAATCCCGTCGATGGCATCCATTAGCGAAAAACTGGCAAATCTTCCCGCGCGTCCGGGCGTTTATTTGATGCGGGATAATGCGAGCAAAGTGATCTATGTCGGCAAGGCGAAAGATTTACGCGCGCGGGTGCGCGCCTACTTCAACAATGCCGACGAGCGTTCGCAAGTGCAATTCCTCGTACGCCGGATCATGGACTTTCAAACGCTTGTAACCGGCAATGAAAAAGAAGCGCTCATTCTTGAAAACAATCTGATCAAACAGTACAAGCCGCGCTATAACATCCGCTTAAAGGACGACAAAAGCTATCTCAGCATTAAAGTGACAACGAGCCATCCTTGGCCGCGGATCTTGGCAACGCGGAAGATCGTTAAGGACGGCAGCCGTTACTTCGGACCGTTCGCATCCGCGGTAGCGGCGCGCGAAACCATCGATATCATCGAGAAGCATTTCTTGTTGCGAAACTGCACCGAGAACAACTTCAGAAATCGCAGCCGGCCGTGTCTGCAATATCAAATTAAACGCTGTCTAGCTCCCTGTGTCCTGCCGGTTTCCGAGGAACAATACCGCGAGCAGGTCCGGCAGGCAGTCTTGTTTATCGACGGCCGACAGCAAGAGCTGATTGCGGAGCTCAAACAAAAAATGCGCGAGAAATCGGCTGCTCTGGAATTCGAAGCCGCCGCCAAAATCCGTGATCAAATCCGGGCCGTCGAGAAAACTTTGGAAAAGCAGCGCATGGTCTCACACTGGGGCAGCGATCAAGATATCTTCGGCCTTTATCGGGAGGGCGGTTTTATCGAAGTTCAGGTCCTGCTCGTGCGCCAGGGGAAACTGACCGGCAATCAATCCTATTCGCTGGAAGACCTCGAATTCCCCGATGAACAAGTCATGGGCGAATTGCTGACGCAATATTATCAGGGAAATCGTTTTGTCCCCGACGAAATTCTGTTGCCGGTTGGTCTCGAGGACCGTGAAGTTAGAGAAGAATATCTCGGCGAGCGAAAGGGGAAAAAGGTCGCCATCTTCGCGCCGCAGCGGGGCGACAAACGACAGCTCGTGGAAATGGCGATCGATAACGCGCGCCAGAGCTTTTCGGAGCGCCACGATCAGGAAAAGGCGCGGGAAAAAATGCTCCTGGAGCTTCAATCCCAATTGCGCTTGAAGCAATATCCGCAGCGGATCGAATGTTTTGATATCTCGACCATTCACGGCGCCCATGCGGTGGGCTCGATGGTGACTTTCATCAACGGGGAGCCCGATAAGAATCGTTATCGTCATTACCGCATTCGCAGCATCGATCCATCTACGGGTGGGGACGATTTCGGCATGATGCTCGAAGTGCTCAAGCGACGCTTCGCGCGCGGGAAAGAGCAATCTGATTTGTCGGACCTGGTAGTGGTCGATGGCGGCAAAGGACAGTTGGCCATGGCGCTCGCGGCTATGAGGGAAGTCGGTGTGACCGGGGTCGATGTCGTCGGTCTGGCCAAAATGCGCGTTCAGTCGGCCCCCCGAAGCAGTGAAATCGAGCGCTCCGAGGAGCGAGTTTTTCTGCCCGGCCAGAGCAATCCGGTGATATTGCGGCGCAATTCCAATGCGCTGTTTTTGCTCCAGCGCGTGCGTGACGAAGCCCATCGTTTTGCGATCACTTACCACAAGAAACTGCGATCGAAGCAGACCCTTTATTCCGCGTTAGATCGTATTCCGGGAATCGGAGGAGTGCGCAAGCGCGCCCTGTTGCGTGCCTTCGGCAGCATCAAACGCATGGGCGAGGCCACTCTGGAAGATTTAGTTAAGGTGCCTTTCATGAATGAAAAGCTCGCCCAGGAGATTCTTGATTCGCTCCATTGTGCCGCGCAGTAGGTAAACAGCCGTGGCCGAAAAAAACTTTGCGCCGAATCGTGCCCCTGCGGGTCGCGGCCATCCATCCCTCTGGCTGGTCGCCGCTACGGCGGCGTTGCTCATTGGCCAGGCCGTCGCGACTGTTGCCGATATTCCGCGGGTTGTCGGCTTCGCTACGATTATTCCATTGGCTTTGTGCCTTTGGGCGCCCGCGCGGCGCTTGGGCGTTGTGTGCTTTATTGCCGCCCTCGCCTTACACGTCGGCTATTGGCGTCACCGTGAGCTGCTTCATCCCGCGTTTCCAGCCCATCATCTGCGGTCGCTGATGGACGAGAACTCCAGGCTCTATCTGGAAGGTTCGTTGCGGCAGGAACCGGAAAAACTACCCAATCGAAATCGCTGGATCGTCAGTGCCGAAAGAATTTGGCACCCGACGGGAGCGGAAGAGATCACCGGCGATATTCTTATGAATGTGCGGGTCGTCCGCCGTGAGTGGCGTTACGGAGACCGCGTTCGCTTCTGGGTTCACCCTGCGGTGCCGCGTGACAGCGGTAATCCCGGCGGTTTCAATTACGCGACGTATCTGGCGGATCGCGAGATCTACGCCACGGGATTTCTCGAGAACGACGGCGAAGTCGAGCTGGTGGCGCGCCAACCGATTGCTATTCGCGGAGCGGTAGAGTCACTCAGGAGAGAAATCCGCCGTTATATCGAGCAAAATGTGTCGCGTGAGAACAGCCCGTTATTGAAGGCCTTGACGGTGGGGGATATGGGAGAAATTTCGAAAGTCATGAGAACGGAATTTACCGCCGCGGGCGTTAATCATGTGATATCGATATCGGGCCTTCACGTGGGGATGTTAGGGCTGGTCGTTTTCGCACTTATTCGCGTCGGTTGCGGCTTTAGTCCGTACTTATTGCTGCGTTTTAACTTGCTCAAGATAGCCACGTTCTGCTCGTTTCTGTCGGTAGTGTTTTACACGGCGTTGGCCGGAGCCATGGTACCAACCGTACGCTCGGCGATCATGATCGGAATTTACGAGCTGGCGGTGCTGCTCGACCGTGAAGAGGAAGTTCTCACCAGCCTCACGTTTGCCGCGTTCCTCATTGCCCTGGTGTGGCCGGGGGTGGTTTCGGATATTTCTTTTCAGCTTTCCTTCCTTGCGGTGCTTTTCATCGCCTGGGGCATACGCCAGGTACGCGAATGGATTCCAGCGCGACAAAAGGACGAGCTACCGCAAGAGCGTGGCTGGTGGCGAGAAAAATTACGGCAGGTTGGGTTCCACCTCGCGGTCCCGGTGCTCGCAACGGTCGGGACCGGCCCCTTGATCGCTCACTACTTCGGCCATCTTTCATTGGCCGGTCTGGTGTCGAATCCCGTCGTCGTTCCGCTCGTCGGTTTCATCGTCGTTCCACTGGGACTTGTCATTGGATTCTTGTCGCTAACCATACCGGTCGCGGCGGTACCTATGGTGTGGCTTGAAGAACGCTTCATTTCGTTAACCGTCTGGTTAGTTCAGCTGTTCGCCCATCTCCCGCTCGCAAACATTAGCGTGCCGGCCCCTGATCGATTCGAAATCGCGGCCCTTTATGCGCTCTTCCTGGCACTTTTGCTTGTGCGTAAGAATCGTTATGCCGGGCTAGTGGCGGCGCTTATGATCGTGCTACTCATCGGCGATGGCGCCTATTGGTGGCGCGAGCGCTGGAATCGGCATGAGCTGCGCGTGACTCATCTGAACGTCGGGCAAGGGGATGCTGCGGTCATTGAGCTACCCGGCTCCAAAGTGCTGCTGATCGATGCCGGCGGAACGGCCACGGGCGAGTTTGATACGGGCGAGGCCATTGTTGCGCCGTTCTTGCGCGCGCGCAAGATTCTTAAGGTCGATTATCTGGTGCTGACGCATGCAAGGATCGACCATTACGGCGGCATGCGGACCATCATAAAAGAATTTGCGCCCGCGGAGTTCTGGTCGGGGCCGGCGAAGGGCGAAACCGCGCGCTTTGAAGATTTGGAGGAGGCTCTGGAGCAGGCGCGTATCAAACGTGTCGCCCTCCATGATCAAGAACCCTGTCGTGATATTGATGGTGTCAAATTGTGCGTTCTTTATCCAGCGCCGGAAACCACCCATGAAGCCTCCGTCGTGCTTCGGCTTCAACATGGGAAAATCGTTTTTCTTTTTGCCGGCGATATTGAAAAGCGCGATGAACATTTGTTGCAGCCGCGAGCGCGAGACCTCCGTAGCGCCATTTTGAAAGTTCCACGCCATGGCAGCGCTACGGCCAGCAGTGAAGAATTTGTCGCTGCCGTGCAGCCCAAGTTGGCGGTATTCTCCGGCGCCGGACGAAATCAACCGGCCGCGACGCGAGACGAAATCTTGGGCCGTTATCGCAAGGCAGGAGCGGAAATCCTGCGTACGGACCAGGATGGCGCGATCATCTTTGAGAGCGACGGCAGCACGCTTCGTTACAGCGGTTTCAAGACCGGCAAACGTGGAATCATTTCGTTTTAGCGTTAGTGTATCTAGACCTAGCCCGCATTTCTCGCATCAAAGTCAATCGAGAGGCGAGCTCTCCAGACCGAGGCAATGAGCCTGTGCCTTGGAGCAGCCCTTCGACTTCGCTCAGGACAGGCCCGCAAACCGAGTTGCTGGAGCGAACGCCCGTGGCAAAGCGCAAGCGGCGAACCGAACACCGAACACGGCATTGAAACTGTTCGCCTCTATGCCTCGCTCTTCCGATCTCGCCTCTCGATCGACACAGTGTCATCCGTTTTCTCGCACTGTGAGAAATGCGGGCTAGTCTTTCAACTCTTTGATATAATCGGTAAATCCCGCTTCCAGATCGTATTCCGGTTCCCAACCCAATAGTTGCTTGGCCTTGGCGATCACCATCGGCTGTTTCGCCGAGCGCGGCGGTTTCCCCGGGAGCGTGTCAACCTGCAGTTGCGGCAACAGTTTTTCCGCCGTTGCGACGAGCTCGGCGAATTTGACGACGACACCGGTGCCGATATTGAGCGTGGCTGGCGTCGACAATGGAACGGTGGCGGATTTATCTAAAGCGCGGCCAAGGTCCTTGTAATAGACGTATTCAAAATCGCGCGCTTGCTCCTGAGCGATCTTTAACGTTCCGCCCTTGATGCCGGTCTGCAGCAGGTTCTGAACCATTTCGCCGCCGCCCGAACCTCCGGCAAAATGACCGACTCCGTAAACATTGGCGAGACGAAGCACAATCAGTTCGAACCCGTAGAGGCGCTGATAAGCCTCCACCATAAGCTCCTTCGCCACTTTTGAATTGCCGTAGGCTTCGCCGGGACCGCGGTGAAAGTTTTCGTCGATTGGGCTATCGCCTTCGAAGCGACGATCGTAGACGCCAAATGTGCTGATCTGCACGAGGCGCTTAACGCCGGTCAACCGTACCGCTTCGGCGACATTGATGGTGCCCATGACATTGATTTGCATGCCGGTGTAAATCGGTTGTGATACTTTGCCGCCGATCAACCCGGCGGTGTGGAGGACCGTATCGATTTTATATTTCTGAATTGTTTCGATGAGCGCCGGTAGATCGCGCACGTCCCGCTGCACAACGCTAACACCGGCGGCGCCGAGTTTCTTCGCCAGGAAGTCGCGTTGTGGCGCCACATCGTAGAAAACAATGCTTTCGCCTCGCTTCAAAGCAAGCTGGGCGTAAGAGGTTCCGACGAGTCCCAATCCTGTTATCAGAGTAGCCATATTACGCTCCTTTCCTAAAAAGACCGTGTCGCGGTATACGAAATCCAGTGTCTATTCGTCTCTAGCATTTCGAGCCCTTCGGCTCTGCTCAGGACAGACTCCGCGAAAAATCCTGGGTCCCTCAAATTTGTCCAGGACGACAAGCCGGCGTCTGAGTCGATTATGACACAGTCAGTTAAACGCGCTGGATAGCCTCCCATACTCGACCCGGGCTGAAATGTCCAGTTCAGTTTTTGAAAAATCCAGAGCGGTAACCGTCGAAAGTGCCGCATCGCGGCATAGAAATGATCCCTCGATTACCACTTCGCCAAAGAGGAGTTTATGATAAACATTAAAACGTGAAGTCGTTTTCCGACTACGACGGGCTTGCCTGGGCCTACAACCGGCACTGGGGCCCGCGCTACGCACAGCAGGTTTTGCCTGCATTGGAAAAGATATTGCTCGATCGGCTTCCCGCTAAAAGCATGATCCTGGACCTTTGCTGCGGCACGGGAAACTTGGCGCGGGCACTGACCGACCGGGGCTTCTCGGTCATCGGCATTGACGGATCGCGGCAAATGGTTCGCCTGGCGCGTGAAAACGCTCCCGCCGCGAAATTTGTTGTTTCGGATGCGCGGAAGTTTAAATTGTACAGCGTGTGCGACGCGGTCGTCTGTGTTTTTGACAGTCTCAACCATATTATGAACGCGGAGGAGCTCGTTTCGGTTTTCCATCGTGCCCATCGAGCGTTGAAGCCCGGCGGCGAATTTACTTTTGATCTCAATATGGATCAAGGGTATAGGGCTCGGTGGCGCGGCTCCAGAAGCATTATAGAAGACGATTGCGTTTGCCTGGTGCAGTTTGGATATCGTGAGGAAGAGAGAATCGGAGAATCTCATCTCATTATCTTTTGGTTAAAGAAACAATGGCGCCGCTGCGATTTAATGCTACGACAGAAGTGTTATTCTGAAGCAGAAGTTCGACTGGGGTTGGAGACTGCCGGTTTTGAAAACATTTCTGTGTACGAAGGGCAGCGCGACTTGGGCATGTCTGCCAAAGGAGCGGGGCGGGCTTTCTTTATCTGTCGCAAGCCTGAAGGAATGAATCGTGAAGCCGTTCATTGATTACGTCAGGGATGTAGCGAGTCATTTTGAATCCCAACTTGGGTCCTCGCTTGTCGAAGTTTATCAGCTGGGAAGTCTTGCGCACGGCGGCTTCAGCTCAATCTACAGCGACATCGATGTTGGAATTCTGCTTTCATGCGCGAGGTCTCCGGCCGGAATCGATACATGGATCGCGGATGCCAAAAAGCTAAATCCGGAATATGGGAAAACGCTATCGGTGTTCTGGGGTAATCCGGAGTACGGGTGGGGCCGCTTGCCGGTGCTCGATCGGCTTGACCTTCTCGATCATGGTATACCCTTGATGCACAATCGCAAGGCGGAATTTCCACGCCCCGGCAAGGCAGAAATCGAGGGCGCACTGCTTGACAGCATCGAGAGAAGCTGGAAGCCGCGAATCAGCGAGTTAACCCGTCTTACGAAACTTGACCCAGCAGAGCGTAAGCCGTATATTCGCGCAATTTTGTATCCGGCACGTTTGATCTACAGTTGGGATGCTCTCGCGGTCGACTCAAACGATCACGCCGTCGATTATCTTCGGAAAATAAAGCCTGATGGACTCGATCTTGACCCTATCGCGTTGGCGCTGGAGTGTCGCCGAGGTCGTTGCACCGCGGAAGAGGTTTTCTCGCTGCAAGTCGATCTCGATAGACAGTTTAACAAAACCATGGCCTACATCTCGGGAAAGGGCGCGCCGTAGCGTGGGGCGGTATGTGCCCAAGAATCACGCCCCATTGGTTCGACACGGCTCACCACGAACGGAAGCGAGGCGCAAATAATCAAGTCGCCGTTCGCCCTGAGCAGTTTGGTCGGGGGGCCCCGTCGAATTTTCACCCGGTTTGTCGTACGGCGGAGGGAACGGTCGCGACCGTTCCCTCCAGCTTGCGACGTTACCACGCGCTGTGCTACTCAGGTTGCTGAGCCGTAACCGGTGACGATCGCACGGCAGAGCCGGAAAAAATGCCTTCGACTGGCGTCGCGCAACGAGTATGGAAGCCGCCGTAAGCCCGGCTGCACGATTTACATAGCCCAAGCCAGTTGCGGCGCCAGTGCGAACCTGTTTGCTTTCCCGATGATGCGCCCCTAGGTTGAATGCTTCGGCCTCGTAAACGCCTATTGTTTCTGCTGCTTTCATTAGCTCTGCTGGTGATTGTAGCTACGGCGCTTTACATGCTCGGCATGCATTATCTTGAGGGCAGGCCACGGGGATTCTGGGACGCCTTGCAGTGGGCGGCGGGTACCATTTCTACAACGGGTTACGGTCCGGAGTCCTCTTGGCGCCATCCCGTCATGGTTTTGTATGTCGTACTGGTTCAATTCACCGGCGTATTTTTAATCTTCTTAATTTTTCCCATTTACTTGATCCCGGTTCTTGAAGAACGCTTCGAAACACGGCTGCCAAAGGAGACGGTAGACCTCAAGGATCATGTGGTTATTTTTCATCACGGGCCGCCGGTTGCGACGCTGCTTGAGGAGCTTGAAGCAGCGCAAATTACAACCCTCGTTGTCGAGGAAGACGAAACCGAAGCGCGGTGGTTGCTAGAACATGGCCATCGCATGGTTTACGGTAATTTGGACGAAGGGGTATTGAAGCGCACGAGCCTCGATAGAGCCAGAGCTCTTATCGTCAATAGCACCGATGACCGTAATGCCGCGACCATATTGGCCGCGCGACAACTCGGCTACGGCGGCGAGATTCTTGCTCTAGTGGAAGACCCGTATCATCGTCAGCCTATGATCCTCGCGGGCGCCACCGCAGCTTATACGCCGCGGCACATCCTCGGCGCGGCGTTGGCCGCGCGGGCAAGCCGGAAGGTGATCCCGACGGTCGCGGGCATTCAACAGCTTGGCCAGAAACTGCAGGTGACCGAAGTTCGGATTACCCGTGACAGCGTACTTGGCGGCAAGACGCTGGCCGAGGCGGGGATCGGCCAACACGCCGGCGTAACTGTTATCGGACAGTGGTTCGGAGGTAAACTGTTAACCCCACCAACGCCCGACATGCGCCTTGAACCCGGCGGTATTCTTATTCTCGTGGGCGTTCCCGAGAGCATTCAAAGATTCATGGAAGTTTGCGTCGGCACGAAACAGCTGCGCAGGCACGGCCCTTTTCTTATTTGCGGCGGTGGCGAGGTCGGACGCAAGGTCGTCGAGTTGTTGACGGACGCCGGAGAGGAAACGATTATGATCGATAACCGGTCGGTACCCGGCGCGAATCTGATCGGCAATGTGCTCGACACGCAGCTGTTAAAAAAAGCGCAGGTGGAAAATGTCCAAGCTGTAATTCTAGCGCTCAGCGGTGACACCACGACGCTTTTCTCCACGGTGATCATGAAAGATATGGCGCCCGATGTGCCGGTGATCGCGCGCGTCAATCATGCTGAAAATCTAGAAAGAATTTACGCCGCGGGCGCCGATTTTGCGCTGTCCATCAGCCAGGTATCGGGGCAAATTCTGGCGTGGCGCTTACTGGGGAAAGAATCCGTTGCCGTTGATCCGGAGCTGCGAGTATTAAAGGTGTCATCGCGCGGGTTGGAAGGGCAGCAGCTAGCCAAACTTGGAATTCGCGAGAAGACCGGCTGTTCCGTCGTTGCGGTGGAACGCGGAGAAGACCTGTTGGTCGAGTTCGGAAGCGAGTTTTGCTTTGAGCGCCATGATGCCACTTATATTTGCGGCAGCAGTGAGGCTATTCAGAAATTCGGCGATATTTTCCCCCGCGAGTAATTCGTTACGTTGTTTCATAGGATGCGTTTCGCCCGGCTCCAAAGCCGACCTCGCCCGGATCATTTCACTGCGCCGCAGTAATTTTTCTTCGTCCATAAATGATCCGCGCCAAAGCCGCACAGGTGACAACGGATAGGACACGCGCTTGAACAAGAGTGACACTCTAGGATCGGCGCAGAGTGACTCCATAAGAGTTAAACCCGTTTTTCCCCTTTTTTGTCAGGATTTGTCGCAGGCATGTCGGTTGCTACCCAATCACGCAAGGAGACTTTTTGTGATGCTCAAGAAAGTTGTTTTTGCGTGGCTTTGTTTCATCTTGATCTCTGGATGCGCGTTGACGGAAACTTCAGATGTAGAAGTCGAAAGCCAAGAGGCCGCCAATCCAACTTCTGATCTTCAAGCTCCACCTGCTGTAAATGAACCCGCTACCGCGGCGCGGTCGGAGGACGAAAACAAAAGCGCCGGCGCGGATTACGTCAGGCGAATTCAATCACATCTTAGGAACTCAGGTTTTTATTCGGGAGCGGTTGACGGTGTTGTAGACGGCGACACGCAAGCGGCTATTCAACGTTTTCGATCCGTATGTGTGACTCTCAAGGATTTAATCCGAAACCCCGATGGTCGGGCGGTTCGGCCGAATTCGGGAATGGTAGCGGCAAACACTGGGGTTGGAAAAAATAATGGCGCGAGCACGACTGCAGTTCGCCTGGTGCAAGTAAGATTAAAAGATGCCGGACTTGATCCGGGTCCGATTGACGGAATCGACGGTGTCAAAACGCAATCCGCGCGGTTGGCTCTGCAATCAGGGTGCACGATGCTGGACCCTGTCCGGATAGTGCCGCTTAACGATGCGCATGCGCCGACGGGCGATGGCGCCGCGAACGCGACAAGGGCAAGCGCCTTGATCCAGCGCGCAACAAATCGAGGGTCCGAAGATTCCAATGGGACAACGGCCAAAAATTCAGGCCGAGGAGCAATCACGGCACTCCAAATGCGCCTACGCGAGGCGGGCTTCGATCCCGGCCCGGTTGACGGAATCCTGGGACCGAGAACAAAAACCGCAGCACAAAATTATCACTCATCTCTCCGCTGAATTTAAAGCAAGAGTCTTTGAAGCCCGGCGGTCGATTTGCTCGCATGGGTAACGGCCACCTGATTGGCACCCGTTTCACCCCAAGAAAGGGGCTTTCATGCAAAAAACGTTTGACGTATTCTTGCGATTGCGTTTAGTTTGTTCAGAATAACGCTCTGAAAGGAGAGAAAACTATGAGCTACCAGCTCGAACACGTAGCGATTTACTGCAAAGACATCAATGAGTCCATCGCTTTTTATCAAAAGTATTTTGCCGGCAGTCCAACGGCCATTAGAAAGGGCGCGGCCGGCTATGCATTTTGCTTTATGAAAATCGACGGCTCGCCTTCAATTCAACTCATGGAATCGCCGGGACAAATCGGCGTTCATCATTATGGCTTTGTCACCGACGATATCGATCAGGTCGCGGCAGACTTTAAGGCTAAGGGGGCGCAAATTGTCCGGGAAAATCGCGATTCGTCGGGCCGACTCACCACGCTTTTTGTAAAGGACCCTAACGGATTGGAAATGGAAATAAGATCACCGCGTTGATCGAACCTGTGGGCGAGCCCGGCGGCGTTAGGACTGCATTTGGCGGCGGCACGCGGATCCCATACGGGCCGCGTGCGCTGCCGCTCAACACGCCGCCGGGGCCGACTAAACATCCAGCCGCTCCATGCCGCGATGGGCCAGCAGAAACTCGCGGATCTAGTTCGCACTCATTATGCCACGTGATTTGAGCACGCATAAGCCGCGGTTGCACTCGCGGTTCAATTCAGTATCACTAAGGAAGACGCATGTGCCCATAAGTAGGGAAATACCGATTGAGAGATGATCGGTCGCCAATCCCTTGACCTGCGCGCGAAGAGGTGATTTGACCCAGGAGAACTTTGCCAACACCTTTCAATATGAATTATGCATTTCATCGCTCAAGCCGTCGCTGTTGCCTGTTCCATGTCTTATGCCGCTTCGAATATTGCGGCCAGATTGGGCATGAAACATTCGAATCCGGTCACGATGACGCTTGTTTCATTCACGACCCAAACCGTTATCCTGGGAGCTTATGTGCTGTTGTCCGGGAATATTCCGCCGCTGAGCTATTTCCCCGCGATTTTGTTCATCGGAATCGGCCTCATTATGCCGATTATCCGGATACTCAGCTACACCGGCGTCTCTACGATGGGAGCTTCGCGGAGCGCCGCGCTTAGGTCCAGCCATCCTTTGTTCGGCGCGCTCTTCGCAATCCTCGTTCTCAGGGAGGAGCCCACGCCGCTCGTCTTGACGGGCACGATCCTGGTGGTGGTCGGAACTTTTCTTATCAGTTGGCAATCCAACGAGAGCCCGACGGCCAAAGGGTGGTGGTATGCCTTGTTTCCCTTGACCGCAGGGGTGATCACCGGTCTGGTCCAACCCGTGGTACGCTATGGCCTCAAGAGTTCCGCTTATCCTGTTTTTTTCACTGCCTTGGTGGGGGCCACGTCTCTCTTGCTTAGCTTGACCATCCTGCCGGTGGTTAAGAGATACCAGCGCCTCGTGTGGAGTCTTCAGGGGGTCAAAGGCTTGATCATCGCTTCGTTGTTTGAAAATCTCGGGTTTGTGCTTTTTGTCACGTCGTTCGGCCTCGCCCCGGTGGCTACCGTTTCACCGATCATCGCCTCGAGTCCCATGTGGATTGTGCTCGCAGGGCTGCTGATATTTCGCAAACGGATGAGCTGGCAAACGATAAGCGGCACCGTGTCGACTGTCGGCGGGACGATTGCGATTACGTTAGCGCATTGAGGATTTGAGGCAGGACAGAGGGACGGGCACCGGTGAAATCATGACATCAGGATTTTCGCCCAAATTGATTTAATTGAATGATGGCCCGCCGATGGGTCCCTTCACCGATCTTTACACCTTCGTCATTGGCTGCGACTACGGAGAATCGCAGTTTATTCCCCTCGATCTCCAACAGCTCCGCCGTTATCGTTACCCTCTGACCGATTTGCGTCGGAGCGCGGTGCTTCACGTCCACGTGAATCCCCACCGTCTGTTCATTTTCACTCAGGTAGGGAGTTGTCAATTCAACGCTGGTTCTTTCCATCAAGCCGATCATGGCCGGTGTGGAGAGCACGTCGAAGGTCAACTGCATCGCACGCATGTCCGGTGTTGTTATACAGCTTCGCGTATAGCTCAGGCCCGGGACGAGTCCTTCTTTCATGTCCGTCGTGTCGCCTCAGCGAAGTTTTTGTTCGAAGCCTTCTTGCTCGATTTCATCGAGCAAACTCATATCGATGAAATCCCCAGGGCTGCGTTGCGGCGCATCCATTTCCCGTAGAATCTGTTTGATCCCCTCCACGCTCGTGCGCGGCACGGAGTCCAAACGCCGCGAGAAGAAATCGTAGGTGGCCTCGACGGCTGCGGCGTCGGTAATGCCGAGATATTTCTTCAAGACTTTGAGGCTGCCCGCCTTGTTGCTCTTGATGAAGCGAATCGCCTCCAGGTGTGCCTTGAGCATATTTTTAATCAGCAGCCGCTGCTTGGCGAGAAAAGGCCGGGTGACCATCAGCGACGTGTTTGGGTAAGCGCTGAAATCGCCGATGTCCGCCAATACGTTCATGCCCAGCCGTTTGGCATGGTAGATCTCCGGATACGAGAAGATCGACGCATCGACGTGGCCGAGCATCAGCGCGCTCATGCGCGCGGTCGTGCTGCCCGTCGGCAGCAACGTGACCTGGCGCAGTTCGATGTTCCACGCCCTGAGCGCCCATTGGACTCCGATGTCGTTGGAGCCGCCGAAACGCTGAATACCGATCTTTTTCCCTTTGAGTTGTTGCGGATCTTTGATTTCCGGACGGGCGATGATTTGAAATGGCATCTTGTTGTCTAGTGTGGCTACGAGAATGACCGGAGCATTCCTGAGGGCTGCCTGAATCGCTGAGGAAGCGGAGTTTTGGCTCATCTGAGTGCTGTTCGCAATCAATGCCTGCATGTTCAATGATCCGCCTGAAATCAGCAAAGGCTCAAGCTCGATGCCATACTTCCTGCTGATGCCGACCTCTTTACTTACCCATAAAGGAAGCTGATAGCCGGCGATGCCGCCGTAGCCTACTCGCATCAACGTCAAATCCGCAGCCAGACTTTTGTGAACCGGACCGCTGACCAGCAAAAGGACCTGAAGCGCCAGCGTAGCGATCGTCTTTTGACATGAGACCCGCAGCCGTGATTGAATAATGAACCGGTGCACCGGCATCGGCTCTTGAGCGCTAATGCAGTCGAAGGTCATTGCTCGAGATCCCTCATGCGCTTTCTCTGCTTCGTCTGAACGTGCTTGATTAATATTCGCACGATCGATGGCAGGTCCACTATCGCCGATATAGCGACTTGGGAGCGGACTGTCAATTCCATTGCCGGTGAATGCTTCGCACGCCGTATCGTAGGTGGCCGTCCGCTTGGCATTATGATAGAGGTACGTAAGGAGAACTACTAATGCTTGAAGTCGGTAAGCGATTGTTCGTCGGCATAAAAATATCCAGTGAGTTGCAGAATGAGTTAAACAGTCCTGCGCCGGGGACGGAGCATTATTTTAAGCCGGAGAACACGGATTATCTTCAGATCGTCAGCCTGGGCGATGAAAAGCTTATCGGTAGGTATATTAAGGATGGTTTTCCCGCGGCCGACATCGAAAACGTGACGCGTAACGTGTGCAGCATTGTCAGATTGATCACGCGCGGCCACCGAATCGAGGAAACCGCGGTCCGCATTTACGCGTCGTAACTTAGAGTGCCAATCTGCGGCGCAAAGGTTCTCGTGTCGCTTTAGTTCCCGCGCATCCGGTTATTAATAAAAATGAGTGAGCGGAAATCGGTCAGAGCTAAATCCTAAGTGATGTCTTAGCGCAGCGCGGGAGCAATGACGCGGGCGAAGCGCTCCATCGACTTGAGCACTTTTTGTTGGCTTAGGCCGCCGAAGTGAAACACCAGTCCGATTTGTGTCGGACCAATCGTCTCGATGATCCGTTGCATAATTCGTAAACAACTTTCGGGCCCGCCGAAAACGCCACGATTGTCACGAACCATGGTCTGATAATCGAGATGTGCAAAGATGTTGCGGTAAAGGTCCCCCTTACTCGGGTTAAGGTCCAAGGCGTCGAGAGCGAATGTGCGCCAGCGGTTCCAGTGTTCAATAACCTCTGCCTGCGCCTGCGCATCGCTATCGCCAATGTAAGCCGGATACATGACGAATAGGTCTTTGCCTTCGATCGGATGGCCCGCTTGCCTGAGCGCAACGAAATACATCTCGACGCGCGTCCGCTGCAATTCGTTTGTGGCGATCCAGGGCAAAGTCATTAGATTATGGCCGCGGCGTCCGACCAGCGCAAAACTCTCCGGATCCTTATTAGCGGTCACGTAAATCGGCGGATGCGGTTTTTGCACAGGCTTGGGATAGACGGCGAGCTTAGGGTAGCGATAATACTTGCCGTTCCATTCGAATTCCTCGCCGCTCCAGGCGCGCACAATAATATCGAGCGCTTCGGGAAGCCTCGATTGTGCGCTGCCCCAATCCGCTTGGAACACGGAATACTCTAGCGGATGCATACCCCGCCCGGCGCCAAAATCAAGACGGCCGTTTGACAAAAGATCCACCATTGCGAAATCTTCGGCGATACGGATCGGGTTGTGCATGGGCAGAATTGACACCGCACTGCCGAGGCGCATCTGTTTGGTGCGCTGCGCCGCTGCCGTAAGTAACAGTTGAGGATTTGGCATCATCCCGCCGAAATGACGAAAATGATGTTCGGTGACCCACAGCGAATCAAAACCAAGGTCTTCGGCCGCATCAATCTGTTCGAGCCAATGGGCATAAAGCTCGGGACTCGCGCCGTCGAGCTCCGGAACGTAGGTGTTGAGAATATAGTAACCGAATCTCACGATGCGCTCCTCGTGTTCGCTTTGGCCGCTGCCACTGCGCACCCAACTTAAGCGGTTGGAACGCTCGCAGCCCCATTTGGCCGCCACTATTGCGGTTCGCCGGAATCTAGGCCCTGAAAATAGAAGTATTTCAACTGCGCGTCAAGTTAGTTTTGCGACAGGCGAGTCCTGTTTTGCTCGTTCATCAAAGTTGTCCTCACGCCGATAAACGAAAGCGTATTTTTGCAAATGCAATTATTTTTGTATGGCTGGAATATTCAAGTGCTTTTATTAATCGCGACGCATTCGAGCGCAGGTAGGCAATTCGCGACATGTCGCCAATTGCCTACCCGAGCAGAAACTCGTTTGGCTGGAGGTATTCAATTCCATTACCAGCTCTTGAGTTGTCTTCTTATGTTTCTTAGGCTGGTAGCAGGAGGGGACAATTATGGGAGTAGATCTTAAGACAGCCGTCAGGCGAAGCATAAATGGGCTCAAGAAGGCTATTTCTGTAAAGTCTTCTCAGATAGCTCAGTTAGAAAATGAACTTAAGCGCCACGAGACTGTGCTCGAGTTGTTGGGTAGGAATGGCGGGAAAAAAGTGCGTGCGGGAAACGGCGCAAGGCGCAGCCGCACCAATCTCAGAGATGTCTTAGCTCGGCTTCCTGAGAAATTCACAAGCAGAGACTTCGTCAAAGCGGCGGTCCCCACCAAAAAGCCGGCGGTTTACCTACGGCAAACCCTTTCGCGGTGGGCGAGACAAGGCAAGATCAAACGAGTGGAGCGTGGTAAATACCACAAGGTCAGAAATGGCGGTATGCATCACATGGCGAAGTAGCTTTCGTTTTGGTCCCCAGCGCATCAGCGGATCTGCCACGCGTTAGATTTAGCCTCTCTCATACCTTGAGTCGGTATGGAATTCGCAGGCAGTCCTCCCTGTGGTGCGAGTCGGACTCTATGTCGTGAGCAAGCGGGTCGTAAAGTGAGATGGCCCGAACGTGTCAGGCGCACGAAGGGTCAGTCATTGGAAGTAAACGCCAAGACAAAGTTTGGCTCAATTGTCGGCAAGCCAAAACCGCAGCGCGCGCGCAGGTAGCGATCAAAATCCGCGTCGGTGGAAAACTTAAATCGAACTGCGGCGTTTTGACTCCAGAGTTCCCGTGAGGGTACCTGGCACTGGTCGCATTTTTTGCCCTTGGCACAATCCGCCGCGGGTGATCCAGTCGCAATAGTTGCCGTGGTTCCGATTCGCGGGTCAGCTCCTCGGGCATTGGCGCGGACAACGACGCCTTTGCCGCTGTAGCTAACGCCCGGAAATTTGCGCGCCGCGCGATTCGGCGTAAGGTCAACCGGCGCTTCGGACAATACTCCGTTTAAAATTTCGTGCGTAAGAGCATCAAATTGAATCTGTTCACCGGTTGGCAGCGTCACAATATATCGTCCATCTAAGCTGGTAATCGCAGGAAGATAATTGCGCGGGAAAAAATGCAGAACGCTATTCATCAACTCGCTTAACCGGAATTGTCGATCGGAGGAAGGGGCCCAATCCGTAATCGCCAGATGGATATCCTGCCTTGCGCGATCATCAAAACGAAACTGGAAATCGCGGGTAAACAACAAATTCCTGCCGATGTCGTAGCGCTGGGGAAGGATGCGGTTGCCACCGCGATTCGAAAATTCAAAACCGACAATCCGGTTCTCTCGGTTCACGCGGTATTGCCAGCCGGAAAGGGATAATGGGGCGGATGTTCTACCTGTTACGACGGTATCGTATTTTAGCTTCAGGGAAGCGACATCGATGTCAGGCGGAGCGAGAACCGATTCCGGGAGCGGTATCGGCTTTATTGTTTCCCGCGCAACTTCTGGCGACGTGTCAATGTGTTCCTTCGCTGCGGGAGACGTTAGTGCGGGTTGGGGCCTGGCGACGGTTTGCGCTTGGTCTATCTTTTGCGGTTGGTCAGAACGCCGCCAGCGCGCTGCAATCTGCGTGTTGCAGCTTGATTGAAAAACCAAAAATACTAAAATAGTTATCGGGTAAAGTCGGCGCATAAAACAGGTAACGAGGAAAAGCGCCCTTCGTCCCAACCTTAAACTTCGATCCACGGTGTCATTCCTACGCGGTAACTTGCCAATTCTTGCGGCGTTTCGCAAGCGAAAAATGATATTTTCTTTTTCAGATAATCGGGTTCAGCTCAGCCATTTCAAGAGGAGATAGCGCGCTAGCTGAAGCGCGGCAAAAATAACCCGCGATCGTCAGGAGAAGTGCCGAAGATCGCATACCTGCCGGCCGCTCGATAGGTCAAATTTGTCCGTGTGCGTTGCGCCGTGTTGAACGCGAGAGATGAACCAATAAAGCTAGCAAAGCTGTTAGGCCCAGTACGAACAGCCACGCGTGGTGGTGATAAAAAAAACCAGCAATGAAATGTATTTTCCGACCGAGGTAATAACTTCCAAGTCCCCATGTGGCGGTCCACAGGAGCGCGCCGGCGATGTTGTATGCGGTGAAGCTCCACCAAGGCATCTTCATTGTGCCGGAGAGTATGCCATTCAACTGCCGCAGCCCGTCCACAAACCGGCCGAACAGGATGACGAAACCGCCGCGGCGCTTGAAAAGTTCTTCTAAGTGTTGCTGCCGCTGCGAGTTGACTTTGAGTTTATTCAGAACGAAACGACCGCCCCAGTAGCCGATCGCGTAACCGAGACTGTTGCCCATTATGGCCGATGCCGTTACCAGGAGTAGGAGCCCTGCGATGTTCATGCGGCCCTCAGCGGCCTCCACGGCTCCGGCTATGAGAAGGGATTGCCCTGGCATAGGTATCCCCACGCCTTCCGCCAGCGTGGTGGCGGCTGCGGCCCAGTAACCGTAGCGCCTAAGCAGCAAATGAACTCTCGCAAGCGAACCTCGGAAGTGCCGGACCGCGGCGCTTTGATGACTGTCCGAACCTGCAGATGCATCTTGACCTGGCGTGGCGGGAGCTAAAGCTGCAGACAGCGTCATTGACGAAGATGCCGCGGAATAGGCGAGGCAGCAAAGCAATCCTGCAGCAAGAAGACTATTCGCCTGGGATGTGAGCATTTCAAAAATTCCGCCTTCAAGGGATAGTATCATTCTTTTGTCGATTGTGTGCATTCGACGGAACCCCTGAGTCATCTTGTGATTAGCGTGCTTGTGGGACCGCACCTTGCTGCCTCTGATTGGTTAGCTGTGAGAGGCTATGAAAAAAACAACGATTCCCTGGCACGTATTCCGTGAAGCGGTCGCAAGGCAGGACCCCGGGGGCTAGGCTCCTGAATCGTGATTACACATGACGGTGTGGTTTTGTGTGGCATTGAATCCACTTCAGGAGAACCGGTGCCGTCGGCGGATCAGGACACTTCAGGTATCGTCTCAACTCATTAATGTCTAATCGAAGGGCCAGATGGCCATCATTTGAGACGTGGATTCGAACGGCAAAAGTTAAAACGAGCGTGAAGCCAGCTTTAAAGGTACAGGACTTGCCCCTAGGCAAACCTGGCTACGCTAAGAGGCGATGCCTCTCAACGCATTTGTTCTCGTACAACTAGCGTCGGGATAAAAGAGCGCGATCTATGAAGCCAGACGCAACGACACGGTGGATGGGTCAGCGGCCAATGGCTGTGCGCTAGACTCCTTGAGTTTGGTATATTCCCGCTTGTAGCGCGCCAGAGCTCGTCGTATATAGTCCGGTTCGAGTTTTAATATTCCACACACATTCTCGAAGCTGAAAGGCCAATTCTCATCCTTACTCAAGATCCACTCTTCGGCTTCATTAGTGAGCTTTTTTCCGCGAGGGGGTTTAATGGACATATACTTGATGTAAGAATCGATGCTATCCTTTAGTACGGCGGCAACCAATCTCATCTCTGGCGTTTGCGCAAAACTACTTTGGTAAACGTGAAGGTATTCATTCACCAATAGCACGTCGGGTTGCCCAAAGAGATTGCGCGTTTGCTCTTGACACAGGTAGTCTGCGACACCGTCGTAACTCATGAATCGGTCATTCTGTAGCATGACGTTCTCCCCGCGTCGGTTGGTTTAGCCGTAGCCGTTTTTCCCTACAACCACAGAATCATTTTCAGCGTACTCTATAGCTGTATTATCTTGCTGCGACGAAATCCCCAATTGCAACTCCCATACCACGCAAATTTCGCGTCCAGATCGCGGCGGACGCTGAACATGCTATTGATATATAAAGTGTAATTTCTTCGTAGCCTCAGAGCCGGATGTAATTGTGTATGAATTTGTCTACAAAAATAACCTTTAGGGGCTTAAGCGAAGAGGAAAATACCTTCACCGCAGGGAAAAGCAATCCATTAGTAGGGTAATTAAAGAGGTGTCGTTGTAGCCGGGGGACGGCGGTGGCGGGTTGCCTGCTCGTAAGCGTAGGCGAATTTGACCATGTTGCCGTCGTCATAGGGTCGTCCGAGGAATGTGATGCCGGCGGGCAAGTTGTCCAATGTAAAACCGGCGGGAACAACGATTGAAGGAACGAACACAAGAAATGTATTCAGGTGTGGGGCGCCTTTCTGGTCCACATAGGGTGGATTTACGCCATCCTTAATGAGCGTCGGCTGGTGCTCGACTGCCTTGTGGATGATCGCCTCAAGCTTGTGATCAGCCATGACTTTCAGCATGTTGGTCATTAATTCGTCACGCGCTTTGAGATATTCATAATGGGCTGTCAAAACCGCCGTACGGTTCCAGCGTTCGCGTGAACCTTTGACGACCTTTTGGAAGTCCGGTGAATTCTTGACTTCTTCACGCGACGCATAAGGACGTATGGCGCTGCGATTAAGGTACTCTTTGAAGGATGCCTCTTCATCGGCGTAGCTGCCGGCTCGTTTGCCGAGTAGCGCCTTGAGATTGGGAATAACGATGGGATCGATAACCTCGGCACCGGCGGTTTTCAATTCTGTCACGGCGTTGTTGAACACCTGATTAATTTTGTTAAAGTCTTCCGATCCCACCTCCGAATCATATCCCATCGATTCACGTAAAATCCCGATGCGTGCGCCTTTCAATCCATTCTTGTCGAGAAATTTTGTGTAGCTTTCCGGTGCTTGGCCAAAACCGCGCGCGGTGATCGGGTCGTCAGGGTCATAGCCGACCATAACGTCGAGCAGCTTGGCGAGGTCGGTGACCGTGCGCGCCATTGGGCCGAGGGATCCGTTAATCGAGGGCC
>JBGPIK010000043.1:0-26168 GCA_041484845.1 Binatia bacterium | reverse complement strand
GCGAAGGTTCCATTCTTTGCCGCCATCGCTTCCGCCGCCCCTTTCCACATCGACAGTTTGCCCTTGCGCACCGCCGCCAATGTGCAGGCATGACTTCCCGCAATCGCCAAGGCATGGGCGATTTGTGAGGTGGGCAGACCGAAGAGCTTTGCCGCGGCGGCGGCCGCGGAGTAGTGCACCCCGGTGGAATGGTCCCAGCCTTCTTGTTTCCCCTCTTTGGTAGCCGCACGTAGCCTGAGCTGAACCTCATATCCAATGACGGTTCCAAGGATCAGCTCCTTTCCGCTCAAACCCTGCGCTTCCGTCACCGATAAAGCTGGCGCCACGTTGATGCTTGGATGAGCGCCGACCGTGCTGTAATCGTTAAGATCCAGGTAACGCAGCGCGATGCCGTCGAGAAAAGCGACCTGGTCAGTTGAAGTTTTCAAGCGAACTCCAATCGGTGTTGCCTGCGGGTTGCCGCCCTGTTCTGAAACTACCTGCCGCGCCAACCGAAGCGGGTGAGCGTCCAGTGCGCCAAGCGCGCACCCGAGAGTATCGAGAAGAATCAACTTAGTCCTGTTGACCACCTCGCGCGGCAACATGTCATAGCGAAGCTCCGCGATCCAGCTCGCGACATCTTCAACCAACGTCGTCATGATTTGTATCCCTCAGGCTCGGCCGTCACGGCGTTTTGGTGAGGCTCTTTGAGAAACCCGCGGCCTCAATCCTGCTGATCAAACTGGCGTCTACGACCGACTCGGCCTTCACATTCGCGAGCTTGGGATTCAACTGAACCACGACGCTTTGCAGCCTCTTGATGCCATCTACATTCGGGTACGGAATACGGTCATAGGAATTAACGACCGCCTGATAGGCGTCTTCGGTTGCCGCGCTCTCCAGGCGAAGGTTGGAGCCGATGATGCGCATCAAGGGAGCCTTGTTGGCCGGCTCGAGTATGTAGTTCAGCGCCTCGATAAACGCCTTGAGATAACCATCGATCACCTGAGGCTTTGCAGCGATGGTCCGGCGGGAAGTGGCAAGCGCCGTCTGCGCCAGGCTGATGCCGGAGCCCTTAAAATTAAAAAGCACGGTATAACCACGGCTTGCATAAAGATCTCCGATCGCCCCGTTCAGTGCCGACGCGTCCACGCTCGCGGTCTCAAGAGCTATGCGGCGGTTCATTTCGGTCCCTGGAATGGTGAGAAAGGTGATTTTGTCCCGATTGGGGTCGAGGCCGAGGTTTTGCACAGCCAACAAGGCGACAACGTGGGAAACCGAACCAGGCCCGCTCATAGCGACTCGCTTGCCGCGGAGATCCTCCGGCCTCTTGATTTCAGGCCTGCCGATGAATCTGTAATCCAGTTTTTGGACAAAATTGGCGATGCCAATGACGTCGGCGCCGCTGGTCGCGGCATTCAGCAAATGGCCCGGCCCAATGATCGCTGCGTCGATCTCACCGGCAATCAGCGCGGTCACGGTGAGCGCGGATCTCGGCATCTGAATCGATTGCACATCCAGCCCATACTTTTGAAAAAATCCCCGCTCCTTGGCCACCCATACCACCGCCATGCTCTCGCTCGTGATGCTTGAAGCGAAGTTTGTCCGAATAAGCCCCGCTGCATTAACGGAGGTTCCGTACATTACCAGGACGGCAGTTAGAAGAACCGGCCAGAATCGGAGTCGCTTCTCAATCAGCCTCTCATTCTCCATTGGAGTTTCCTTTCGCTACTGTTTTTTCGCCGCCGCCGTCAGCGCCGGCACGATGGCGAAGAGATCGCCGACTATACCATAATGCGCCACCTGGAAGATCGGAGCATTGGCGTCTTTGTTGATTGCGATAATGCGCCGCGACTCGCTCATGCCTGAAAGGTGCTGGCTTGCCCCAGAGATGCCGCACGCGATGTAAACTTTCGGCGCGACGGTTTTTCCCGAAGAGCCGACCTGACGATCGCGCGTCAACCACCCGACGTCGACCACCGGCCGAGAGCAGGCCATGACTCCTCCCAACGCATCCGCCAGCGCCTGAATGATGGAAAGTTTTTCTTTATCACCAATCCCCCGGCCCACGGAAACGATAACTTCGGCCTTGGAGATATCGATGCCGCTCGCGGGTTCCTCGATGATCTCCAGGAGTCTGCCGCGGAAAGATATGTTTTGTAGATCAACATGCAAAGGTTCCACGGCGGCGGTTTTGGCAGCGGCCGGTATCGAGGGAGTCATTCCTTTCTGCAGCGCCACGACCACGGGCGCGCTGTCGTCGAGAAGGATCTGCGCGTGCATTGTGCCATCAAAGAGCGGACGGGTAACGACCAAAGATCCTTCGCGCAGCTCGATACCGATACAGTTGGTCATTGCCGGCGCGCCCAGCTTAGCGGCGATTGCGGGAGCCAACTCCATGCCCACCAGACTATAACCGACCAACACTAAACGTGGTTCCGTCCGGCGCACGACTTCAGTGATGACATATGACTGTGCTTCAGCTCCGTTCCGGCTGAGCGCCGGCTCATCAACGACAAGAATCTTGTCCATGCCCTTATCGCGCAAGCCTTCCGTGATCCGGCTCAACTCATGCCCTAGGACAAGCGCCAGCAACTGGCCGCCCAGGCCGTTGGCGAGTTCACGCCCGGCGGCGAGCATCTGGTAGGTGATGGATTCCACCTCATGGGTTCGGTGTTCAACCAAGACAACCACATCCCGCTGCATGGCTACAGGGCCTCCTTGATTTTGCTGAGCAGCGTGGTGGCGATCTCTTCCACACTGCCTTGAAGAAATTCAACCTGGGAGGTGCGCCGCGGCTGAAAGATATCCACGAAACGGTAACCGCGCGGAATGAGATCCTCGGCTTCCAAGCCGAGTTCCGCAAGGGAGAAAGAACGCACCGGTTGTTGGCGCGCGCGCATCATTCTCGCGGGCGGCACATAGGTGAGAGGTTGTATCCCGGTCTGCACGCAAAGAAGCGCCGGCAGGATTAGTTCCACTTGGGCGTATCGGCCGCCCCCCAGCTCTTTACGCACCATGACGGCGCTGCTTTTTGCGGCTTTAACATCCACGACAGCATAGGCAAAGGGAAGGCCCAGCCGTTCCGCAGTCGCGATGCCCACCTGTCCCGCTAGAGTGTCGCGGGATTGAGCGCCAGTGAGCACAAGGTCATAGTCGAGTTTTTTTAAGGCCGCCGCTAATACGACGGCGGCGCATTGGGGATCCTGCGTCTGGGCATCGATGCGCACGGCCCGGTCCGCGCCCTTGGCGAGCGCGAGATACAAAATATCCAGGGCCGTGATCGGTCCCATCGTCAAGACCGTGACCTCGCCTCCGTGCGCACGCTTGAGAGCAATGGCTTCCTCCAAAGCGGATTCATCGCACTCATTCAGCGCGAGGAATTCGCCGCGATATTGGACGGATTTGCCATCGGGAGCTATTTTCGCTTCCGTGACCACTCCAGGCACTGCCTTACAGCAGACGACAATCTTCACCTTTGCACCTCTCCCCTAAGCTCACTGGCCGGCGGCGTTTCGTCCGGCGATGCGACCCGTTATGGCGCCGCGCATCAGGCCGCCGCCGCTCGGGTAGTTGTAATAGAAGAATCCCGCGGTCAGTTCTCCCGCGGCGTAAAGGCCGGAGATCGTTCGATCCAGGCGATTGAGCACCTGACACGCGGTGTTGATCTTCAAGCCTCCGAAGGTGAATGTAAGACCGCAAGTCGCCGCGTACGCAACAAAAGGCGGCGTGTCAATCTTTTGCGCCCAGTTGGTTTTCGGCGGATGTATCCCTACCGTTGCCTTGCCGTCACGTATCACTTCGTCAAAGGGCCGGTCTTCCATGACCGCATGGTTGAAGTCTGCGACTGTTTGCACCAGCGCGCTGGGGTTGATCTCCAGCTTGTCCGCCAGCTCGGCGATGGTACCGGCGTAGACGGGCGTTGCTCCATCATAATTCTCGCGAGCAAGAGGCTCTTTCAGTTTTTCGTCGAAGATCTGATAGGCGATGCCGCCGGGTTGCTTAAGGATCTCGGCGCCGGTCTTGGCATAGGTGTAGGCGTGGAAATCTTCGCCTTCGTCGAGAAAACGCCGCCCTTCGGTATTGACCATAATTCCCAGGGTCCAACCGTAGCGGTGGGTGCGATAGCGACGATTGACCGGATCTAGAAAACCGCCCTCGTAGTCTCCAGCGTCGGCATCGATGGGAGTCGCGTGCGCGCCGCTCCAATGGCCGAAGAGCTGGGCGCCAACGTCGAGCGCCATCTGGATTCCGTCACCGGTGTCGTACTTGGTCCCCCGCACCTTTGCTAAGTCCCAGCCGCTTCCCAGATATTGAGCGCGCAATGCAGGGTTTGCCTGAAAGCCGCCGGAAGCAAGAACGACGCCTTTACAGTGCAGCTCCGCCAAACCGTCCGGAGTTTGAACGACCACACCACGAACCCCATTCTTTTCATCTGTGATGAGACGAATGGCGGCGTGTTCGTAGCGGATTTCGATGCCCTTGCTCTGAAGAATGCGGTGCCACATGTCGACCAGGCCGGCGCCGCCATCCTTGGAGTGGATGAAGCTGTGACCATGATGCCAGCGTTTGCGGTCGCCCTTCGGTTTTGCGGCGCTGTACATGATTTCCCACTGAATGCCCAGTTGTTGCATCCACATCACTGTTGGGTAAGACTCGTTGACGAGCAGTTCAGCCAGCTCCGGCACCGACCGCCCTCGCGTGACGCGCATCATGTCGGCATAAAAATCGTCCTTCGTATAAGGATCGAGGTCGATTTTTTCCCATTCGCTTTCCGGCACATGGGGAAGCAAAGGTTTGACGTCAGGGATGCCATTATGCGTATGGCGGAACTGGGCGCCCTGGCTGAACCAGGTATTTCCCCCGCGTTTTTTTTCAGGAGCCTTCTCCAGCACAACGACCTTTGCCCCCGTTTCATGAGCAGACACTGCCGCAGCTTGGGCGGCGTTTCCCATGCCAACGACAATCACATCGCAATCCAGTGTAGTCATTAACTCGTCTCCTTTTCTATTTCATGTGCAGCAGTTAACCCTAATCCGACATTATTTTGAACCAGCGAAGGCGATGAGCCCTACAGCCGTGGGCAATAGGACACTGCCTCGAGGGCCGCCCCGCAGTCCCCTCAGGGTGATGTTCTCCGCGGTCGGAGCCTGCGAGCGACTTGTACGCTCAGGTGCCCACGGCTTCCGGTCTCACCGCCTTCGCTCATTGCTCTCGGTTGGCAAATTTTGTCGGATTAGGATTAAGTGTCATTCGGTTGTTCCAGAAGCTCCGCGAGATCGAGCACCTTTACTTGTGCGTCGGCGCCACAACTTTTAAGCCCGTCCTCCATCATGGTCATGCAAAAGGGACAAGCCACAGCGAGAATTTGCGCTCCGGTCTGCAAAGCCTGGCGCGCGCGCTCATCATTGATACGCGGAGTGTTTGATTCTTCAGCCCACATCAAGCCGCCGCCTGCGCCGCAGCAAAAACTTCTCTCCCGATGCTGCGCCATCTCGGTGGTTCCTGAACGGCTAACGGCATGGATGATCTCGCGCGGTTCGTCATAGATTTCGTTATAGCGGCCTAGATAGCAAGGATCGTGATAGGTTACTTTCGCATCGATTTTGTCAGCGTCTTTTAATCTTCCCGATCTGACCAGCTCCGAAAGGAGCTGGCTGTGGTGAACCACCTCGAAAATCCCGCCGAGCCGCGAATACTCGTTTTTTAGCGTATTGAAGCAATGCGGGCAGGTGGTGACAATCTTCTTGAAGTTTTGCGCGCGCAAAACTTCAATGTTGCGCCGCGCCACAAGCTCGAATAGATACTCGTTGCCCATGCGTCTTGCAGGGTCACCGGAACAGCATTCTTTATCGCCGAGGATGGCAAAATCGACATCGGCCCGTTGCAGGAGACGAGCGAAAGCGCGCGCAATTTTCTGATGGCGGCCATTTAAAGCAGTAGAGCAGCCGACCCAGTAAAGGTATTCGGCCGGCTCGCCCTGCGAAAGAATTCTTAAATTAAGTCCGTCGCACCAATCGAGGCGCGAGCTTGACAGCCCCGTGAACGGATGGCCGCGCGCCTCGAGATTGCGCAACGCCTGTTCCATCGAGCCGGGTAACCGGCCTTCTTCCATCACCAACTGACGGCGCATATCAACTATCTTCGGCACCTGCTCGATCATGACCGGACATTCTTCCATGCAGGCCATGCAGGTGGTGCAGGACCAGAGCGTCTCTTCCTTGATGACGTTCCCGATCAGCAGTGGCGCGGCGCTTTCCTGAGGTTGCTTTGCACTCCGCAGTTTTGGATTCTGAGCATGTAAATGATCGCGCAGATCCAAAACAAAGGCCTTCGGGGAGAGCGGCTTGCCGGTAACAAATGCCGGGCAGGCATCCTGGCAACGGCCGCATTCGGTGCAAGCATCGAGATCGAGGAGATCCTTCCAGGTAAACTGGTCAATGGAGTTCACTCCGTACGTCGCTGCCTGCAGGTCGACAGGCTTCAACATTGCGCCCTTGGGCGCCAGCGAGCGAAAATAAATATTGGCCATGGACGTGAAAAGGTGCAGCAGCTTCGAATAAGGCAGCCAGGCCATCAGAGCGAATACCAAAAGGAGATGGATCCACCAGAGCGTTGCGTGCAGAGGAGCGAGCGCGCTGGGTGAAAACAGGGCCGCAAAAAACTTACCGGCGGTCAGGCCCGCCGGAGACCAATTGGCCCAGGGGTCACGGGTGACGACGATGCGCAACCCTTCGATCAAAAAACCGGTTATCAAGATCAACAAGAGAGAACCGAGGATGACGGCATCTTGCCAGAGGTTATTCAAGCCGGCGGGCTTCATGAAGCATCTGCGCAAAACAGCCATGAGAATGCCGAGAGTAGCGAGCAAACCGAAAACATCCAGTGCCAGGGACTGAAAGTAGAGATAGAAAGCTCCCTGCATGAGATGGAAGCCGAAATCCTCATGAAGCAAAACAACCAAGGTGCCTAGAAACAAAATGACGAAGCCGGAAAAAAACAACAGGTGAAAAATTCCGGCGAAGGGACTGCGCAAAAGCCGGGTCTGCGCTAAACCGTAAATAAAGATTCCCTTGAGGCGAAGAAAGAGAGAATCGAATCGGGCTTCCGGCTTTCCGAGGCGCCAGAGCCGGTAGCGACGATAAAGGCCGTAGGTCAAGAGAAACAATGTGGGAATCAGGAGAACGTACATGAGCCAGATATGGCCGACGTTCCAATACACTTCTCTGGTGGGAGTCATGATCTGCCTATCGACGGTCTTTGTCCGCTCAGGACTTTCTCAACCTCTTAAGCGATCGGCAACAAAGGGTCGCATGCCCAAGAGCATCCGGCAGCAGTAGGGAGCGAACATTCCCTTGACTCGTCTTATCGTCTTATCTCGGGCATTTGGCAAGGAATTCCTGTGCGCCTTAACCCTAATCCGACATTATTTTGAACCCGCGAAGGCGTGAGCCCTACAGCCGTGGGCAATAGGACACTACCTCGAGGGCCACCCCGCAATCCCCTCAGGGTGATGTTCCGTGCGGTCGGGGCCTGCGAGCAATCTGTACGCTCAGGTGCCCGCGGCTTCCGGTCTCACCGCTCGCGCTCACTGCTCCTGGTCCGCAAGTTTTGTCGGATTAGGGTTAATTCCGCCTCGTAGCGCTTGCGGATTTCGGGATCTTCATCCTCATAACCGATCAAGGTGCCGCCCTTTTTCACATCAATATAGACACCATCTTCACGCCGCTGCGCCGCGACTTTAAATCCGACCGGGTGAGTGCGACTACCGTAACGAAGGGCAAGGTGGCGCGCGGCCTCAGATCCCGTATTGAAATGCTGGTGAAACCAGCCGCCCGGCGGGCAGTAGATGCTGCATTCCTTCCACTTGATCTCGACCACCTGATCGCTCGACCCGTTCTCGTACGGACGGGCGCCGAGCTCTTTGTCCCAAAGCAACACATATCCCGAGGATTGCAGGCCCAACAGGACCGCCCCGGGACCGTGATAGTGCGCTTTGTGATAACGGCCGATCGGCCATTGCGAGATATGGCCGATCAACTCGTTGCCGGCCAATTCGAATTGCGTCAACTGAACACCGGCCCCTTTTACATCCCGTGAATCGAGTGCGGCGACACGAACGTCCGGGATGAAATTGGTCTCCCAAATGTGCTGCATTCCCGTTTCATAGCGCTTTGTGCCCACCGAAAAATAATCGTCCTGCCCCGCGTAGCGGTCGGAAAATTCATAGGGACAATTGAAGATAAAATCTTCGTTGTGGAAGACGTCCATGATGATCGGGGCGTTGGATGCCGCCAGGAATTTCACCGGCTCTTTTCCGCCGTTAACGAGTCGGTGCCAGCTGTTCAGTGGCGGAGCAAAAAGACTCCAGGGGCCCCATTCAAACATCTGTTTCCGACTCTGATCGCGCCAAATTTCAGTAGCTCCGTGGCCCTGCAGTATACAGATCACTTCCTCGTAGAGGTGTTTTTCGGGTTCCAATGCGGCGCCGGGAGGAATCTCGGCAATGTACATGCCGGTAAGTCCCTGCATCCCGTAAAGCTGAATGAAGGCTGCTTTCCCGCCGGTTCGAGGCCATGGCGCTAATTCCAATTCTCGCACGTCTTCAATGCCGTAGCCTTCGACGATAGGAATACCCTGGCGCCTGAGCCATCGAACATACGTCGTTTTTTCCAACGCCGCCTGAAGGTTTTTGGTTTGAGCTTCCACTGCCATCGTGGTTCTCCTTACAAATAGATATCAGCCGGGTGATTAGTAATTCATTATCAGAATAGTCAGACTTGAGCGATAGTACTCCAGCGCAGTGCGCAGGGTTGCGCCGTGGATTGACTACGAAAGTGTCATCGGGTAGTGATCGGATGCAAACGCGGGTTCGTTTTTACGGCGTCCGATCATCTGCCTGACTATGGAGGGCTACAGGCGTGTTTGAGGGGCTTCTTGCGGGTATCCAACCCCTGGCAAGTGCCAACGTCATCGGCTACTTGATCTTGGGGAATATCATCGGGGTCATCTTCGGCATTATCCCCGGTCTCGGAGGAGTGCAGGGCTTAACGGTCGTACTCCCTTTCACATTTCTGATGCCTCCTTTACACGCTATGTACCTCTATGCGGGGATCATGGGCTCGGTCGGCGGCGCCGGTGCAGTCACGGCGATTCTCATCAATACTCCGGGTACTGCGCCCAACGTTACCGCTACGTTGGACGGCTACCCTATGAGCCTGCGCGGTGAAGCGGTACGCGCTATTAGCATGTCAACCATTGCCGGGATCGCGGGCGTGTGCTTTGGGCTTTTGATTCTCATCGTATTGCTTCCCCTGGTTCGCACCATCGTTCTCGCGTTTGGTCCACCGGAAGTTTTCTGGACCGTCATGTTCGGCGTTTTCTGCCTGGCTCTCGCGAGTCGAGACAATATTGTCAAAGGATTCGCTGCGGCTGGACTGGCGTTCCTGCTGGCCTTTATTGGTTACTCGAACCTCTTCGACGTTCCCCGTTTCACGATGGGGATCGAATATCTGTGGGATGGGCTCCCTCTGATTCCTTTTTTCCTTGGCGTTTTCGCAGTTCCCCAAGTATTTGACTACATGTCGCGGCGGGACACGATCGCGAGAGCCGGGGAAAAAATCTACCTCGGCGGCTGGGACCAAATGCTTCAGGGAGCGAAAGACGTTGCGCTGCACCCAAAAACCGTGATCCGCAGCTCGACAATCGGAATGATCGTCGGCATTATTCCCGGAGTAGGCGGCGTAACCGCAGCTTATGCAGCATACATGGCGGAGGTTCGAGCATCCAAGGATCCAAGCCGGTTTGGTAAGGGCGAGCCGGCCGGTCTAATCGCCAGCGATGCGACGATACACGCGGATGTTGTCGGAGACTTGCTTCCCACGGTTGCGTTCGGCGTTCCCGGGAGCGTTCAAATGGCTGTCCTGCTTGGCGCCCTGATACTTCATGGGCTGGAGCCGGGACCGCTCCTCATCATCAAGCATCCCGAAATTGTCTGGGCCCTGATACTCGGACTGGCGCTTTCACAGGTCGTTTCATCCGCCATGATATTCGGCTCCGCCCGCTGGCTCGGGAAAATTACGTTGGTGCCGGTTCCGTATGTAGGACCGGCGCTGGCGGTGCTCACCTCGATTGGCGCTTATGCCATCAGGGGTAACGTTTGGGATATCCTGGTCATGCTCTTGGCCGGAGTTCTTGCATGGGGGCTTAGAAGGTATGGATTTCCTCTATCCTGCTTTGGAATCGGCTTTGTTCTTGCGGATATTCTCGAGGACGCTTTTCACCAGTCGCTCATGATCTCTTACGGCAGTTACGGCATTTTTTTTACTCGCCCGATTGCGCTGACGCTTTGTCTGCTGCTTGTGATTACGGTGCTCATGCCGATGCTGCGCACCTGGTATCGGGCGCTCATACAGAAGACGTGATGCGGCGGGGGAGACCAGACGTATGAAAGACGCGGCGCTATCGAAGTGGGGCACCGTCCTGTTTCACCTTTTTCTTTTGTGTGGTGTTCTGGCGATGATTTCAAGCTCGTTCGCTTTCACGGAACGGGCGAGGTTGTTGCCGCTCATGATCGGAGTGCCCACAGCGGTTCTCCTTGTCCTGAGCCTGGTGCGCGAGCTCAAACCCGATCTCGTTCTCCGCTTTCACAACTGGATGAGTGTTTTTCAAAGCGAAGGAACAGACGATAAAACCGCTGCCGCGTTTTCTTCCGTCGTGGAGCAAGACGTTCCGCCGCTCAGTCGGTTTCTCATTGGCGGGGCCTGGTTTTGTCTGTTGCTTGTTTTGGTTCTATTCGTGGGCTTCCTCGTCGCTACACTGCTGTTTATCCCGTGTTTTCTCCTCGTGTTTGCGCGCTACGCGGCGTGGCGAGTTTTCCTCTACACCGCGGTTCTTTTCCTCGTTGAATGGTACGGCTTTGAATTGCTTCTAGGGCTCAAGTTGTGGCACGGGGCGGTGCCGGAGATAGTTCCTGGTTTTGTTGGCGGTGGCATCTTGCCACCGTTTTTTTAGGCACGGAGCCGGGCTTGGGTCTTGAGCAGCCGATGAGGAAATTGCCAATATCGACAAAAGCCGGTCCGTATATCAGTAGTCGCTGGATCAAGAATGACACACCTCTTTGCTCATGGTAGAGTGCATTTTAGAGGATATGAGAGGAAATGACCATGCCGGAGATCAGCAGATTCCTGGGCATTGTCATAGCAATGTACTTCAAGGACCACGGTCCTCCGCATTTCCACGCCGAGTATGGGAGCCAAAGAGCAAGGTTTTCTATTAAGGTTCTCCCGGGTTTACTGTGAAGAAGTATTCACCACAGAGGCACCGAGTTCGCAGAGTTCGGAGTATTTTTTAATCAAAACCTCTTTACTCGGCGCCCTCCGCGCCTCCGCGGTGCAATCTCCGAACCCTTGCACTTAAATGGCATTGCCCGGGTTAACCATACGGAAGCCTGAAGATCCTCTATGAATGACTTGAGGTTGATTGAGGGGAAACTACCTCCTCGAGTCGTGTCACTTGTTCTGGAGTGGGCGTTTCAGCACCGGGAAGAACTCCTGGAGAACTGGACGCGAGCCGAACGGAAGGAAGATCTCTACAAGATTGAACCCCTTGTTTGAGAGGAACGATATGCATTACGTCATAGATGCGTCTTATGTCGGCGGGTACAAATTGAGGATTCAATTTGAGAATGAAGAAGTCCGAGTCGTTGACCTTTTCAACCATCTGGACGGCCCCGTCTTTGAACCGCTGAAGGACTTGTCCTATTTTAGACAGTTCAAAATCAATTACGACATCGACACTGTTGTGTGGCCAAATCACGCGGATTTCGCTCCTGAATTCCTTTATGAGATAGGAGAAGTAGTCAGCGAGCCATTGCCTTCAGCCGACCCCGCAGCACGGCGCAGCTGATGCTTGCGTTAGGGGAGCTTCGCTTACAGGAATTGGAGATGCCATCTATCATACACTGGCTTTGCAAGAATCCGCCATCAACAACCGACAAGCAATTTGCTCAACTCGAGCGTTACGACATTGCCTTGCTCTGGAGGGCTCGCCCCTTGATCGCTGTCAAACGTGAAAAGCCCGCGCCTAATCCTTTTTTGTTTGGGCTTCGATCTTCGGCTTTACCTTCGCATAGGCATCGTAGATGTTATTTAACCACTGCTGCACCTTATCGGGGGGAACAGTGGACAACCTGAAGCCGGCTTTTTCCAGTTGTGCGTGGTACAGCGGATCCTCGACGGCTTTTTTATGCGCTGCAGCTAGGACGTCGCGAATTTCCTTGCGTGTTCCGGGAGGTGCCAGCAGCGCGTAGGTCACGGCGCCCAGATAGCTTGTGGAAGGCGAGAGGCCCACCTGCTGGAGAGTGGGGACATCCGGGGCTTCCGCGTCAGGATCGGATTGCACCAGAAGAATGGCCTTTATATCTCCGCTCTTTTGATAAGCCGACGCTGAGCCAAAGGTGGAGCCGACAATGTCTACCTCGCCGCGCATGAGCGAGGTCATCGCCGGAGCGGCCCCCTGAAAACCGGTCACAAACGTATAAGGAATTTTCTTTTCCTCCAAGGTCATGATCGTGGCGATGGTTGTCGATGAGTACATGCTGAAAGCGCCGATCTTTACCGGACGCTGTGCCCCAACTTTGGTCAGGTCGTCAAATTTTTGAATCGGCCCTTTGGCGTTGGCGAAAATCGCTCCCGGTGTCGCCGCATTGGTTGCGATCCAGACAAAATCCCGTCCCCGGAATCGGACCTTAAAGAACGTTTCGTCGCTGGCAACGGCGACTCCAGCCATAACACCGATGGTGTAACCGTCCGGTTTGCTCCGGCTGAAGACGTCTTCACCCGTACGCGGGGGCGGCACATTCTTGACGGCAACAGGGACGCCTAAATACTTGGACAAATAAGGCGCCAACGATCTCCCGGCAGAATCTGCGCCGCCGCCCGGCGCGAAGGCGACGATCAGCTCGATCGGGCCCGAGGGATATTTTCCCTGCGACATGACCGGGGCGCTCGTGAGCATCACCAGTGAGAGGGCCAATCCTAGATGTCGGGTTCCAGCAAAGATCCGTACGAATGGATGCTTTTTCATCGCGATGCTCTCCTTCTTTGGGTCATGGCACAGACCGCGTTATGCGGACGCATTATCGTCCGGCCGGACGCTAACATCGGTCCGCGAAGTCGTCAAGTGAATGTATGCGAGCAACCATTTACCAATTTAAGCGCGCAGCGGGCACGATGAACCTTGCAACCGCCAGGGGTGTTCCGGCGAGCGAGAGCCGGGGAGGTCCGCGCGGGTGCCGGTGGCTATCTATAAGGAGAGGCGACTTCCGCTTAAAACCGCCAGGCCACGCTGGGTAAGACGATGTGACGGGTGAAACTAAACGGGGCTAAATTGGAGTTCGCGTCATCGAAGAGGTACTCGACCGATAGATTAAATTTTTGCGACGCTACGGTGAAGTCCTTCGATAAGCTAACGGAATGAACGCCCTCGCGATCTTCACGCTTTTTGGTGCCGGGATTGAAACGCGGGACCAGGCTGTCAGGATTACGGTAGGAGCGCCAGTGATTATCGAAATCGTAACGCAGCTGAACATCGTACCAGGGCAACGTGTACTGAAAGCCTAAGAGCAGACGATTTCCCGAGTACGTCCAGTTTCGCCCTTCGGCATTTTCGTAGTCGTATTGGTATCCTATTTTCAAGTAATGGCGGCCATTTTCAAATAAGAAAAAGTGCGTTGGCCCGATCGTATAGTTGAGCGCATCCCGATTTTCGGCTCTGACGAGGTTCGCATCATTAAAAAAATTCTTCACCTGAAGGCGAAATTGCAAATTCGTCAAGTTTTGAGAATTTTCAACCAGCGTGTAATAGGGATTTATCGTCCAACGGTGAAGCAGTCCGTCTTTGCCCTGCATGATGTAATCATAAACCCATTGTACGCCGGCGAAGTAGGGGAGGTCGCCAAGCGGACCTGAAAGAAGACCGCGATGGGTGACGCTAACCGATGGACTATGACTCTGAGTGCTGAAATTCCAATCCTGATTGTACTCGACGTTTTGGAATCGGTAGCCCACGCGCCCTTCCCAATCCACGGTTCTGAGCCACATGTAGGAAAGATCAAGATTTACAAGCTCACCTACCGTTTCGGGATTATGTTGCTTTTGTAGGAACGTCGGCCCGCAGCAAGGGCTCACCATTCTCCAACTTACGGGATTGCTATCGTAGAGAAATCCGAACTGAAGTTCCCCGCGGAAACGGCTTTCCTCGCTTGCGCCTTTTTCCAAGAGATCGTTGAATCGTGGAACAGAAGCCGCTATCGGTGAGCCCGGTCTGCTGCGCAAAGCCTCATTCAGCTCTAGACGCGCCTCCCGAGGTAAGCCCAAAGCGCTCATCGCCAAGCCGGAATAAAAGCGCGCAAGCTGAGCGAAATCGTCATCGCTGGGAACGTTGGCGTGAAGAAAATCGACGGCCTTCTGATAGTGCTTCTTGCGATACTCAATCAATCCTAAATAAAAGCCTAGATTCGGCCGTTCAGGGTTGGCCTTGTAAACTCGTTGGAGCAACGGCTCGGCTTGATCGAATTCTCCCTGCTTGACGTACAAGACAGCGAGTTGGAACGAGATGTCCTGGCTTTGCGGCCGCAGCTTATAGGCTTTTTCTAGAGCTGCCCGGGCCTCGGTAAAGCGGTTGAGATCTACGTAAATAACACCCTGATAGTACAACGCCAGGTAGCTATCGGCATTGACGCGGAGAGCTTCGGCCAATTCTTTCAGCGCGGCTTCATAATGTTTATCCGCATAGGCGAGCACGGCGCGGTCCACATAAACGGTCTCTTCGGGAAGGTTTTGCGCCGAGACCGACGAGATCCAGGCAGTAGCGAAATAGATCGCACAGAGCAGCGTGAATACGCGATTCATTGATCTAAACCGTATTGAAGAATGTAGTAAGACGCGAAATTACTATTCTTCTTCTGATTCGTCAATGGGCAATGAAAATTGTATCGTTTTCCCCAGGAGGATTTCCCTGGCAAGCCATTCGTGTCGTGGTGAAAAATAAGACGGTAGACATGATCCGCGCGTATGCGGTATACGATAGCGGTTGACAGATCGTCGAGGTTTGTGGAAAATGCGAACTTCCATGAAAATATTAATTCGAAGCGGTTTTTCCCTCCCCATTTTTTTATTCGCGGTGTGTTTGTTTTCCGCCGGCGAGGTGGCAGCGCAACAAAACGTAGGCGTCGTGACCGCGCTTCAAGGACAAGCGCAGTTAACACGCGCCGGTACTCAAAGCGGCCTGCGCTTCAAAGACAATCTTGTCTTGCGCGACACCGTTGATACGGCGACGCGATCCTCGGTGCGGATCTTGTTTGGCGCGAAAAGTACCCTGACGCTGCGCGAGCTATCGCATTTTGAGGTGCGCGAGGAGGTGCTTCCGACGGGAGCCTCCCGCACCAATTATTCGCTGTCTTCCGGCGCGGGTTTGGTCCATGTTGTGCGCCAGCTTATGAACCCCGGCGATGAAGTCCAGATACAAACTCCGAACGCCGTAGCGGCGGTGCGGGGAACAACGATCCATGGACAATTTAAACCCGAGTTGGCGCAAAGTATTTTTACCCTCTTAACCGGGAACGCGATCGTAACCCCTCAAGGCCTTGCCCTGCTAAATTTGACCGCGGGCACATCGGTCACTATCACGGGGGATGCTGCAACGGGCATTGTCGTAGGTCCGATCCAAGCCATTACGCAGGCGCAGGCAGGGGAAATATTGGGTGATGCGGAACTATCCCCCACAGTGACACAGGAAGCCGGCCGGGATGGTACCCTGAAAGAACTCGGTGAGCGCGCGGCGAAAGAGCCCATAGAGATAGGCTCGGGGCAATGCAGCCCGTATCCATTGTGCGAACCGCAGCACTCGCTGGCCGAAACATTCATGAATCTCCCCCGGCCTCTTGGGACCCTAGTGCAACCGCAAGACTAAGTACCGGTAAGGCGATTGCAGCAATGCCGGTGAACGGTTCCCAGCCTATGGCCTGAGCGGAGCCGAGGGAAGTCGCTTGAGTCTTTTTCACCCTCAACTACCGTTAAACACTGCGCCATTAACCGAGAGATTTTCGCACGCTATTTCGGGCGTCTCGCTCACTGGACTTTGAAGCCCGCTGAGCCGAACTCCCCAGTGCCGTAGCTGTTTCTCGGCAAGCCCAAGTTAACGATGGACCGAAAAGAATTTCTTCGGCGCGCCGTCATCGGGGCGACCATTTCGATTCTGGCGTATCTCGCTTATGCCTTGGGAGTGTTGGACCCGCTGGAACTCAAAAGTGTCGACTTCAGATTTCAACTGCGCGGACCCGTTCGGCCCCGGTCGCCCATTCTGCTCGTCTCCATCGATCAGGATTCTTTTGACGAGTTAAATCTTCCTTGGCCGTGGCCAAGAACGCTTCATGCGGATTTGATCCAAAAGTTGAGCGAAGGAAAAGCCAAGACGATCGGCTTGGATATTCTCTTTACGGAATCGAAGCCGGATTCGATCGAAGATCAGGTTTTGGCCCAAGCGATCAAAGCAGCGGGGAACGTCATTTTAGCCGCCGAGCGGACCGAGGTGGAAACTCCTTTTGGGCGCAAATCGAGGATCAACCTGCCCGTGCCCCTTTTGCGAGCGGCGGCCCACGCTTATGGCCTGGCCAACCTTTACACCGATCACGATGGAGTCATTCGTAGAAATACACTGCGCTTCAATTTTCAGGGAACCGATTACCCCAGCTTTCCTCTGGCGATTTTTCGGGCATTACAACGCGGCGAGAACGCGCCGCCGGTGTCGGCTGATACGATGATGATTAACTTCCGTGGTCCGGGGCGAACCTATCCGATAGTTCCCTATTATCGTATTTTACGCGGTGAAGTTGATCCATCTCTCTATCGCGGGAAAATCGTATTGATCGGGGCGTTTGCGCCGAGCCTGCACGATGTCTTTGCCACGTCCTTTTCGGCGTTTGCGCCGATGGCGGGAATAGAAATTCAAGCCAATGTGTTGGAAATGTTGCTTTTGAATGAAACGATCATACCCCTTCCTGATTGGGCTCATATCCTGCTCTTTGTCGTGCTCTCCTGTGTGGCGATTCGACTGTCACTCGGTCAGAAGCCTTACTGGGCTGCGGTTTCGCTGGCGCTGCTTGTGGCCGGCTTTGGGCTTTTTGATTTTTATCTTTTTTCCAAATATCGGATTTTGGTGCCGCTAACTCCGCTATTATTTGGTATGGTCGCCAGCTATGGCGGGATCACCGTCGACGGATACGTCCGGGAGTACAAGGAGCGGCTACGGCTTCGGAGAACCTTCAATCAATACGTGTCCCCGGAGGTTGTTGACGAAATTTTAGCGGATCGTAGGACGCTCGGGCTTAAAGGGCAAAGACGTCATATCACGGTTCTGTTCTCAGATATTCGCGGCTTTACAAGTATTTCTGAACAAAACGATCCCGAAACCGTGGTGGCATTTTTGAGCGATTATTTGGAGCAAGCGACACGAATTGTCTTTGACAACGGCGGCACCGTGGACAAATTCATTGGTGATGCGGTGATGGCGCTCTTCGGGGCGCCGAAGAGCTTTGAGGATGATGCCCGGAGAGCGGTCAAAGCCGGGATCGATATGATCAGCCTCGCTTCGACCTTGGAGGCGAAATGGAAGCCCGTGATTGGCAGCTCCCTGAAATTCGGTGTCGGTATCAACTCCGGGGACGCGGTTGTCGGCAGTATAGGTTCGGAGAGGCATTCCGACTACACGGCCATCGGCGACACGGTCAATATCGCTGCGCGACTGGAAGCGCTGACCAAGGAGCTGGCCGTGCCGTTACTCATGAGCGAAACCACCATGGCGGAACTGAAAAGTTCTATACCCGTCGAACCTTTGGGTGCGGTTCGGATTATCGGCCGCGTGGCGCCGCTCGAAGTCTTCACGGTAAAAGGCTTCGGCGCCGACACGACTACCAGAGATACAGGCGTGTATGTCCAGAAACAAAAGTAAGCCGCACAAGTAGGGTTATGTATTAATCAGAGTGAGCGTCATGCTTCGTGGCATGACAGGTCCACTTTTTGTCTCTTGCTCTGTCGACCTATTTCCAAGTTGTCGTTCCGGTGCTCCAGTTGAGGTCGGCATCGACATTCAGCCCTTTGTACTGCGGAAAATGTGCAACTCTTGCATTGGAAAACATACCGGATATAAGCGATAAGTGAATCGAGAACCCACGCCTCAGTTACGAACGCCGCTACAGCCGTTATGGACTTAAGTTACGATCTGATCATCGTCGGTGCTGGTCCCGCCGGACTCGCCGCCGCCCTCAACGCTCATAAGAGCGGGCTCCGCTACCTGCTTTTGGAAAAGGAAGATCATATTGCGCATACCGCTTATGATTACCAGCGCGGGAAGCTGGTCATGTCGGAACCCTCAGAGATCCCGTTAAAGGGGGAGCTGTGGTTCCGGCCAGCGCTCCGCGAGGCTGTGTTGCAACACTGGGAAGAGGCGGTTCGTGATTTCAATATTCATCTCGTACTGAGACGGCCGGTAAGCGAGATTCGCAGAAGCGACGGTCATTTTCAGGTGATGACAGAGGGGGAAACTTTCAGTGCGGCTAGAGTCGTTCTGGCCATAGGCAGCCAGGGGAACCCGCGCAAACTGGCCGTTGCGGGAGAAAATCTCCCGCATGTGCTTACTCGTTTGATCGATCCGGAAGTTTATGCGGACCAAGATATTGTGGTTGTGGGTGGGGGAGACTCGGCCATCGAGATCGCGGCCGCGCTCGCCCCACGCAACCGGGTAACGATGGCCGTGCGGACGCCGGAGTTTATCCGCGCCAAAGACGCGCTCGAGCGTGCCGTCCTGGAGCTGGAGCGCAGGAAGGAACTCACGATTCACTTCAACGCGACCGTGGAGAGGATCGACCCCACTTCGGTGGCGCTTAAATTGTCCTCCTCCGCGATGCGCGTGGACGCCCAGGTGGTTATTGTAAAAATCGGCGCGCTGCCGCCGCGTCAGTTCCTGGAAAAATGCGGTATAAAATTCACTGGCGCCGGGATGCTCGCCCTTCCCGATGTCGGTTCCGCGTTCGAGACGAATGCTCCCGGTTTGTTCCTCGTGGGAGCGACCAGCGGTCGCGCGGAGCTGATCAAGCACGCAATTAATCAGGGCCATGAGGTGATTGAGCACATCTGCGGCCGGGTCGTGGAACCAGCGGATGAGGCGCCTCTGAAGGAGCGGCTTCATTTTCTCCAGGGAACGGTTTCGCAGCGGATTCAACAGCTTTTGCCGAAAGCGCCGCTGCTTGCCGGTGCCAGCGAGGCGCAAATTCGCGAGCTGCTTTTCTCTTCCAGGTTTCACCAAGTTAGCGCGGGCACGACCGTGTTTGAACAGAACGACTATTCTGAAAGCCTTTATATAGTCCTCGAAGGCACTCTCGAAGTGTTGGTAAAATCCGATACTGGGGCGCAGAGGTCTGTGGCGACGGTGGCGCCCAAGGAGTACTTCGGTGAGATGAGTTTGATCTCCGGGCGGCGGCGATCGGCGACCGTCAGGGCCGTCGGAGAAGCGTTTCTCTGGGAGGTCGGCCGGAAAGCGATGCTCAAGTTTATTCATACGCTGCCCAACGCCAAAGATCTCATCGATCGCACCTTTCTTGTCCACGCTTTCCAGACTTATGTCTTTGCCAACGTAGACTACGCCGTACTTTCGCAAATTGCCGACCGGGCCGAAATTCTGGCGTTTGACCGGGGCACACATATCATTCGAGAGGGAGACGAAGGAGACAGTTTTTTCTTTCTTCGGTCCGGCAAGGTCAAGGTGTTTCAAATCCGCAATGGTCGGGAAGTGGTGGTTGCTTACCTGTCGTCGGGGCAATATTTCGGCGAAATGGCTCTGTTGACCGGGGAGGCGCGCGTAGCGTCGGTCACGGCCATAGACCGAGTTGAAGCGATCCGGCTGTCACGGGAGGATTTCATAGCTTGTGTCGACGGTTCGCCCGACCTCAAGAAACGCTTCGAAGAAGAGGCGAAGCGGCGCCATTTGCGCAACGTCGAGATGGAGGTAAGGCCCGAGCTGGCGGAGATGGGCCGCTTCATGATTGGTGAGGAAGTGGTTGTCGGCGACAATGTGCTGCTCATCGACGAGAACCGCTGCATCCAATGTGACCAATGCGTCAGCGCGTGCGAGGGCGTTCACGAAGATGGCCAAACCAGGATCAAGAGAACCGGAATCAAATTTGCCAATATACTCGTTGCAAACTCCTGCCGGCACTGTGAGAATCCTCTTTGCATGACCGATTGCCCACCGGGGGACGCCATTCTCAGAGATCCTCGGGGAGAAGTTTATATCCGGGATAATTGCATCGGATGCGGGCACTGCGCGAGCAATTGTCCCTACGATAATATCTTTATGGCGCGTACCGAAAAGCAGCCATCGGCGTGGGACAGGATCAAGTCCGCTTTCCGCAAAGGAGAGGCGGAAATAAGTTCGACGGCGCGATCTCTCCCGGTGAAGTGTGATCTATGCCGCGATCTGAAAAGCGGTCCCGCCTGTGTCCGCAGTTGTCCTACGGGAGCGGTGTTGCGGCTCAGTCCCGAGGCCTATCACCAGAAGATCGAAAGTCTTGTGCTAGAGCGGAACGTGGTGCCGTGATGCTTCTGGTCACGCCCGAAAACAACCGCTGGCGGCATTGGTCAACTATCATTATCGCTTTCTTGGTCGGCTACTATTTCGTATTTCACACCGGCGACTACATCTACGGCGGCAGTCCGCCGGGGCTGGTCTACGGTACCCTCGGGCTCGGCGTGGTGCTTGTTCTCATGTACTACGGCGTGCGCAAGCGCTCTTACAAAAGCTCGTGGGGCACTCTCGAAGGCTGGCTGCATGCTCATGTCTACTTGGGGCTCATCGCTGTGGTGACCATCTTGCTACACTCGGGGTTCCGTTTCCACGACAAAGTCGCCGTTGCGGCGCTTGTGTTGCTCTCGCTGGTGGCGTTAAGCGGTCTCTGGGGAGCCGTGCTTTATACCGTCATTCCTCCGAAGCTGACCGCTGTTGAAAGCAATTTGACGACGCTCGAAATGTCCGCACAAATGAATGACCTTGGCCGTTCGATGGCCAGGCTCGCGACGGGAAAGTCTGAATCGTTTCAACTGATTTGCGCTAACCTCTTGGAAGCGGAGAGACCGGGTTATATGGCCGGCTGGCGCAGTCTGTCACAGAAATATTTAAGAAAACGATTGGCACAGGACCCTTCGGGGGCCTTCGATAGTTATGTTGGACGGGTACCGTCGGCAGAGCAAACGGAGCTGTCCCAGTTATTGGCGCTGGCACATCAGAGGAATGACATGCACGACCGGCTCATTCACCGCCAACGCTATGTGAATCTAATGGGCGTTTGGTTGTACCTTCATGTGCCGCTCTCGTTCGCCATGGTTGTGGCGGTGGCGGCCCATATGATCGCTGTCTTTTACTTCGGTTAACGCGCCGACGGGTCTTTCTGTGAGCTATATCCTACGCACCCATTCGAATCATCAAGTCGATACACGGGAAGTTCCCGATTCATCTCTCCTGATCGGCAGAGCGGGGGGAGCGCAGTTACGCTTGCCTGAAGAGGCGGTGGAGTTTCTGCACGCTCGAATCGATCGCATCGAGGGACAGTATGTGCTCAGCGATGAGAGCCGCATCACGGGGACTTACGTCAATGGAATAAAAATCCAAAAGAAGATCCTCGCCGACGGCGATCGCATCATGATTGGTGTTTTCGTGTTAGTGGCCGGCCTTGAAGCCGCAAGCGGTGATCTAACTCTCGACATCACTCCCGCGACAGCGGAGCCGCAGATTTCTGGGAAATCGGTCGACCGTACCGCCTTCGATTATGCCGGCGCCTATGCGTTGCACCACCGGTTGTGGAACAAAACGGTACTAACGGTGGTTTTTGTTTTGGTTAGCGCCGCTCTCCTCCTGTGGCCGGTACGAGCCGGCCGAAAGGAAATCTTTCGCGCCGGAAATGCAGTGAGCGGTCATGCGCTCTTCGCCAACCAGTGCGACCGCTGTCATCAACCTTGGCGCGGGCCGTCGGAAAGTCGCTGCCAGGAATGCCACGGCACCCAAATCCATCACCCAGAGCAGGCCTTTGTGCCGTCCTGTTTGATGTGCCACGCAGAACACCATGAACAGCCGGCGCTGTCGCGAGTAGCCAGCCGGCAATGCCTGGTCTGTCACGCCGCCTTGAAAACTCGCAGCGGCCAAGCGCCGCGGTTTGAAAAGCGCATCACCGATTTTACCGCGGATCATCCCGAGTTTGCCATCACCGTTAAGACGGGCGCGGTGGAAAAGAGACTGCGTTTGAGCGACACCGGAGCGCGGCAGGCGGATTCCACCAAGATCAAGCTGAACCACGCGCTGCATTTGAAACGGAATCTTCAAGGACCTAAAGGGCCGGTTCGGCTTTTTTGTAAAGACTGCCATGTCCCTTCCCCCGACGGCAACCTGATGTTACCCGTTAGTTATGAGGCGCAGTGCAGAGATTGTCACCAACTGAAATTCGATTCACGCTTGCCGGGACGCGTGGTGCCCCATGCCACGCCCGAAATTGTGGAGGCTTATCTGAAAGCCGTGTATGCGGAGCCGACGGGTCAAACGGCGATCCCAGCGCCGCGGGTGGCGCGCGACGCCGAGACACGGCTCTTTGCCAATGTCTGCGGCGAGTGCCACCACGTGAACCCGACCAACCTTCCGCTTCCGGTGATTGAAAAATCGGATATTCCAGACCGTTGGTTCCAGCACGCGCGCTTCTCACATCGCTCGCATCGTGTAATCGAGTGCAATGGCTGTCATACCAGGGCCGCTAGAAGCAGGAAAACCGAGGACGTGTTGATTCCAGGCATGGAGATTTGTCAGGGGTGTCATCGTAAAGACGATGCCGGTTCATTGTGGCAGAGAATCGCCGCGCCGACAGAATGTATTACGTGTCATTCGTATCATGATCGAGGAGTGAACCCGGACTGGGACGGCCCGCTGAGTGTCCACCAGTTCTTGGAGGGCGAGGAGAGTAGGGCGGAGCCGGCCACCATGCAGCCGTATTCAATTCGGCGCTTTCTGGAAAAACTCGCGGCGGGGTTTGATTACAATGCGAATTCCACGCGATGACTTTTTATAATCCGTACGCATTTGTTTGGCGTCGGTCAATTTGACTTAAAACTTACGGTTCTGTAAAGTTACGGAGCTTGTGGGCTTGGGCTGGGAATGTTTCAACGCTGGTCTCGGCAAAATCTTCAACGCTGTCGAGATCACTGGATTCCACCTCATAGTTTTTTGACATTCTCAGGCTCGAATCGAAAAAGTTTGTCTCTCTCGCGTTCCTAAACGCAAAAACTCGGCGACGCAGTTTTACCGTCCTTGCAGTAATGAGTCGAGCGGGCGTTCTGTGTCGGAATCAACCGTGGGGAAGGATGTTATGGCCAAACCTGAAGCCAGCAAGCGTCATTTTGTTCCTTTCAACCGGCCGGTTTTACTCTTCTCTGCACTGATCTCATTTTGCGTCTTTGTTTCGCCGCGGTTGCCTCTGGCGGGCGAACCGGCGCAGCAAAATCCACAGACGCGCGCTCCAAAGCCTGCACAGGACGATGATATTTTAGGCGGGGATGCCAACGAATTGATCGCTCCGGGTCCGGCCAAATCCGCCCAGGAAGCCAACACTCCAGCAGCGAAGGAGAGTGGGGTGGTCGAACTAGAGGCGGCCAAAGCGCATCAACAACTGTTCGTGGAAAACCGCTATCCGTCGGCGACTGTATGCCGAACTTGTCATCCGGACCAATACCGCGAATGGTCCATGTCGCAGCACTCCTACTCGCAATTGAGCCCCGTGTTGCAGGCGATGCAGGGCTTGATCCTTAAACTTACCAATGGCACATTCGGCGATTTCTGCATTCGTTGCCATAATCAAGTGGGAATGAACTTGGGCGAGCCTTTGTTCATGAGCAGCATGGATCGCCATCCGACCTCTAGGGAGGGTGTAACGTGTATCGTTTGTCATCGTCTCGAGCAAAACTACGGTAAACTAAGCGGCCGGCTGGCAATCGTCGAGGGCAGCTTGTTTTCACCCGTCTACGGCCCCACCGGAAACGCCGAGTTGAAGCGCGTTTTGGAAAACCGGGATCAGTACAGAGTTGTTACCGACCCGAAACAACAGGGGCGGGGAATACACACCGATATAGAAAAATATCCGCGCATCTCGACCGCAGGCTTTTGCGGTATGTGTCACGACGTAACTTTGCCGGACAATCTGCGCCTGGAAGAGGCGTTCAGTGAATGGAAAAATTCTCCGGCCGCAAAAAACGGTGTGATCTGTCAGGACTGCCACATGAGCACGGAGCCAGGCAAGCCGTCCGGATACGCTATCGGGCCGGCGGCCAACGTCGGCGGCGTACCGACGAGACCGCGCAAAAGGGCCGACCACCGATTTGTCGGTCCGGACTATTCCGTCGTCCACCCGGGAGTGTTCCCGCATAATACGCGCGCGCAGGAGCTTGCGACCATTCGTGAATGGTTGACGTTCGATTACCAAGCGGGCTGGGGCACGGATGCTTTTGAGAAGAAGGTGCTGAAGGAGTACAAGTTTCCGCCGCGCTGGACATCTCTCGACGACCGCATCGACGCGCGGGCCATTATCGACGAGAATCTAAAGAAGTTGGAGGAGATGGCGGCGGCGCGGAAAAAATTACTTCAGGTGGGCTACCGGCTCGAAGACATCGTCGTCGACCGCGCCGACGAGACGGGGCTGCGCTTCAGGGTCCGCGTGCAAAACGGCACCGATGGACACAATGCTCCGACGGGGCTCGACAACGAGCGCATGGTTTATCTGGAGGTTACGGTTACGGATGGCCAAGGCAAGGTCGTCTTTCGCTCCGGGGACCGGGATCCCAATGGCGACATCAGGGATCAGCACTCGACCTATGTGAATAGCAAAGACGTACCACTCGATCCGCAGGCTTTCAGTTTGCGCTCCAAGTTTATCGTCAGCATGGTTCACGGCGGCGACCGCGAACAGGTAGCGCCGACTAACATTTCGGTAGACGCTCTCCCTTACGCCCGTCCCGAAACGCGGCCAGCGATTTTGACCGGGCAGCCGACCTCCGCGCGCAAACACAAACGGGGAATTCCACCGCTTGGCGAGCGCTGGGCGACGTATACTGTCTCTGCGGACGACCTCAAAGGTTCGACGGGTCCGTACAAGGCTAACGTGAAACTCATTGCAGGAATGATCCCGATTAATCTGCTGAACGTGATTCAGATCGTCGGTTTTGATTTTTCCATGAGTCCAAGGCAAGTCGGCGCAGGCGTTATCGCGGGATACCAGGTGTTGTGGGAGCGGGACGTCCCGTTGCAAGTGAGTGACAACAAGTGACCCGTATGAAGGCTACTCTGCGGATGCGACATCGCCTCGCCACTAGGACCCTGGGCATCCTCAGCACCCTTGTGATTCTTCCATTTATCTTAGTGATGAACGAGTCGCCCCTTCGGGCGCAGAACGCTGCCGATATGGGCGGCAGCCGTCTTTCTGATCAGCCGATTCCGCTCGATAAGACTCTGGAGAGGCCGCCGCCACTGCTCGAATTGGGCGATCCCTTCTTGGGTGCTGGTAATCTGCAGAAGGGAATTACTCTTCCGACCGGTGCTGTTTGGCAACCGTCCCTGGTATTGTTCGGCGATTACCGAACCGCCGTGCAAACTTTCAGCGATGGCAAGAATCGGTTCTCGGAATGGGCGAACCGCTTGGATCTTTTCGCCAATCTACAGTTAACGGGGACGGAGCGCGTGCTGTTGGGCTTGCGCCCGTTGGACCGGAATGGAAAGTATTTTGGCTATCAATTCGATTCCGATGCCGGGTTTAAAGGGCGCGCTGACGGTAACCTCGCCATGCTCTTTTTCGAGGGAGACTTCGGCCAATTGTTTCCTAAGCTCGACTTTTACGACCGTAACTCTCTGGACTACGGCTTTTCGATAGGGCGGCAACCTTTGTCGCTTCAGGATGGCATGCTCCTAAATGACACCATCGACTCGATCGGCATCGTGCGCAACAGCCTGCACACGGCCTGGACTTCAGGCTGGCGCCTCAATGTCTACTATGGTTGGAACTATATCCATCGCAATGATAACGAGCTTGATACTTCCGCTCAGCTATTGGC